>NZ_JBQQCA010000067.1:0-34475 GCF_052246635.1 Streptomyces sp. 6N223 | reverse complement strand
GGTGGGCGGGGGTGGCGGACGGCTCCCTCCCACTCGATCGTCGCCGGAGGCTTGCTCGTGATGTCGAGCGTGACGCGGTTGACGCCGGCGACCTCGTTCGTGACGCGGGTGGAGACCTTCGCCAGCAGGTCGTAGGGGAGGCGGGAGAAGTCGGCGGTCATGGCGTCCTCGGAGGAGACGGGGCGCAGGACGACCGGGTGGCCGTAGGTGCGGCCGTCGCCCTGGACGCCGACGCTGCGGATGTCGGCCAGGAGCACGACGGGGCACTGCCAGATCTCGCGGTCGAGCCCGGCGGCGGTCAGCTCCTCGCGCACGATGGCGTCGGCCTCGCGGAGGGTGTCGAGGCGTTCCCGCGTGACCTCGCCGATGATGCGGATGGCCAGGCCCGGGCCGGGGAACGGCTGCCGGTGGACGATCTCGTCCGGCAGGCCCAGCTCCTGGCCGACCATCCGCACCTCGTCCTTGAAGAGGCGGCGCAGCGGCTCGACCAGCTCGAAGCCGAGGTCCTCCGGCAGGCCGCCGACGTTGTGGTGGGACTTGATGTTCGCCGTGCCGGTGCCGCCGCCGGACTCGACGACGTCGGGGTAGAGGGTGCCCTGGACGAGGAAGGCGTAGTCGCCCTGGGCGACCAGCTCGGCCTGGGCGGCCTCGAAGACGCGGATGAACTCCCGCCCGATGATCTTCCGCTTCTGCTCCGGGTCGCTGACGCCCGCCAGCGCCTCCAGGAAGCGCTCGGAGGCGTCCACGACCTTCAGGGAGACGCCGGTGGCGGCGACGAAGTCCTTCTCGACCTGCTCGGTCTCGCCCTTGCGCATCAGGCCGTGGTCCACGTACACGCAGGTCAGCCGGTCGCCGATGGCGCGGTTGACGAGGGCGGCGGCCACCGCGGAGTCCACGCCGCCCGAGAGAGCGCAGATGGCCCGGCCCGCCTCGCCGACCTGGGCGCGCACGGCGGCGATCTGCTCCTCCACGATGCTCCCGGCCGTCCAGGCGGGGGTGATGCCCGCGCCCCGGTACAGGAAGTGTTCGAGGAGCTGCTGGCCGTGGGTGGAGTGCATCACCTCGGGGTGGTGCTGCACGCCGTACAGCCGGCGGGCGTCGTCCTCGAAGGCGGCGACGGGGACGGTGTCGGTGGAGGCGGTGACGGTGAAGCCCTCGGGCGCGGCGGAGCAGGCGTCGCCGTGGGACATCCACACCTGCTGCTGGTCGGGGGTGCCCTCGAAGAGGGTGGAGCCGGGCTTGGAGACGGCCAGCCGGGTGCGGCCGTACTCGCGGGCGCCGGTGTTGTCGACGGTGCCGCCGAGGGCCTGGGCCATGAGCTGGAAGCCGTAGCACATGCCGAGGACCGGCACCCCGGCCCGGAAGAGGGCGGGGTCGATGCCCGGGGCGTCGTCGGCGTAGACGGAGGCGGGGCCGCCGGAGAGGATGATCGCCTTGGGGTTGCGGGCGAGGATCTCCGCCACGGGTGTGGTGGAGGGGACGATCTCGCTGTAGACCCGGGCCTCGCGGACGCGGCGGGCGATGAGCTGGGCGTACTGAGCGCCGAAGTCGACGACGAGGACCGTGTCCGGGGGGGTGAGGGGGGAGGCCACTTCGGCTGCCTTTCGTGCCTGTGGTGCCTGGCGGCGTGAGGGTTCCTGGGGTCCGAGTCTACCGACGGGGGCACCTGGCATACTGGGGTGCATGCACAGCAGCAGCGTCTTCGTCTTTACCTATGGCAGCGGCCCGGCCGCCTGCCATGCGAAGCGCTGCTGACTGACGACGAAGCGACTTCCCCAGGCGCCCCGGGCCCCAGTGGCCCGGGGCGTCGGCGTCGCGGGCCGCCGGGCGGGACCGGGGCTCCTCCACCACAAGGAGCCACCGATGAACACGAGCAGGGACACGGCAGCCGGCGATACGCCCGCGCCGACGGCCGCGGCGACGGCCACGGGCGCGGCCACGGCGACGGCCACGGCCGGGATCGAGGAGGCGCGGCGCGAGATCGACGCGCTGGACGACCGGATCGTGGCGCTGATCCGCGAGCGGATGGCCGTCTCCGAACGCATCCAGCGCACCCGGCTCGCCTCCGGCGGGCGGCGGGTGCACCTGGCGCGGGAGATGGAGATCCTGCGGCGCTACCGGGAGGAGCTGGGGCGGCCGGGCACGCAGCTGGCGATGACGCTGCTGGAGCTGTGCCGGGGCCGGGCCTGAGACGTCAACCAACGCGGGTGCGGCGAGTCACCCGTACGGCGCGTGACCGGCCTGCGAGCGGCTTCGTTGAATGGGTTGTCCCCGGAGCGAAGAGACGTCAAGGACCTTCCCGGTGTGGCGAGGGCTCCGCGTCGTGGGACCTCGTTCCGGTGCGGTGACCGGGCAGCAGGGGACAGCGGCCGGTCACAGTGTGGGGCGGCCGGTTCCCGGGACGCCGGGAACCGGCCGCACAGCATCCGTCACGAGCCTTGCGGGATGGGAGCGGCATCCACGACGATGCAGACAGGGGCAGAAACAAGGCCATGAGACAAGGCGTGTTGGCGGGCCACGGCCTCACCCCCTCCCAGTGGCCCGGCCAACGGCGGCGGCGCCTCTCCCCCCGGGCGCCGCGCCCTTCAGCACCGGCGCCGCCCTGTCACCGGTGCTGAACCACGGGCCCCGGCCCGCCGTTTTCCCTCCGTAACGGCGAGCCGGGGCCTCTCTCCGTTCTCCGAGGTGTGGGGTTTCTGTGTCCCGTTCGTGATCACGGTGGAGGCAACCCGGAGACGCGGGCACGAGTCATCTTCCTCGAAGGGGTCCGTTCCCAATCCCCCGGGGGATGGGCCTCTTCACACGCCTTCACCAGCGCAGCGCGGCGAAGGCGCCCGCGGGAACGGCGGGGCGGCGCGGGCGCACGGGCTCCAGGCGCTGGTAGGCGTACGGCGCCTCCTGCGGCGGGCGCGGGTCCGCCTCGCCACGGTTCGGCCACAGGGCCAAGGCGCGCTCCGCCTGCGCGGTGATGGTCAGCGCCGGGTTGACCCCGAGGTTGGCGGAGACCGCGGAGCCGTCCACGACCGAGATGCCGGGGTGCCCGTAGAGCCGGTGGTACGGGTCCACCACGCCGTGCTCCGGGTCCGCACCGATGGGGCAGCCGCCGAGGAAGTGCGCGGTGAGCGGCGTTCCGATCAGCTCGCCGACGTTGGTGCCCGCGAAGCCGTTGATGGACTCGGCCAGGCGGCGCGCGGCCTCCGCTCCCTCCGGTATGTGGTCGGGGTTGGGCGCGCCGTGGCCCCGCCGGGCGGTGAGCAGGCCACGGCCGGGGCGGCGCGTGCGGCGGTAGGTGGTGAGGGAGTTGTCGTGGGTCTGCATCACCAGGCCGATGATGGTGCGCTCCGACCACCGGCGGTTGGAGAGCGAGGTGAGGAAGAGGAGCGGGTGGCGGAGGCTGGTCGCGGCGTACGCCAGGAGGCGCGGCATCCGGCCGCCCCGGCGGAACTGCTTGATCGCCAGGAATCCCATGGCGTTGGAGCCCTTGCCGTAGCGCACGGGCTCGATGTGGGTGTGCTCGTCGGGGTGGATGGAGGAGGTGATGGCGACGCCCCGGGTGAAGTCGGGCTCGCGGCCGTAGCGGCGGGGGCTGGTGCGGGCGCCCACCAGGGCCTCGGAGTTGGTGCGGGTGAGGGTGCCGAGGCGGTCGGAGAGGCGGGGCAGGGCGCCGGTGTCGCGCATGCGGTGCAGCAGGGTCTGGGTGCCGTAGGTCCCGGCGGCGAGGACGACGTGGCGGGCGGTCAGGGTGCGTTGGCGCTTGCGGCGCCGGCGCGGTGAGGCGTCGGTGGGGACGGTGGTGATGGCGTAGCCCTCGCCGGAGTCCGCCTCGGCGACAGTGGTGACGGTGGTGAGGGGCTGGACCTCGGCGCCCGCGCGTTCGGCGAGGTGGAGGTAGTTCTCGTTGAGGGTGTTCTTGGCGCCGTGGCGGCAGCCGGTCATGCACTCGCCGCACTCAAGGCAGGCGCGGCGGGCTGGTCCGGCGCCGCCGAAGTACGGGTCGGGCGCGTCCTGGCCGGGCTTGGCGGTTGTCGCGCCCTCCGCGTCGGCGTCCTGGCCGTCGCCGAAGAAGACGCCGACGGGCGCGAGGTGGAAGGTGTCGCCGCAGCCCATGCGTTCGGCGGCGTCCTTCAGGTGCCGGTCGGAGGGGGTGACGGTGGGGTTGAGGCGGGCGCCGAGCATCCGCCGGGCCTGCTCGTAGTACGGCGCCAGCTCCGACCGCCAGTCGGTGATGCCGCCCCACTGGCGGTCGGTGAAGAACGCCTCGGGCGGCACGTAGAGGGTGTTGGCGTAGTTGAGGGAGCCGCCGCCAACGCCCGCGCCTGCCAGGATCATGACATTGCGCAGCAGGTGGATGCGCTGGATGCCGTACAGCCGCAGCCTCGGGGCCCACAGGTAGGCGCGCAGGTCCCAGGAGTTCCTGGGCAGTTCGTCGCGGGCGAAGCGGCGCCCGGCCTCCAGCACCGCGACCCGGTAGCCCTTCTCGGCCAGGCGCAGCGCGGCGACGGAGCCGCCGAAGCCGGAGCCGACGACCACCACGTCGTAGTCGACGTCCGTTTCCGTCACCTGAACCCCAGCGTCTTCAGCGCCTTCAGGGAGCGGGTCATGAACGCCGCGTACCGGCGGTCGTCCATGCCGAGGGAGGGGGCGATCGGCAGCAGCCGCTGGTGGGCGAGGGTCTGCGACTCGGTGAACTTCAGGATGCCCTCCGCGCCGTGGCGGCGGCCGAGCCCGGAGTCGCCCCGGCCGCCGAGCGGCGCCTGCGCGCTGCCGTACGCCGCCGCGTATCCCTCGTTGATGTTGACGGTGCCGGTGCGGAGCTGGGCGGCGACGCGGCGGGCGCGGCGGGCGTTGCGCGTCCAGACGCTGGCGTTGAGGCCGTAGGGGGTGGCGTTGGCGCGCTCGATGGCCTCGGCGTCGTCGCGGACGCGGGCGATGGAGACGACCGGGCCGAAGGTCTCCTCCTCGCAGGCGAGCATGGGCGGTTCGACGCCGGTGAGGATCGTCGGCTCGTGGAAGTACGGGCCGAGGTCGGGGCGGGGGTGGCCGCCCGCCAGCAGGGTCGCGCCGTGTTCGAGGGCGTCGGCGACGTGGCGGGTGACGCGCTCCAGCTGCGCGGCGGAGGCGAGCGGGCCCATGTCGGTGCCGTAGTCGAGGGAGGGGCCGAGCCGCATCGCCTTGGTGCGTTCGGTGAAGCGCTCGATGAACGCCTCGGCGACGGCCTCGTGGACGAGGATCCGCTCCATGGAGACGCACAGCTGGCCGGCGGAGGCGAAGCAGGAGCGGATCGCGCCGGCCGCCGCCTTGTCGGGGTCGGCGTCGTCGAGCACCAGCATGGCGTTCTTGCCGCCGAGTTCGAGGGTGGCGCCGACGAGGCGGGCGGCGGCGGCCTGGGCGACCTGGCGGCCGGTGTGGGTGGAGCCGGTGAAGGTGACGTAGTCGGCGCGCTCGATGACCTGCGGGCCGACGACCGGGCCGTCGCCGAGCACGATCTGCCACACGTCCTCGGGCAGCCCGGCCTCCATCATCAGGCGGCGGGCCCACAGGGCGGTCAGCGCCGTCTCGGTGTCGGGCTTCATCACGACGGCGTTGCCGGCGGCGAAGGCCGGGAGGGCGTCGCCGATGGAGAGTTCGAGGGGATAGTTCCAGGGGGAGATGTGGCCGATGACGCCGTGGGGGTGGCGCAGCTCGCGGACCTTGGTGAGGACGGGGAAGGCGCCGGTGCGGCGGCGGGTCCGCAGGTACGCCGGGGCCTTGCGGCCGTAGTGCCGGGCGGCGACGGCGACGACCTGCACCTCCTCGTGGGCCTGCAGCCGGGCCTTGCCGGTCTCCAGCTGGATGAGGTCCAGCGCCTCGTCCTGGCGGCGCAGCAGGAGGTCGTGGAAGCGCAGCAGCACGGCGGTGCGGCGGCGCAGGGGGCGCGCGGCCCAGGAGCGCTGGGCCCGGCGCGCGCGGTCGAAGGCGGCGTCGACCTCGGCCTCGGTGGCCTGCGGCAGCTCGGCGAGGCGATGGCCGGTGAGCGGGCTGTGGCACGCGGTGGTGCCGCTGCCGTGTACGCCCTGGGTCAGCCGCGCCACGAGCGCGGGGGTGACGAGCTGGGCGGCGCGGGCCTCAAGGTCTGTCTGTGCTGTCTGTGCTGTCTGTGCTGACTGCTCTGACTGCGACTCCACTGTCGTCATACGCGGAGGGTACGACCGCGTGGCGGCCGCTGGCTACCCGGCGGTAACTGCTTTCTGGGCGGTGGTCAGCTGGACTCGTCGCCGGAGCCGTTCGCGGACTCGCCCGGGGACTCGCCGGGGGACTCGCCCGTGGATCCGTCGTGGATCTCCAGGTGCTCGATGATGTCGGCGTACAACTGCTCGCCGTAGGCGCGGGCGGCCCCTCGCTCGCCGGGCATGTTCACCTGCACCTGCCACAGCTGGTCGCCACCCTGCTCCCCGTAGAACAGCGACCTGCGGCGGGTGAGGTGGTCGTCGTCCTCGGCGGCGTAGGCGTCGCGCGCGTTCACCCACAGCTCGGCGGCCTCGCGCTCCTGGAACACGGTGTCCTTCCAGTCGCCGTCGACGTCCTCGTAGCTGGTGTCCTCCCGGAAGCCGTCGAGCGTCTCCACCGCCACCTGCAGCGGGCGCCTGTCCTCCTCCTCGTCCCAGGACCACACGTAGACGCCGTAGATGCCGTCCGGCGACTCGTAGCCCACCTTGCCGTCCTCATCGTCGACGAAGCGCTGGAAGCCCTCCGGCACGGCGATCGTCATCCGGAAGTCCTCCTCCTTGTGCGCGCGCCAGCCCTCCGGGAGCGCGGAGGCGTCGTCGCCGTCGCCGAACGGGCTGGCCGGGCTGAACGGGGCGAGCACCAGCGTCGTCGCCAGCACGACGGCGGCCACGGCGCCGGCGAGCAGGGCGCGGCGACGGCGACGGCGGGGCGAGGAAATCCCGGCGCGCAGGCTGAGCGTCCCCGTGCCGGCCAGCCGGGTGGCGGCCACGGTCGCGTCGACGGGCGGTGCGGCGATGACCTCCTTGAGGATCCGGCGTATCTCCTCGGGCCTGGGGCGGTCTGCCGGGCGCTTGGCGAGCAGCCGCATGACGAGCTCGCCCAGCGGGCCCGGCGCCCGCACCGGGGGCTGCGGGTCGGCGGACATCAGCGCCTGCAACGTGGCGCCGGAGTTGGTCCTGCGGAACGGCGAGACGCCCTCCACCGCCGCGTAGAGCAGCACCCCGAGCGAGAACAGATCGGACTCCGGACCCGGGCGCTGGCCGGCCGCGCGTTCCGGGGCAGTGTACTCCAGCGAGCCGACGAACGCGCCGGTGGTGGTCAGGCCCTGCTCACCCTCCATCTGGGCGATGCCGAAGTCCGTCAGCACGACCCGCTCGTGACGGCCGAGCATCACGTTGGCGGGCTTGACGTCGCGGTGCAGCACCCCCGCCTCGTGGGCGGCGGCCAGGGCGTCGAGCACGGCGAGTCCGATGCGGGCGGCCTCCCGGGACTCGATCGTGCCGGTCTCCAGCACCTCGGCGAGGGACTCGCCGCGCACCAGCTCCATCACCAGCCACGGCCGGCCGTCCTCGATCACCACGTCGTACACGGTGACGACGTTCGGGTGGTCGATGCGGGCAGCGGCGCGCGCCTCGCGCTGCATCCGCAGGTGAAGCATGGCCCGCCGCTCCTCGGCGACGCCCTCCGGCAGACGCGACTCCTTCACGGCAACGGCCCGGTCCACGACCTCGTCATGCGCGCGCCACACCGTTCCCATGCCGCCGTGCCCGAGCTTCACGGCCAGCCGGTACCGGCCGCCGAGCAGCCGGCCCTCCCCGCCGTCGGGGCCGGACGGCGGTGGCGCCACCTGCGTGGGCGGCGGGAGTCCGTAGCTGGTGGTCTCGTCCGCCGCTCCCCCGTCGCTGTTCATGCCCCCCATCTATACCTGGGCCGGACGGCGGTCGGCTCCCGGTGTCCGTGACAGGTACATATTCGTGACGGAACTCAGCCGTCGTGGATCTCCAGGTGCTCCAGCACGGCGCATCATGTCCCGCGCGGGAATCTAGTAGCTGTCGTACCCGGGCTCACCGCTCGGCCGGTAGACGCCGACGACGGTGCCGCCCTTCGTCGTCGAGACGCTGACCGGTTCCAGCGCAGTGGGGATCGCTCCGTCGGCGAACAGCCGCTTGCCGGTGCCGATGATCACCGGGTGGATGGTCAGCCGGTACTCGTCCACGAGGCCGTGCCGCATGAGGGTCTGGGCGAGGTCGCCGCTGCCGACGACGTTGATGTTGCCGCCGTCGGACGCCTTCAGCTTGCGTACCGCGTCGACGATGTCGCCCTCCAGCAGCGTGGAGTTCTGCCACGCGACGGACGTCAGGGTCCGAGACGCCACGTACTTGTGCATGCTGTTCATCCGATCGGTGAACGGGTTGTCGGGATCTGCGGTCGGCCAGTACGACGCGAAGATCTCGTACGTCTTGCGGCCGAGCAGCATCGCGTCGGAGTGCTCGTACCAACCGGCGATGGCCGTGCCGACCTCGTCGTCGGCCACCGGCTTCTGCCAGCCGCCGTGCTCGAAGCCGCTTTCGGCGTCCTCGTCCGGACCGCCCGGCGCCTGCATGACGCCGTCCAGCGTCAGGAACGTGCAAACGATGATCTTGCGCATGATGTGCTCCCTTCGTCGACGGGTAGACCGCGCAACCGCCGGAAAGTCATCGGCGGTGTCTCGGGCCACCAGGCGGCTGCGCTCGGCTCCTCGGAGGCGCCCTCGCCCTGCCCGGACAGGCGGCTCACCGGGCCGCCCGACAGGTACAGACTCGTGACGCCCGCGCGGCCGCCCGGCCCTTCGGCTCAGCCGGTGACGGTGTAGCTGCCGGCCGTGGTCTCGTTGATCTCGTTCAGCCGGGCCTCCTCCGAGGCCGGGCCGCGCACCAGCACCACGTGGTAGTGGCCCTCGATCACCACGACCTGGTTGAAGGCGACGAGCTGCTCGCCGCCCTCCCGCCAGACGAAGACGCCGGTGACCATGGCCGAGTCGCCCACGCCTATCTCGTAGATGTCGCGGAAGGAGCTGTACTCGTCGGCGCGGTACGCCTCCAGCTCGGGCTCCCGGTCCTGCTGGTAGTCCAGCAGGTCGTCGCCGAACTCCTCGACGCTGTCGCGCCCCGGCACGACCACGATCTCCAGCGGTCCGTCGGCGTAGATCACCTGGCCGGCGTCGTTCATGCCCTGGCGGCTGAAGCCCTCGGGAACGACGAGCGAGAAGCCCTCCGCGTCCTGGCGCGCGACGAAGCCCTCGGGCACGTCCTGGCCGCCGCCGTCGTCGGTGGGCTGGTTCCCGCCGCCGGACGGCTCCGGGTCCGGGTCCTCGCCGCCCGCGCCGCCGGTGCCGCCGCCGTTCTCGCCCTCGGCGGGCGGCGGGGAGACCGGCCCGGGGTCGGCCGCCTGGCCGCCGGTGCCGGCGTTCCCCTGCTCGCCGGAGTCGCTCGACTCGTTCGACTTGCCCGGCATGAATGCCATGGCGTAGACGACGGCGCCGGCCAGGCCGAGCAGCACGAGGCTCAGCAGCAGACGGCCGAGGCGGCGCGGGCCGGGCGCCGCGCGGGCCCGGGGGCGGGAGCGGGCGCGCGGGCGGCGGCGCAGCGGGCCCACCAGGACGCCGCGGCGCCGCACGACCGGCAGCCTACGCGGGTCGGAGGGCCGCCCCGGCTCCAGCGCGGGCGGCGGCGCGGTGACCGTGTTGCGGCCCACCTCGGGCTCGGGGGCGCTGCGCAGCAGCGAACGCAGCCAGCCGCGCAGCTCCTCGGCGCTGGGGCGTTCGGTGGGGTCCTGACGCAGCAGCGACTCCACGATGGGGCGCAGCGCGCCGCAGTCCTCGGCGAAGGCGGGCTGCTCGGAGCAGACGGCCTGGGTCAGCTCGGCGGCGCTCTCCTCGGGATAGGCCGGGTAGCCCTGCACGGCGCGGAAGAGGAGCGCGCCCAGCGCCCAGAAGTCGGCCGCGGGGCCGACGGGCGGGGCCAGGCGCCAGTGCTCGTAGACCGGGCCGGCCTGCTCGGGTGCCCAGCGCTCGGTGACCGCGCCGACGGTCGTCATGCGGGCCTGCCGGGCGCGTTCGGCGGCGAGCGCGCTGTCGGGGCCCCGGTAGCGCTCGGCGACCTGCGGCGCGGGCTGGGACTGGGACTGGGGCGGGAGTTGGTGCTGGTGATGGTGCTGCGGGGCCGGCTGGTGGGGCGGCCCGGGCTGCGGCTGGGGGCGGCCGGGTGAGTGGCGGGGCTCCGGCTCCCAGCCGGTGCGCGCGGGGAAGTCGGGGTGGCCGGGGCCGGGCAGGGCCGCGGGCCCGCCGCCGCTGCCGCGCCTGGCGTTGGCCGCCGCCTGCGTGCCGGCGCGGTACGCGGCTATCGCGCCGCTGCGCGCGGCCCGCTCCTCGGCGGTCCGGGCGTCGCGGTTTCCGCCGTCGTCGGCCCGGTCCGGGGAACGCCCGCCCCCCTCGAAGTCCCAGGAGGCGGGCAGCGCGCCCGCGTCGTCCTGGCCGTCGTGCCCGTCCTGGGCGGGGTCCGGCTGCCGGCCGCCGCCCTGCTGGCGCATCCGCGCGACGAGGTCGGCGGCGCCGCCACCGGCCTCCTGCCCCTCGTCCTCCCCCTCGCTCGCGCTCGCGCTCGCGTCGACGCGCTGCACGGCCCCCGTGTCCCACCGCTGGTACGCCGCCGGCAGGCTGCCCGACGGCCCGGTCGGGGCGTTCCGACGCGGCCGGTCGGGGGATTCGGGCTGCGTCTCCGCGCCCGTCCCCCGGCGGTGCGCCGCGCGCCACGAGGGCTCCGCGGGGGGCGGCTCGCCCGCGCCGTTCGTCCATGGCGGGCCGTCGGGCTGGAGCCCGACGCCCTGCCCCTGGGTGTGCCAGTCGAAGGTGCCGGGGCCGGGCAGCTCGTCGTCCCACCCGTCGAAGTCCGGCGCCTGCGGCCCGCCGGGCCCGGGCGCGGGCGCGGGGCCTTGTCCCTGCGGCTGCCAGCCCAACGGGCCGTACTCCCCGGGCCGCTCCGCCTCCAGGTCGTGCAGGCCCTCGGGCCGACCCTGCCCGCCGCCCTGGCCCTCGGCGTGCCAGCCGAAGGGGCTCGCCCCCTCCCCCCCGGATCCGGCGCCACCGCCGTGCCCTTGCGGGTGCCAGCCCAACGGCCCATGGGCCCCCGGCCGTTCCGGTCCCGCGGGCAGGCCCTGGCGGTCAGCCTCGGGGCCGGCGGCCAGCGGGCGTTCGCCGGTCGCGGCGCCGGGCTGGGGGTGGGCGCCCCAGCCCTCGGCGGCCGGGGTCTGGGCCCGCAGGCCCACGGCGGTCTCGTTCGTGCCGCCCGGCAGCGGGTCGTAGCCGCACAGCGCCTCCTCGGCCGCGCCCACCGCGAGGCCCGTCAGCACGGCGCGCCCGTCGTCACAGATCATCACCGTGCGGGCGGTGAGGTTGCGGTGGGTCCAGCCGTGGGCGTGCACGATGCGCAGCGCCGCGAGCAGGTCGGCGGCCACCTCGGCGGCCCGATAGGGCGTCAGGCGATGCTCGGCCAGCACCGCCGCCAGCGGCCTGGCGGCCACTAATTCGCTGACGATCCACAGGCCGTCGCCCTGCACGAAGACGTCGAAGACCTGGTCGAGGCGCGGGTGGTCGGCCAGCCGGGACGCCGCCGTGGCGGCCTCGACCGCGCGGCGCACCATCGGGTCCCCGGGCTCGCGGGTGGCGCGGTCGTCGGGCATGCCGCGCCGGGCGGGCCGGGACCGGCCGTCGCCGTCGAGCATCTCGGCGTCTATCACCTCGGGCAACGGCACCTGCCGCACCAGGACTTCCTGGCCGACGACAGTGTCGAAGGCGCGGGATTCGACGAGTTCGAACTCCTCCGAGGGCGTCCTGGGCAGGCGATAGCGATCGGCGAGAAGCCTTCCGGCGTAGGCGTCGTACCTTTCGTACGTGTCCACGATGCCTCACCTCCCCGCCGCGCACGCCCCCGGGCCGTAGCAGAAGTAGCAGTACCGGTCTCTCACGATACGTGCCGTAGACATACCACGGCCACGGGCAGTCAACTCCTGATATCGGTCAGTCGAGTGGCTGGAACGTGTCAAAAACGGTATCGCGGAGGCTTTCGCACGTCTCGCCGTCCCATTCGTCCGCCGCGCAGCTCACGCCGATCGAGTAGCCCTGGTCGTCGTCGACGCGGAAGAGGCGGGTGAGGACGTGGACGCGCTCGCCGTCCTCGGTGCGCTCGAACTCCCAGTCCGCGACGGTCGGGTAGCCGCGCCACGCGACCGGGGAGGCGCTGAGGAACTCGTAGTCCGAGCCGTCGTCGGAGACGGCCGGCTCCAGCGCCTGCCAGGCGGACAGCGCGCTGTCGGCCGGGCTGCTGTCGAAGGTGACCGCCACCTCGGAGGCCGAGCCGTCCGGCGCGGCGTACGTGCCCGCGCCGGTCTCCTCCCAGCCCGAGGGCAGCGACATGCTGAACCGCAGCCCCTCGTCGACGTGCTCGGACATGCCGCCGGGGTCCTCGGGCAGCGTGGCGTCCGGGTCGTTGCTCGGCACGGTGCCGGGCGGGCCTCCGTCGTCCGTGGGCTCCTCGGTCGGCTCCTGGGTGGGCTCGTCGGTCTCGTCCTGCGTCGGGTCCGTCGTCTCCTCGGGGGTCGGCTCGCCGCTGCCGTCGGAGGCTCCGCCGTCCTGGCCCTCGCTCTGGCTCTCCTCCGGGCTGCCGCCCTCGGAGTCGCCGCCGAGGGTGGTGGCGAGGGCGGCGCCGACGAGGGCGAGCAGCACGACGGCCACGCCGACGATGATCAGCGTCCGGCGCCGCGAGGAGCCGCCGCCGGGGCCCGCCGGGCCGGCCGGGTGGCCGCCGCCCTGCGCGGGGAGCCCCACCGGCGGCGGGGGCGTCGGCGGGGTCGCGGGCCCGGACGCCGGAGGCGGGGAGGGCTGGGAGACCGGGGCCGGGGCGGCGTACGGCGTGGGGCCGGGGGCGGCGGGCCGCGCGCCCATCACCATGGTGCTGCTGTCGCCGGCCGGGAGGGGCGCGGCGGGCGGCTCCTCCTCGGCCGAGGCCGCCGGGCCTGCGAACGGCGGCGGCGTGGGCGGCTCCAGCGCGGCGAGCAGCAGCTCCCGCGTGCGGGCCTCGGTCAGCCGGTTGGCGGGCTCCTTGTCGAGCAGCCCGGTGATGACCTCGGTCAGCGCCCCGGCCTGGCGCGGCGGCGGCACCGGGTCGTGCATGACGGCGGCGAGCGTGGCGATCGCGCTGCCCTCGTCGTACGGCGGCATGCCCTCGACGCAGCAGTACAGCAGCGCGCCGAGCGACCACATGTCGGCGGGCGGGCCGAGCACCTCGCCGCGGGCGCGCTCGGGGGATATGTACGACGGGGCGCCGACGAGCATGCCGGTGGAGGTGATGGAGGGGTCGCCCTCGACCTTGGCGATGCCGAAGTCGGTGAGGACGACGCGGCCGTCCTCCGCGGCGACGAGGACGTTGGACGGCTTCACGTCGCGGTGGAGGATCCCCGCACCGTGGGCGGCGCGCAGCACGTCGAGTACGGCGAGCCCGATCTCGGCGACGCGGGGCGGCGGCATGGGCCCGTCGTTGCGGATGATGTCGGCGAGCGAACGCCCCTCGATCAGCTCCATCACAATCCAGGGTCGGGAGCCCTCGTCCACGACGTCGAAGACGGTGACGACGCCCTGGTTGCGGATGCTGGCGATGGCCTTGGCCTCGCGCAGGGTGCGGGTGATCATGCGGGTGCGCTCGTGGTCGTCGACGCCGCCGGGCAGCCGCAGCTCCTTGACGGCGACGACGCGGCCGAGCATCTCGTCGTGGGCCCGCCAGACCGTGCCCATGCCGCCGCGGCCGACGGCGTCGGCGAGGCGGTAACGCCCGGCCAGCAGCCGCCCGGTCTCGTCCGCCGGAGGACCGGGCGCGGCGTCGCCGCCGGACTCGGCCGCCCCGGCCTCGGGCTGGGGCTCCACCGGGCCGGAGTCGGGCAGGCCCACGAGGGGCGCGTCGCCGCCCAGCGAGGCGTCCTCGTCGTCTTGAGCGGCCTCGGCGTCCTGGCCGTCCCCGGCGGCGGGGGGCGTGCCGACGAGCGGCGCGTCGCCGCCCAGCGAGGCGTCCTCGTCGTCGTCATCGGCGGGCGCCCCGGCCCAGGGTGTGCCGGGGGGCGGGGTGGGGGCGTCCTGCGGCTCGCGCGCCGACAGCCGCACCGTCCCCGGCTCGGCCGGCAGCGGCCGCCACCGCACGGGCTCCGGCCCCTCCCCGGACGCCTCGGACGCACCGGACGCACCGGACGCACCGGCCGTGCCCAGGTGCACCGTGCCGCCCGGTGAGGGCTCGGCGTCCGAAGGCGGGGGCGGGGGCGCGTCCTGCGGCTCCTGCCGCCCCATGTCCAGCGTCTCGGGACGGATCTCGGCAGCGGCCGGCGGAACGTCCTGGGGCTCGGCGTCCGAGGGCGGCGGAACGTCCCGCGGCTCCTGCCGCCCCATGTCCAGCGTCTCGGGACGGATCTCGGCAGCGGCCGGCGGAACGTCCTGGGGCTCCGCGTCGGAGGGCGGCGGAGCGTCCCGCGGCTCGCGCGCGGCCAGGAAGACGGTGCCGGGCTCGGGCGGGAGTCCCGGCGGCGCGGGCTCCGGGCTCTCCTCGGACTCGCCGGGTCCCTCGGCTGGGCCGACCGCGTCGGCCGGCTCCGCCTCGTCCGCCTCCGCCGCCTCGGAGAACTGCGGTGGCCGCGGCGGCGGCGGTGGCTGCGGCGGCATCGGGGGCAGGGGTGGCATGGCCGGGACCGGCGGGGGCGCCGACGCCTCCGGGCCACCATCGGCCGGGGCGTCCGCGGAGGCGGCGTACCACGGCGTCGCGTCCTGCGGCTCCGCCGCCTCGTCCGAAGCGCCCATGTTCAGCGTCCCCCCGTCGCGCGGCACGCCAGGCGGACCCGACGCGCCGTTGGCGCCGTTGGCGCCGTCGGCCGCGTCGTCCGCGTCGTTCGCGTCACGGTTGACTTCCGCGTTTTCCTGGCCCATGCCGCCCTTGCCGCCCATGCGTTCGAGTCCCCTCCGGCTAACCCGGTCATTGTCACCCATCCGGAGGACGCCAGATCCCCCCGGAGCCGTTCCGCGCCGAAGACGCGGGACGCATCACAGCGGGGCGGTGTCCGGGGCCTCCAGGCGTGCGGCGTCGGCGGTCTGGTCGTCGGGCTGGAGCTGCGACTGACGCTCCGCCTCCACCCGCCTCCCGTAGTGCTCGACCTCGCGCTCGATCCGCGCCGCGTCCCACCCCAGCACCCCGGCCATCAGCTCGGCGCACTCGCGGGCACTGCGCGTGCCACGGTCGAAGGTCTCGATCGAGATGCGGGTACGCCGGGTGAGGACGTCCTCCAGGTGCCGGGCGCCCTCGTGCGAACAGGCGTAGACGATCTCGGCCTTGAGGTAGTCGTCGGCGGCGGGCAGCGGCTCGCCGAGCGCCGGGTCCTTCGTGACGAGCTCCAGCACCTCCTCCGTCAGCGAGCCGTACCGGTTCAGCAGGTGCTCGATGCGCGCCTCGTGCAGCCCGGCGCGGGCGGCGATGCGGGCGCGGGCGTTCCACAGCGCGTGGTACCCCTCGGCCCCGGCCAGCCGCACCTCCTCCGTGCAGCAGTCGGCGACGCGCTGGTCAAGGCCGTGCACCGCCGCGTCCACGGCGTCCTTCGCCATCACCCGGTACGTGGTGAACTTGCCGCCCGCCACCACCACCAGGCCCGGCACGGGGTGGGCCACGGTGTGCTCGCGCGACAGCTTGCTGGTGGCGTCGGACTCGCCGGCCAGCAGCGGGCGCAGCCCGGCGTAGACGCCCTCCACGTCGTCGCGGGTCAGCGGCACGGCGAGCACGGAGTTGACGTGCTCCAGCAGGTAGTCGATGTCGGCGCTGGAGGCGGCCGGGTGGGCCTTGTCGAGGTCCCAGGGCGTGTCGGTGGTGCCGACGATCCAGTGGCGGCCCCAGGGGATGACGAACAGCACGCTCTTCTCGGTGCGCAGGATGAGGCCGGTCGCGGAGTGGATGCGGTCCTTGGGCACCACCAGGTGGATGCCCTTGGAGGCGCGCACGTGGAACTGGCCGCGCTCGGCGATCATGGCCTGCGTGTCGTCGGTCCACACGCCGGTGGCGTTGACGACCTGCTTGGCGCGGACCTCGTACGTGCCGCCGTCGCGCTCCAGGTCGGTCACGCGCACGCCGACGACGCGCTCGCCCTCCCGCAGGAACTCCCCGACGCGGGCGCGGTTGGCGGCCAGGGCGCCGTACCCGACGGCGGTGCGGACGAGGGTGGCGACGAAGCGGGCGTCGTCGACCTGGCCGTCGTAGTACTGCAACGCCCCGACCAGGGCGTCCTTGCGCAGCGCGGGCGCGACGCGCAGCGCGCGGCTGCGGCTGAGGTGCCGGTGGCGGGGCAGGCCGCGCCCGTGGCCCGAGGAGAGCGCCATCGTGTCGTACAGCGCGACGCCGGTGCCCGCGTACAGCCGCTCCCAGGCGCGGTGTTGCAGCGGATAGAGGAAGGGCACGGGCTTGACCAGGTGCGGGGCGATGCGCTCCAGCAGCAGGCCACGCTCCTTCAGCGCCTCCCTCACCAGGCCGAAGTCGAGCATCTCCAGGTAGCGCAGGCCTCCGTGGATGAGCTTGCTCGACCGGCTGGAGGTGCCTGACGCCCAGTCGCGGGCCTCGATCAGGCCGGTGCTCAGGCCTCGCGTCGCGGCGTCAAGGGCGGTGCCCGCGCCCACCACCCCGCCCCCGACCACCAGCACGTCGAGCTCCCGCTCCGCCATGCGTGCGAGTGCTTCGGTCCGGCTGCCCGGCCCCATTGCCGCCGTTCTCACCGCTGCCTCCCGTGCTTGCTCGTCGATGGTTCACCGGTTCAACGGAGTTCCTGCCCCCGATGCTCCCGCAAATCCAGCGGTTTGGCTCGCCACATTCCACACAGGCGGCCAATACACCATATCTGTCATATATGCCCCTAAGCTGACCGGAGCAGTGACGTGTTGCTCATCCGTCCACTCGTTCCGTCCGTTCGACTCTGGAGCCGTACCGCATGGCCGCCGATCTCGCCGTCCTCGGCCTCGGAGACCTGGGGCTGCCCGCCGCGCAGGCTGCCACCGCCGCCGACATCCGCACCGTCGGCTTCACGCCCGACCCCCGGGCCGCCGCCCAACTCAACGCGGGCCGTCCCCCGTCCGGGGGAACTCTCGCCGCCGCCGAGCTGCGCCGCATGCTCGCCCGCGGCTTCACCGCCACCAGCGACCCGGCGGCCCTGGCCCGGGTGCGGACCGCGCTGGTCTGCTCCAACGAGCGGAACGCGGGAGGGGCCATCACGGTCGAGGACGCCGCGCGGGCGCTCGCCCCCCGCCTGCGCCCGCGCACCCTCGTGGTCCTGGAGTCCACCTGCTCCCCCGGCACCACCCGGGACGTGCTCCGGCCGCTGCTGGAGCGCGGCTCGGGCCTCAGGGCCGGGCGCGACTTCCACCTGGCGTACGCCCCGGGCCGCCCGGGGCCGGTCAGCCGCGCGCCGCGCGTGATCGGCGGCCTCACCCCGGCCTGCACCGAGGCCGCCGCGGCCTTCTACGGGCGGCTGACGGGCAACGCCAACAAGGTCGTGCGGGCCCGGGGCGTGGCGGAGGCCGAGGCCGCCCAGATGCTGCTCACCAACGCCCGCCACGTGACGACCGCCCTCGTCAACGAGACGGCCGTGCTCTGCCACGATCTGGGCATCGACCTGTGGGACGTGCTGCGCTGCGCCGAGTCGGGCCCCTGGCCGCCGCGCCCGGCGCCCCGCCCGGGCCCGGGACCCGGCCCCTGCCCCTGCCCGGACACGGGCCCCGACACCGGAACGACGGGCCCGGGCCCGGGCCCGGGCGCGAGCGCGGGCGGTGGCCACCACGCCGGCCCGGTCGACGACCCCGGCGAGCGGCTGCGGCTGGTGAGGCTGGCCCGGGAGATCAACGCCCACATGCCGCGCTACGTCACCCGCCGCGCCGCCGCGCTGCTCAACGAGCACGGCAAGTCGGCGCGCGGCGCGCGCGTTCTGCTGCTCGGCCTCACCGGCCGCCCCGACCGCCCCGGCCAGGAGGGCTCCCCGGCCCGCGAGATCGCCGAGAGCCTGCTCCAGCTCGGCGCCGACCTCGGCTACCACGACCCGTTCGTGCCCTCCTGGCGCGTGTCGGGACGCCCGGTGCCCCGGGCCGACGCCGTCCACGAGGCGGCCGCGGCCGCCGATCTGACGCTGCTGCTGCAACCCCACAGCGTCTACGATCTCCAGGGCCTTGCCGCCAAGGCGCAGCTGCTGCTCGACACCCAGGGCGCCACCCCCGCCGGCGCCGCCCACCGGCTCTGACCGGATCGCGCGTGCTCGGCGGGCATGACGGGCTCGACCGGCATGACGGACTCGGCCGGCTCCGGCCGGTTCCGGCGGTTCTGACCGCACCAGGAAGTGTCGCGCCGATTTTGACTGGCGTTCGCCATGCGGCGGCAGGGTGGGCCCGCCTCGTCCCCGTATGGCGTTCAGGAGAAAGATCATGAAACTCAACCGCCGACAGTTCGTGCAGCGCTCAGCAGCGGCCGGGGCCGGGGTGGCCCTGGCCGGGAGCGTCGGCGTGCTGGCCACCGCGCCGGGCGCGCTCGGCGGCTCCCCCGGCCGGCAGGGCCTCGGCTACGGCCCGCTCGTGCCCGACCCCGAGGGCGTGCTGTCGCTGCCCGAGGGCTTCACCTACCGGGTCATCACCCACACCGGCAGGACGACGCTGGAGTCCGGCGAGTTCACCCCGGCCGAGCACGACGGCACCGGCACCTTCGAGGGCCCGCGCGGCGCGGACCTGCTCGTCGTCAACCACGAGATGGACGGCCCGCGCTCCGACTACGACCACCCGGTGCCGCTGGCCGAGGGCCTCGTGTACGACCCGGCCGCCCCCGGCGGCTGCACCGTGGTGGAGGTCGCCGACGGCGGCGAGCACGTCACCGAGTGGGTCGCCATCGCCGGCACCTCCAACAACTGCGCGGGCGGCACCACGCCCTGGGGCACCTGGCTGACCTGCGAGGAGACCGAGGACCGCGCCGGCGAGGCGGGCATGACGCTCGACCACGGCTACGTCTTCGAGGTGGACCCCTACGACCGGGACGCCGGCCGCGACCCCAGGCCGATCAAGGCGCTGGGCCGCTTCGCCCACGAGGCCGTGGTGGTCGACGAGCGGCGCGGCCACCTCTACCTCACCGAGGACGCCGACGAGCCGAACGGCCTGTTCTACCGCTGGGTGCCGCCGGAGGGCTTCCGCCACGGCCGCGGCCGGCTGCGCACCCTCCCCGGCGACGCGGGCACGCTCCAGGCGTTCAAGTGCTTCGACTCCGCGGGCCGCTTCGTCGACGACCTCTCCCGCACCACCCGCATCGGCACGGTCTACGGCGTCGACTGGGTGGACGTGCCGGACCGCGACGCGCGCGAGACGCCGATCCGGCAGCAGTTCGGGCCCGGCCGGATCACGCGCGCCCGCAAGCTGGAGGGCATGTGGTGGGGCGACGGCGGCGCGTACTTCGTCTCCTCCTACGCCCGCGAGGAGGACAGCCCCGGCACCCCGCACGACGGCCAGGTGTGGTTCTACGACCCGAGGCGGCGCACCATCACCCTCAAGGTGCGGCTGGGCGTCAACGCCGATCCCTCGCAGGAGGGCAACCTCGACGGCCCGGACAACATCACGGTCTCGCCGTACGGCGGCCTGATCATCTCCGAGGACGGCGAGGGCCTGCAGCACCTCTTCGGCGCGACGGAGGACGGCCGCACCTTCGAGCTGGCCCGTAACGAGGTGAACATCGGCACCGAGGAGGAGCCGGAGTTCAGCGAGTTCACCGGCGTCACCTTCTCGCCCGACGGCCAGACCCTGTACGCCAGCATCCAGGAGCCGGGCATCCTGCTGGCCATCACGGGCCCCTGGCGCGGACAGGACTGAGCGATCCGCGCCTGCCGACGGCGCCCCACCCCGGGTGGGGTGCCCCGGCTAGCGGGAGCGCGCCACCGTGACCTCGACGCGCTGGAACTCCTTCAGCTCCGAGTACCCCGTGGTGGCCATCGCTCTGCGCAAGGCGCCGAAGAAGTTCATCGCCCCGTCCGGCGAGTGCGAGGGGCCGGTCAGGATCTCCTCGGTCGTGCCGACCGTGCCGAGGCGGACCTTCTTGCCGCGCGGCAGCTCCTCGTGCACCGCCTCCATGCCCCAGTGGTGCCCGCGCCCGGGCGCGTCCGAGGCGCGGGCCAGCGGGGAGCCCATCATCACGGCGTCCGCGCCGCAGGCGATCGCCTTCGGCAGGTCGCCGGACCAGCCGACGCCGCCGTCCGCGATGACGTGCACGTACCGCCCGCCGGACTCGTCGAGGTAGTCGCGGCGGGCCGCGGCCACGTCGGCCACGGCGGTGGCCATGGGCACCTGGATGCCCAGCACGCTCCGCGTGGTGTGCGCGGCGCCGCCGCCGAAGCCGACGAGCACGCCAGCCGCGCCGGTCCGCATCAGGTGCAGCGCGGCGGTGTACGTGGCGCAGCCGCCGACGATCACCGGCACGTCCAGCTCGTAGATGAACTGCTTGAGGTTGAGCGGCTCGGCCGCGCCCGACACGTGCTCCGCCGAGACGGTCGTGCCCCTGATGACGAAGATGTCCACGCCCGCGTCGAGCACCGCCTTCGAGAACTGCGCGGTGCGCTGCGGCGAGAGCGCCGCCGCCGTCACCACGCCCGCGTCCCGCACCTGCCTGATCCGCTTGAAGATCAGCTCCTCGCGCACGGGAGCGGAGTAGACCTCCTGCAGCCGCCGGTTGGCGTCGGACTCCTCCAGGCCGGTGATCTCCTCAAGCAGAGGCTCGGGGTCCTCGTACCGGGTCCACAGCCCCTCCAGGTTCAGCACGCCGAGTCCGCCGAGACGCCCTATGCGGATCGCGGTCTCCGGCGAGACCACCGAGTCCATCGGCGCGGCGAGGAACGGCAGTTCGAAGCGGTAGGCGTCGATCTGCCAGGCGATCGAGACCTCCTTGGGATCCCGGGTGCGCCTGCTCGGCACGATGGCGATGTCGTCGAACGCGTACGCCCGCCGCCCGCGCTTGCCGCGTCCGATCTCGATCTCAGTCACGAAAGGAACCCTCTCAGCGGCGCGCTCAGCGGCGCGAATAGTTGGGCGCTTCTGTGGTCATCTGGATGTCGTGCGGGTGGCTCTCCTTGAGCCCGGCCGCGGTGATCCGCACGAAGCGGCCCTTCTCCTTGATCTCCGGGACGGTCCGGCCGCCGAGGTAGTACATCGACTGGTGCAGGCCGCCGATGAGCTGGTGCACGACGGAGGAGAGCGGGCCCCGGTAGGGAACCTGGCCCTCGATGCCCTCGGGGACCAGCTTGTCGTCGTCGGCGACCTCGTCCTGGAAGTACCGGTCCTTGGAGTACGAGCGCTGCTCGCCGCGCGAGCGCATCGCGCCCAGCGAGCCCATGCCGCGGTAGGACTTGAACTGCTTGCCGTTGATGAACATCAGCTCGCCCGGCGACTCCTCGCAGCCCGCCAGCAGGCTGCCGAGCATCACCGTGTCGGCGCCGGCGACCAGCGCCTTGGCGATGTCGCCGCTGTACTGGAGGCCGCCGTCGCCGATGACCGGGATGTCGGCCTCGCGGGCGGCGAGCGCGGCCTCGTAGATCGCGGTGACCTGCGGCACGCCGATGCCGGCGACCACCCGCGTCGTGCAGATGGAGCCGGGGCCGACGCCGACCTTGATGCCGTCCACGCCGGCGTCGACGAGGGCCTGCGCCGCCTCCCGGGTCGCGACGTTCCCGGCGACGACGTCGACACGGTCGGTGTTGGACTTGATCTTGGCGGCCATGTCGGCGACGAGCCGGGAGTGGCCGTGCGCGGTGTCCACGACGATGAAGTCGGCCCCGGCCTCGATCAGCGCCTGCGCACGGTCGTACGCGTCGCCCGCGACGCCGACCGCCGCGCCCACGATCAGGCGGCCCTCGGCGTCCTTGGCGGCGTTCGGGTACTTCTCGGCCTTGACGAAGTCCTTGACGGTGATCAGGCCGCGCAGCCGGTTCTCGGCGTCGACCAGCGGCAGCTTCTCGATCTTGTGGCGGCGCAGCAGCTCCATGGCGGCCTCGCCCGAGATGCCGACGTGGCCGGTGACCAGCGGCATGGGCGTCATGACCTCGCGGACCTGGCGGCCCCGGTCCAGCTCGAACGCCATGTCGCGGTTGGTGACGATGCCCAGCAGCCGGCCCGCGGCGTCGGTGACCGGGACACCGCTGATGCGGAAACGCCCGCACAGCTCGTCGGCCTCCTTGAGGGTGGCGTCCGGGCGGATGGTGATGGGGTCGGTGACCATGCCCGACTCCGAGCGCTTGACCCGGTCCACCTGGGCGGCCTGCTCCTCGATCGACAGGTTGCGGTGCAGCACGCCCGCGCCGCCCTGCCGGGCCATGGCGATCGCCATCCGGGCCTCGGTGACCTTGTCCATGGCGGCGGAGAGCAGCGGGATGTTCACGCGGACGTTGCGGGACAGCCGCGTGGAGGTATCGATCTCGTGCGGCGCGAGGTCGGCGGCGCCGGGCAGCAGCAGCACGTCGTCGAAGGTCAGCCCGAGTGCCTGGAATTTTGCCGGCACACCCGCGCCCGCTACGTCAGTGGTCATGACAGCCCTTCCGAACGCCTTCCGGATCGCCCCCACCCGGGCTGTCCATGCTACGGCCGCCCAAGGGGTACTTCCCCCACCCGCACTCAGCCCCGGGTGAGTGCCGGGGTGTGGGCGGCGAACGGGGGATCCGTGGGCGGCGCCCCGGAGGGCTCAGCGCCCGGCCAGCGCGCGCAGGCGCGTCAGCGCGCGATGCTGCGCGACGCGCACCGCGCCCGGCGACATCCCCAGCTTCTGCCCGGTCTCCTCGGCCGTCAGCCCGACCGCGACCCGCAGCAGCACCAGCTCCCGCAGATGCCGCGGCAGATTGGCCAGCAGCTTCCTGGCCCACTCCGCGTCGCTGCTGGCCAGCGCCCGCTCCTCGGGCCCCAGCGAGTCGTCGGGCCACTCCGGCATCTCGTCGGAGGGAACGGCCCAGATGCCCGGGTGCCGCAGCGCGGCGCGTTGGAGATCGGCGACCTTGTGCTGGGCGATGGCGACGACGAAGGCGTCGAACGGCCGCCCGGTGTCGCGGTAGCGCGGCAGCGCGCAGAGCACCGCGAGGCAGACCTCCTGGGCCAGGTCGTCGACAAAGTGCCGGGCCTCGCCCGGCAGTCGCGCCAGCCGCGTCCGGCAGTAGCGCAGCGCCAGCGGGTGCACATGGGCCAGCAGATCGTGCGTGGCCTGCGCGTCCCCCTCCGCCGCGCGATGGACGAGTGTGCCGATCACCCTGCTCTCGTCATCGCGCATCGGTCCATGGTGCACCGGCGTCGCGGGCTCTGGGCCGCAGGGCGCCGAGTTGTGCACCGAAGCGTTATGTGAAGCGTCGCGCTGGTGTGAAGCCTGACGGGCGGGCGTGGTGACCCTCACGTCCTGTGGCACGGTCTGCGCCCTCCCCTCACGGCTGGCCGGCTCGTCCCCATGGAGCGTCATGCCTTCAAGGATGCGGCACTCGCGAATCTTTTGCGTCTGCGGCCATGTCCGTGCCCGTTCTGTGCCCGTTCATGCCTGGTCCCGCGCAGGCCCCGCGCAGGCCAGGTGCGGGTCCGGTGCCGATCCGGCGCCCGTACGGCGACGACCCGCACGGCGCCCACACCGCGCCCGCACCACGCCGGTGAAATCCGTCCCGTCGCGGGCCCGGCCCCTCTCCGGGGCCCGCGACGGGACGGCTCGGGCCGGCGCTCAGCGCACCAGGCCCCAGCGGAAGCCGAGGGCCACGGCGTGCGCCCGGTCCGAGGCGCCGAGCTTCTTGAACAGCCGGCGCGCGTGTGTCTTGACGGTGTCCTCGGAGAGGAAGAGCTCGCGGCCGATCTCGGCGTTGGAGCGGCCGTGGCTCATGCCCTCCAGCACCTGGATCTCGCGGGCGGTGAGCGTCGGCGCCGCCCCCATGTCCGAGGAACGCAGCCGGCGCGGCGCCAGCCGCCACGTCGGGTCGGCCAACGCCTGGGTCACCGTGGCCCGCAGCTCGGCGCGGGAGGCGTCCTTGTGCAGGTACCCGCGCGCCCCGGCCGCGACGGCGAGCGCCACGCCGTCGAGGTCCTCGGCCACCGTCAGCATGATGATGCGGGCGCCGGGATCGGCCGACAGCAGGCGCCGGACGGTCTCCACACCCCCCAGCCCTGGCATCCGGACGTCCATGAGAATCAGGTCGGAACGGTCGGCGCCCCAGCGGCGGAGGACTTCCTCGCCGTTGGCCGCCGTCGTGACCCGCTCGACGCCGGGCACGGTCGCGACCGCGCGGCGCAGCGCCTCCCGGGCGAGTGGGGAGTCGTCGCAGACGAGGACGGAAGTCATGGTCGCCCTCCGCAGCTGATGCGCATCACCTTGAGCCTCCAGGCTGTTGTCTGTCGTCACCTTCGCGGCCGACAGCCCACGTCAACCGCTTTCGCCCTCTCAACGACGGTCACCCGAAAGAGTTACGGTCCACGCTGCCACGACACAAGCACTCTACGTGATCGTCGCAGCACCCGACTACACCCCTCCACGAATCCATCAAACGAAGGCCCCGGGACATCTGCCTTTGCCCTTTTTAGACCTTATTGCCCATCTCAAGGTGCCTGTGACTATATTCGGCTGGTAGTCATATTTACATCCGTCTTGCGCGCCTCGATGGGACAGACTCATGGCAGATTTCTCCCGCCTCCCGGGCCCCAACGCAGACCTGTGGGACTGGCAGCTCCTCGCCGCCTGCCGTGGCGTGGACAGCTCGCTCTTCTTCCATCCGGAGGGGGAACGCGGCGCCGCCCGCAGCGCCCGCGAGGAAGCGGCGAAGGAGGTATGCATGCGGTGCCCGGTGCGGGCGGAGTGCGCCGCACACGCGCTGTCGGTCCGCGAACCGTACGGCGTCTGGGGCGGCCTGACCGAGGACGAACGCGAGGAGCTGCTGGGCCGCGCCCGCCGCGACCTGGTGCGCGCCCATGCCAATCCGCCGGGCCCCGACCGCTAGGAGGGCACACCCGCCGGGAACACACCCGCTCGGAAACCACCTGGCCGCGCGCCGCGCGCACATGCCGGGAACGCCCACGGGCCGACTACCGTTTGGCCCATGACGACTGCACTGGTGACGGGACCCACGGTCGGGATCGGCGCCGCCTTCGCCCGGCGGCTGGCCCGCGACCGGCACGACCTGGTGCTGGTCTCCCGCTCCGCCGACGCGCTGCGCCGGCAGGCGGCCGAGCTGCACGACCGCCACGGCATCGAGGCCAGCGTGCTCGCCGCGGACCTGTCCACGGAGAAGGGCATCGCGACGGTCGAGGAACGCCTGGCCGACCGCTCCCAGCCGGTGGACCTGCTGGTCAACAACGCCGGCTTCGGCCTGAAGGGCCACTTCCCCGACGTGCCCGTCGACGACGAGCTGCGCATGCTGCGGCTGCACTGCGAGGCGGTGCTCCGCCTGACCCTGGCGGCGGTCGGCCCCATGCGCGAGCGCGGGCGCGGCTCGGTGGTGAACGTCGCCTCGGTGGCGGCGTTCGTGCCGCGCGGCACCTACGGGGCGTCGAAGGCGTGGGTCGTGCAGTTCACCCAGGGCGCCGCCCGCGACCTGGCAGGCAGCGGGGTGCGGCTGCTGGCGTTGTGCCCGGGCTTCGTGCGCACCGAGTTCCACCAGCGGGCCGGGATGCGCACCGACAGCATCCCCGGCTGGATGTGGCTGGAGGCGGACCGGGTGGTGGACGCCGGACTGAAGGCGCTGTCGCGCGGGCGGACGGTGTGCATACCGGACGCGCGCTACAAGGCGTTGATGGGCGCCGCGAAGCTGCTGCCGCGCGGCGTCCTCGGCGGCGTCTCCTCCCGGGCCGGTCGCCGCTACGGGCCGCAGCGGGAGCAGGGGCGGGACGAGAAGTCCACCCAGTGAAGCTGGCATGGGTGACGAACTGGTACGAAATGCCTAGAAGTACCCATAAGGACTAGGCTGGAGCTAACGCACATCGGCACATGAACGCGAACGCCATGAACGCCATGATGGGAGCACCAGCGATGTCATTCATACAGGTGATCGACTGCAAGACCAGCAGGGTCGAGGAATTGAATCGACTCATGGACGACTGGGTCTCCATAACGCAGGGCAAGAGGACGGCGACCCACTCGATCGTGGGCAAGGACCGGGCCGACCCGACCCACGTCCTGGAGATCGTGGAGTTCCCGTCGTACGAGGAGGCGATGCGCAACTCCAAGCTGCCGGAGACGGACCGCATTTACCAGGAGATGGTGGCGCTGTGCGACGCGCCGCCGCAGTTCACCGACCTCGAGGTGATACGCGACGAGCAGCTCAACAAGGCGGCGTCGCGGCGCTTCTTCGAGGCCATCACCAGCGGTGATGCCAGCGCTCTCGAGGAGTTGCTCACCAACGACTACCAGGACCACGACCCGGCCAGTCCCACGGACCCGCAGGACCTGGCCGCGTTCACGGAAACGACCAGGATGTACGTCGACGCCTTCGGGCCGTCGTTCGCCATCGAGAACCAGCTCGCCGAGGGCGACAGGGTGACGACCGCGTGGACGGTGACCGGCACCCACCGGGGCGAGTTCCAGGGCGTGGAGCCCACCGGCCGCCGCATCACGGTCACCGGGCACACCACCCACCGGTACCGCGAGGGCAGGATCTGCGAGGGCCACTGGAACTGGGACTACTACGGCCTGCTCGAACAGCTCGGCATCATCGCCGTCTGACGAGCGGTGTGGGCCGTCCACGGGACGGCCCACAGGACAGGGCCCCGCCCCGCCGCGTGCGGGCGGCGAAGCGGGGCCCGTTGCCTGCGCCGGGGCAGCGCGGCGGAGCGCTCAGTGCGCGTGACCGTGGCTGTGGCCGTGACCGGCGGCCTCCGGCTCCTCCTCCTTCTTCTCCACCACCAGCGTCTCGGTGGTGAGCAGCAGGGAGGCGATGGACGCGGCGTTCTCCAGCGCGGAGCGGGTGACCTTCACCGGGTCGATCACGCCGTCCTTCACCAGGTCGCCGTAGGCGCCGGTGGCGGCGTTGAAGCCCTGGCCGGCGTCGAGCTCCGCGACCTTGGAGGTGATGACGTACCCCTCCAGCCCGGCGTTCTCCGCGATCCAGCGCAGCGGCTCGACGGCCGCGCGGCGCACGATCGCCACGCCCGTGGCCTCGTCGCCCGTCCGGCCCAGGCTCTCGGCCAGCACCTTGGAGGCGTGCACCAGCGAGGCGCCGCCACCGGGCACGATGCCCTCCTCCACCGCCGCGCGGGTGGCGGAGATGGCGTCCTCCAGGCGGTGCTTCTTCTCCTTCAGCTCCACCTCGGTGGCGGCGCCGACGCGGATCACGCACACGCCGCCGGCGAGCTTCGCCAGCCGCTCCTGCAGCTTCTCGCGGTCCCAGTCGGAGTCGGTGGTCTCGATCTCGGCCCGGATCTGCGCCACCCGGGCCTCGATGTCCTCGGACTTGCCCCCGCCGTCGACGATGGTGGTGTCGTCCTTGGTGATGGTGACGCGGCGGGCGGAGCCCAGCACGTCCAGGCCGACCTGGTCGAGCTTGAGGCCGACCTCCTCGGAGATCACGGTGCCGCCGGTGAGGGTCGCCATGTCGCCGAGCATCGCCTTGCGGCGGTCGCCGAAGCCGGGGGCCTTGACGGCGGCCGAGTTGAAGGTGCCGCGGATCTTGTTGACGACCAGGGTGGACAGGGCCTCGCCCTCCACGTCCTCGGCGATCAGCAGCAGCGGCCGCGAGCCGCCGGCCTGCATGATCTTCTCCAGCAGCGGGAGGAGGTCCTGGATGGCGGAGATCTTGCCCTGGTGGATGAGGATGTACGGGTCGTCGAGGACGGCCTCCATGCGCTCCTGGTCGGTGACCATGTAGGGCGACAGGTAGCCCTTGTCGAACGCCATGCCCTCGGTGAAGTCGAGCTCCAGGCCGAAGGTCTGGGCCTCCTCGACGGTGATGACGCCGTCCTTGCCGACCTTGTCCATGGCCTCGGCGATCAGCTCGCCCACCTGCTTGTCCTGGGCGGACAGCGCGGCGACGGCGGCGATGTCCTCCTTGGAGTCGATGGGGCGGGCGGTGCCGCGCAGTTCCTCGGCCATGGCGGCCACGGCGGCGTCGATGCCGCGCTTGAGCCCGGCCGGGCTGGCGCCCGCGGCGACGTTGCGCAGGCCCTCGCGGACCATCGCCTGGGCCAGCACGGTGGCGGTGGTGGTGCCGTCGCCCGCGATGTCGTTGGTCTTGGTCGCCACCTCCTTCACGAGCTGGGCGCCGAGGTTCTCGTACGGGTCCTCGGTCTCGATCTCGCGCGCGATCGTGACGCCGTCGTTGGTGATCGTCGGGGCACCGAACTTCTTGTCGATGACGACGTTGCGGCCCTTGGGACCGATGGTCACCTTGACCGTGTCGGCGAGCTTGTTGACGCCACGTTCGAGGGCGCGCCGTGCGTCCTCGTCGAATTTAAGGATCTTGGCCATGGGTTTGCGTGTCCCTCTGGTCCCTCTGGTCTCGTGAACAAACAGGCCGCGCCCCGGCCCCGGCCGTCCGTATGGATCTCGGACGCGGGTCCCGGGGCGCGGCGCACTTCTCGGGGGTGATTACTTCTCGATGATCGCGAGAACGTCGCGAGCAGAGAGAACGAGGTACTCCTCGTTGTTGTACTTCACCTCGGTACCGCCGTACTTGCTGTACAGCACGATGTCGCCGACCTTGACGTCGAGCGGCAGACGGTTGCCGTCCTCGAAGCGACCCGGGCCCACGGCCAGGACGGTGCCCTCCTGGGGCTTCTCCTTGGCGGTGTCCGGAATGACCAGGCCGGAGGCCGTGGTCTGCTCGGCGTCAAGCGGCTGGACCACAATGCGGTCCTCAAGAGGCTTGATGGCAACCTTGGAACTAACGGTCGTCACGATCCGACCTCCCCCTTCGGAGATCTCGCGGGGTCTGATGTGTCTGGATGGATGGCGACCTGGTGGACCCGTCGTCGCGGGTGCCGGATCCGCCCGTCGCGCGTTGGCTGGCACTCGTCCAGGGAGAGTGCCAGGTGCCAGCGTCGAGAGTATGCCGCCGTTAGCACTCAGTCAACTAGAGTGCCAACCGCCGCGCGCCGTCCCGCCGCTGAGGGCTCCGCTGCGCGGCGCTGGGCCGGCCGGCCCAGCCCCTCCGTGAGGCAAGGCCCTCAGCCGATGTAGTCCTCCAGGCGCGCGACGGCGAAGCCCTGCGCGGTGACCGTGTCGAGCACGCGGCGCAGCATGTCCGTCATGTCGCCGCCGCCGCGCCACTCGTCCGGCCCCCGGAAGTGCGTGAGGATGATGTCGCCCGGGTGCAGGCTGCCGTCCGGGCTGGACCACTCGATCCTGTCGGGGAACGCCTCCTCCGCCCACAGCGGCACCGCCCGCACCCCGCAGTTGGCCGCCGCGCGCAGCGTGTCGCGGTCGTATGCCCCGTACGGCGGCCGGAAGAGGGTGGGCCGCTCGCCGATCTCGCGCTCCAGGATCCTCTGCTGGCGGCAGATCTCCTCGCGCTGCTCGCCGTAGCTCAGGCGGGGCATCTCGTGGTGGTTCACGGTGTGGTTGTGCATCCGCGTGCCCTCGCGCCGGGCGCGGCGGAAGTAGTCGTAGCCGTCGCGGGCGACGTAGTCGGTGAGGAAGCCGGAGGCGGGGATCTCCAGCTCGCGCAGCATCCGCAGCAGCCGGGGGTCCTTTTCGGCGCCGTCGTCGATGGTGAGGAAGACGACCTTGTCGTCGGTGGGAACGCGGGTGATGACGGGCGGCAGCCCTGACCCGGAGATCTGCCCGGGTTCGGAGGTCAGCCGAGGCCGGTCGCCCGGCTCCGGGGGCGGGGGCGGCAGCAGCGGCACGCGGCGCAGCCCCCACTCCCGGGCGGCGACGACCCGGCGTTCCTCGGCCCGCGCGAGCCGGTCGGCGTACCCCGCCAGCGCACTGGCGGCGGTGCGCGCCGCGGCCCCCGCCCGCCCGGCGGGCGCACCGCCGGCGGCCTCGGGCGGCGGCAGCGCGGCGAGCGGCTCGCGCGCGGCGAGCGCCCCCACGGCGTACGGCACCGGCGGCAACGCCGGCCCCTCCGGCCGGTACGCCGCAGCGGGACGACGCTCGCCCGCAGGGCGGTCGGGTACCTGCGGGCCGTGGGCCGCCCGGGGCTCGGCACTGCGCCGGCTCTCCCGGTCGTCGCCGGAGGCGGGCCGCGGCGCCGGACGGTCCGGCGTCAGCGGTTCAGGGGCCGCCAGCGGCACCCACCGCTCGCCCTCGCCGAACTCCTCACCCGCGCCCGGCTCCTCCCGGCGCGGCTCGTCGCGGCCGTCCCCTCCCCCGCCGGAGGCGGGCCGCAGACCCGGCAGTTCGAGCGCGTACACCGGCGGCCACCAGCCCGACCCCTCCCGGCCGTGAGCCGTCCGCGGCTCGGCGTCGCGGCCGCCGCCGCCCGAGGCGGGCCGGAGCGCGGACCGCTCCGGACGGCCGGGCGCCTGCGCACCGTACGCCGCCCGCGGCGCCGGCCGCGCGCCCTCGTCGAGTGGCTGCTGCCCGCCCTCTCCCGCACCCGGCTCCGCCCGATGCGGGTTCTCCCGCCCCTTGCCCTCGGTCGCCGCCACCTGTGGCTGAACGCCCTGGAGCCCGGCGGCGGCGCACGCCACGGCGAGTATCGTCGCCCACCGCATTTGTACTACTTGTCCGATAATCTTCATGGCTTGGGATGGTGCCACCCCGCCCCCCGCTCCCCCGCACGCCGTTCCGGGGCGGTCGGGAAGAATGACCCGGGTGGCCGCATCCCCCACATCCCCCACCGCAGCAACCGAAGCGTTCAGGGCGCTGCTCACCGACCCCGGCCGGCGCCTGCTCGCCGAGCTGCGCGACCTCGACCCCGCCGGGGAGCTGAGCGCCGCCACCCGGCTGCGCCGCCACCACCCCGCCGAGCTGGTCAGCGCCGCCATCGGCCAGGCCCGGCTGCGGCAGCGCGCGGCGGCGAAGTTCGGGCCGGACGCCCAGCGGATGTACTTCACCGGCGACGGCGTCGAGCAGGCCACCCGCGCCCCCGTCGCCGCCTGGCGCGCGGAACGCCTCGCCGCCCTCGGCGTACGCCGCGTCGCCGACCTGTGCTGCGGCGTCGGCGGCGACGCCATCGCCCTGGCCCGCGCCGGGCTGCGCGTCCTCGCCGTCGACCGCGACCCGCTGACCTGCGCCGTCGCCGAGGCCAACGCCGCCGCGCTCGGCCTCGCCGACCGCATCACCGTCCGCCGCGCCGACGCCGCCGACGCCGACCTCACCGGCTGCGACGCGGCGTTCATCGACCCCTCCCGACGCGGCGGAGGCAGCGGTCGTGGCCGCGGCCGCGGCCGCACCTTCGACCCCGAGGCGTACTCCCCGCCCCTGTCCGAGGCCGTCGCGCTCGCCGCCCGCGTGCCGTACGCCGCGCTGAAGGTCGCGCCCGGCCTGCCGCACGAGGCGATCCCGCCCGAGGCGAGCGAGACGGAGTGGGTCTCCCACCAGGGCGAAGTGAAGGAGGCCGTCCTGTGGTTCGGCCTCCCGGCTGCCGAAGCCCCGCGCCGCGCGACGCTCCTGCCCGGCCCGCACACCCTCACCGGCACCGGCCCGCAGGCGCCCGCCGGCCCGCCCGGCCGCTACCTCCACGAGCCCGACGGCGCCGTCATCCGCGCCCACCTCGTCGCGGAGCTGGCCGAGACCCTCGGCGGCGACGCCCGCCTCCTCGACCCGACGATCGCCTACCTCACCACCGACGCCCTCCCGCCCCCGAGCCCCTTCGCCGCCTCCTACGAGATCACCGACGTGCTGCCGTTCAACGTGAAACGCCTCCGCGCGCTGCTGCGCGAGCGCGACGTCGGCGCCGTCACGATCAAGAAGCGCGGCTCGGCCCTCACCCCCGAGGAGCTGCGCTCGCGCCTCCGCGGCATCGCCGGCCCGAACGCCTGCACCGTCTTCCTCACACGCGTGGCCGGCCGTCCCACCATGCTGCTGGGACACGCCGCCGCGCGCTGACCGCAGTGGCCAGGCCTCACCGGGCCTCGTCACGACACCCCGGTCACGGCCGTCGAGGCGGTGAGCGTCTCCAGGGAGCGCTTGAGCGAGCCCGGCTGGACGCCGCGGCCTCGCGGCGCTGACCTGGCTGGCCAGGCTGGTGCTGCGCGCCGTGCGGGCCTGTACGCTCGCAGTGAGCGACCGCAGGGGTGAGAGGAGTGGCGGGGGATGCTTCCAGAGGCATTAACGGCACTGTCGGCGGCGGGCGGGGCGGCCGTCGTACAGGCGGCGGGCTCGGACGCGTGGGCGACGTTCCGCGCGCGGCTCGCCCGCTGGTTCGGGCAGGGCGACGAGGGGCGCGAGCGCGCGGAGCTGGAACGCCTGGACCAGACGGCGGCGGCGCTCGACGGCGCGGACGAGCGGCTGCGGATCCGCCAGGAGGCGGCGTGGCAGACCCGCATCGAGGCGTTGCTGGAGCACCTGACGGTGCGTGAGCGGTACGAGCTGGCCAACGCCCTGCTGGACCTCATCCCCGAGGACCAGCGCGCCGGGCACGCCGAGCGCCTGGCCGAGGAGGCGGCGCGCGTCGCGGCTCCCGGCGGCATCGCCGTCGGCGGCGACCTGAGCGTTCACGCCGAGGGCAACTCCTCGGTCGCGGCAGGTGTGATCCACGGCGGGGTCACGATCCACAACGCCCCCTCCCCCCGCCCTGCCAGGCCGCGTCCGCCCGAGGGCTGAGGAGTAGAGGAGTAGAGGACCCACGGGCCGGCCGACCCGTGGGTCCGGGGAGGGGAGGGCCAGCCGGTGCACCCCGGGACGGGGTCGGGCCCGGCGCAGACCAGTGCGTTCGACCGGCTCCGATCGCCCGGACCGGTCGCGTCCCACCGGCGTAGAGGCCGAGCGACCTCGGCGTCCAGATCGCTGCCGTCGGCGACGCGAGTGCCCTGCCAGGGCGTGACCTGGCCGCCGCTGGTCACCACCGTCTCAGGTACGGCGTTCATGAACGCCGCGGCCTCGGCCGAGGTCCAGACCTCGGCGAAGTGCTCGTAGGTGCGCCGGCCCAGCGGCAGCGCACCCACCTCGCGGGTCTGGCGCAGGTTCCAGTCGAAGAACTCCTCGTCGTACAGGCCCCAGCCCAACTCACCACCGGGCCCCTCGTGATAGCCGCCGAGAGAACAGAACAGGAACGCGAACGCCGTTCCAATCCCTTCAGTCATCGCTGCACCAGACAGCCAGGACCCGAAGTCGAAACTCACCGGAGTGCCCCGTTACGCACTTCTGCGTAGGTCGAAACCGGCCAGGACGCGGGCATCGTCCCATACCCCGGCAAAGGCGACGCGCGCCTGCGCATATGCTCACCAGCCGGAGGCACGGGGAGGAAACACACCACATGAAAGCGCTCGGGCCGCAGGACCCGCAGTCCATCGGCGATTACCGGCTCGTCGGCAAGCTCGGCGAGGGCGGGATGGGACAGGTGTACGTCGCCCGCTCCGCGCGTGGTCGCACCGTCGCGCTCAAACTCGTCCTGCCCGAGCTGGCCCGCCAGCCCGAGTTCCGCCAGCGGTTCCGCAACGAGGTCGACGCCGCCCGCCGCATCGGCGGCACCTGGACCGCGCCCGTCCTGGACGCCAACCTCGACGCCGACACCCCCTGGGTCGCCACCGGCTACGTCGCCGGACCCTCCCTCCACGACGTCGTCACCGCCCTCCACGGCCCCCTGCCCGAACGCTCCGTCCTCGCCCTCGCCAACGGCCTGACCCGTGCCCTGCACGACATCCACACCGCCGGCCTGATCCACCGCGACCTCAAACCCTCCAACATCCTGGTCACCATCGACGGCCCCCGCGTCATCGACTTCGGCATCGCCCGCGCCGCCGGCGCCACCGAAGGCACCACCAGCGCCCTCACCCGCACCGGATCCGTCGTCGGCTCACCGGGCTTCATGTCCCCCGAACAATGCCGGGGCGAACCCCTCACCCCCGCCTCCGACATCTTCTGCCTCGGCTCCGTCCTCGCCTTCGCCGCCACCGCACGCTCCCCCTTCGGCAACCCCGACAGCGCCCTGCACGTGCTCATGCTGCGCATCATCCAGGACGACAAAGACCTCACCGGCATCCCCGACCGACTCCACAACCTCATCACCGCCTGCCTCGCCCCCCACCCCACCACCCGCCCCACCCTCGACCAGCTCCTGGCCCACACCACCGACGGCGACCACTGGCACGGCGGAACCACCCAATTCGGCGCGCAGGAGCCCTGGCTGCCCGCCACGCTGATCGCCGGACTCGGCCGCCAGGCCGTCGGCCTGCTGGACTCCGAAGAGCCCGCCGCCGCCCCGGCCGGCTGGAGCCCGACCGCCGTCGTCCCCGGCACCTCACCACCACAACCACCCACCGCCGGCGGCTCACCGCACTACGCCCCCACCGCCTACGCCACGGCACCACCCCAACCACCCCCACC
>NZ_JBQQCA010000066.1:0-35337 GCF_052246635.1 Streptomyces sp. 6N223 | reverse complement strand
GGGTGTGGGCGGCCGGGGGTACGGGGGCGGAGCCCCCGTCTTGAGAGCTCCGCCGCCGCAGCCACCGCCACGCCGCGCCCCGCACCTCCGCTTCGCTCGGCGGGCGCGGATCGAGATCGAGCCCATAGCGGTACGCCGCGACCGACTTGAACGCCACGGCGCTCTCCGCCGCCTCCGCGATCTCCGCATCCAGCCGAGCGACGAACGCCTCCGAGTCGTCACCAACCTGATCCGCGACGCGCTCCGCCAGCCACTCCAGCCGGACCACCTCCCGCACCACCCCCGGGAAGTCCCACGCCCCACCCACCCCCGTGTCGACCAGAAACTCCCCGATCCCGCTGGCCCGCAGCATCCGCCGCGTCACCTCCCCCGCCCCCAAATCTCCGCGCCGCGCGAGGTACTGCTCCGCCGGGCAGTGCGGCTCCAGCCCCAGCACCGGCCCGCACCAGCGGCGTACCGCGAAGCCGAGCTGCGTGTCGAAGTAGCTCGTGCCGGGCGCGGCCGGCACGTCCGCCTCGGTCAGGAACGCCTCGAACGCCTCCGCGCCACCCGGCCCCTCCCGCACCACCCCATGGCAGTGGTGGTCCACCAGCGGCGGCAGCGGCGGGAACCCCGCGCTCAAAACCGCCCCCGCGTCGCCGCCGCGATCTCCTCCGGCGTCGCGCCCTCGAACAGCTCGATCTCGGCCCGCCGCACCGCCTCGATCGCCCCGAACATCGGCTCCCCGAGCGCCCGCCGCAGCACCGACGACTCACGGAAGTGCCCCAACGCCTCCCCCAGCGACGTCGGCAGGCGCGGCCGCCCGCCCGCGCCCTCCGCCTCCGCCGGGTCCCCGGCCACCGCCGCCGGCAGCCGCAGCCCCTCCTCCATCCCGGCCAGCCCGGCCGCGATGACCGCGCCGACCACCACGTACGGGTTGGCGGCCCCGTCGAAGCACTTCACCTCGGCGTTCGCCGCTCCCGGCTCGTCCGGCTCCCCGGGCACGAAACGCAGCGCCGCCTCCCGGTTCTCCACGCCCCAGCACTGGAAGACCCCGGCCCAGTGGGAGGGCTTGAGCCGCAGGTAGCTGGCTGGCGAGGGCGCGCCGATCGCCAGCAGCGCGGGCAGTTCGCGCAGCACGCCCGCCAGGAACGCCTCGCACTCCCCCGTCATGCCCTGCGGGCCGTTCCCGCCCCGGCACAGGTTCTTCTCGCCGCGCCACAGGCTCAGGTGCAGGTGCCGCCCGCTGCCGACCCCGGCCGGGTCGGCCACGGGCCCGAACCACGCCGCCAGCCCGTGGCGCCCGGACACCGCCCGGATCGTCTCGCGCACCAGCACCGCGCCGTCGGCGGCGGCGACCGGGTCGGCGGGGGCGGTGGAGACCTCGAACTGGCCCGGGGAGTACTCGGGATGGAGCTGGAGCACCTCCACGCGCTGCGCGGCCAGCGCCTCGGTCAGGCTGGCGAGGTAGTGGGAGAGCTCGACGACGCGGACCATGCCGTAGGCGGGGCCGAGCGTGGGATAGCGGGGGGCGGTCGCCTCGTCGCCCGCGCGCACCACGATCCACTCGGTCTCGAAGCCCATGCGCGGGGACATGCCGAACTCCCGCCGGGCCCGCTCGGCCTGGCGGCGGGCGAAGAGCCGCTGGCATGCGGCGTACGGCCGGCCGTCCTGCTCGTACCGGTCGACCGGCGCCCAGGCCCAGCCGGGCTGCCCGGCCAGGGCGGTGAGCCGGGCCAGGTCGGGCTTGAGGCGAAGGTCGCCGTCGGGCCCGCCGATGTGGGGGCTGGTCGTCATCGAGTCGTCGACGAGGTAGACGTCGAAGACCGGAGACATCCCTACGCCGCGGCGGGCGGCGTGCGCCAGCCGCGCCACGGGCACGGTCTTCACGCGCGTGATCCCGGCGGTGTCCACCCAGGTGAGCGCGACGGCCCGCACCCCCGCCGCGCGCATCACCCCTTCCACGCCTTCCGCGCCTTCCGCGTCCTCCGCGTCCTCCGCGTCCTCCGCGTCCCGCACATCCTCCATGGGCTCCATGGGCTCCATGCGCGCCCACCCTGCCCGCCCCCGCCGCCGGGCGCAACCGGGCGCAACCGGGACGAGCGGCGCTTGAGCGGGGCATTTGCCAGCGGCCCCGCCAGGTCGGTATAACTACGGTATGACTACTCCGCGCCGTGCCGCCCGCACCGCTCGTGCCGCCAAGATCGCGATCAGCCTGCCGCACGAGCAGCTCCAGTACCTCAAGGCCGCCGAGGAGGCCGGGCGCGGCAGCGTGTCCGGGCACATCCAGCGGCTCATCCAGCGGGAGCGGGAGGCCGCCGACATCGAGCAGACGCTGCGGCGGCTCTTCGGCGACGAGCCGCGCCCCGGCGCGGAGCACGAGGCGTGGGCCAGGCGCGCCCTCGGCATCGACGGGCCGGTCAAGCCGGGCGACCCGAACGGCCCGAGCGGCCCGAACGAACTGTCAGACGGCGGCGGTAACGTCGCCGCGTGACACAGACCCCCGACGACGCCCCTGACGACCCTGCCAGCATCGGCGGCCGCATCCTCGACACCACCGCCCTCGTCACCGCCGCGCGCGGCGACCTGTCCATGCAGGCGCTGTTCAAGCTCGCCCACCAGCACGTCATCCCCCTCCTCGCCCCCGCCACCTGCGTCGCCGACGCCGCCGCCGAGCTCCACCCCCAGGGCCGCGACGCGCTGACCGCGATACTCCGCTTCCCGCTCGTCACCCTCGCCGCCCTCGAGGAGCCGCAGGCCGTCGGCTCCGGCATCCTCCGCTCCGCCCACCGCCCGTCCCCCACCACCGCCGGCCACGTCGCCTACCTCGCCGCCGCCCGCCAGTGGCCGGTCATCACGGCGGCCCCCGAACCTCTGCGCAGGCTCTATCCGGACATCGAGGTGCAGACGCTGCCGCAGCGGCAGTAAGTTCGGTCAAGGCTCGGTCCAAGTCCCGGTCCAAGTCCCGGTCCACGCGACCGCACTCAGCCGAGGGGGAGAGGGAAGAGTGTTGCGCCCCGGAGACAAGGTCGCCGATCGGTACGCCCTGGTGAGAACCGTCGGCAAGGGACGAGGCGGGCAGGTCTGGCTGGCCCACGACGAGTTCCTGGGACAGGACGTGGCGCTCAAGCCCGTCCCGATCGAAGGCGACCGAGGAGACCGCGAGGCCATCATCCGGCGCCTGCGGGCCGAGCCGCGCGCCCTGGCGAAGTTCCGCGACCACCCGCACGTCGTGACGCTGCACGACATCGTGGAGAGCGACATCTTCTGGCTGGTGATGGAGTACGTGCCGGGCGGCGGCCTGGACGGGCGGCTGCGGTTCCCGGTGCAGGCGGCGCGCGTCGGGATGCAGATCGCCGACGCGCTGGTGGCGTTGCACGCGGCCGGCATCGTGCACTGCGACATCAAGCCCGCCAACATCGGCGTCACCGAGCAGGGAAAGGCCAAGCTGCTCGACTTCGGCGCCGTGCACCGGTACGGCTCCAGCCAGACGGTCTCGGTCAACGGCCGGCTCAGCTACACCCCGGCGTACGCCGCTCCCGAGCTCATCCGGGGAACGCCGCTGCCCGCCTCGGACATCTTCTGCCTGGGCAGGACGCTCCACGCGCTCGTCACCGGCGAGCCGGGGCGAAGGACCACGGATCCGGGGGGTGTCCCAGACGCCCGGCTGGCGTATCTCAGGGCCCGGCGGGGCGCCGCCGACGTGGACGCCGAGGCGGTCGGGCCCCTGCACCTCGCCCTCACCGCGATGCTCCAGCCCGACCCGGCCGACCGCCCCGACGCCGCCGAGGCCAGGCGCCTGCTGCACGACCTCGTCGAGCCCTCGGACTCCGAGGGGTCCTCCCCTCCCCCGCCTCCCCCGCCTCCCCCGCCATACCTCCCGCCGCCCGCGCGGCGGCGGGGTCCATGGGTGGCGCTGGCGGTGGCGGTGACGGTCGCGACCCTGGCCGGAATCGGGGCGTACGGGCTCGACCTCGGGCCGTTCGCCGACTCCGTCTCTGCCGAGGCCAGCGACGGCGACCCGGGCGAGGGCGATCCCGGGACGTCACCCCCCACCGAGGGGACCGACCCCGACCCGGGGCGCCGGCTCACCGAGTCCCCCCGGGCGTTCGACCCAGCCGCCGCCCACACGATCCCCGTCGAGTCGGACACCGACCTCGACGCGGGGGCCGAGCACCCCGTCGCCCTCCACGACCAGACCTTGTGGATCACGGACGACGAGGGCGTCTCGGCGGTGGACGTGGTCACCGGCGAAAGGATCGACCGCATCGAGCCGAGTGATCCGCCGCTGTACGAGAACGGCCCCGACACGCGCCACCTGTACGCCCCGGAGCTGGTGGACCTCAACGGCCGCACCGCCGCCATCGCCACCATCCCCGTCGAACCCAACCCGGGCGAGAAGGCCATCGAGGTGATCGCGGCGAACGCGGACACCGCCGAGTTCCTGTGGCGCCAGACCATCACCCTCGATCCGACCCCGGAGGGCCGGCTCGGAGCCAGCGTGTGGACCGGCGCCTTCGACGGCATGGCGCCGATCCAGTGGACCTTGGACGGCCACCTGGGAGGGACCATCGTGGTCGATCTGGAGGACCCCCGGATGCTGTGGTCCCGCGCCGACTTCCAGGTGACGGACGGCTACGGCGGAACCCTCGTCGGCTTCGCCAACGACCCCGACGACCCCACGCGGGTCCGGGTCCGCGGCGTGCGCCTGACCGACGGCGAAGACCTGTGGAGCACCGAACCGTCCAACGGCCCTGGCACCAACTCCACCGGCGGCCCGTGGGTCAGGACCAGGACGGACGCGGGAACCCACCTGCTGGAGATCGCCACGGGCGACCCCGCCTTCGACGGCCAGATCGACGTGAGCAGCGACATGGAATGCCCGTTCAACGAGGACACCACCGTCGTCGTCTGCGCGTCCGAGTGGGACGGCCGTGCGTGGGCGCTGGATGCGGAGACCGGGGAACTGCTGTGGCAGCGGGACTCCGGGGAATGGGAGGGGGAGCTCACCGCCGCCTACGGCAATCTGCGGTACGTCGCCCGCGACGACGGCGCGCCGGTCGCCGTGGACGCGCGCACCGGCGAGGTGGTCGCCCCCCACACCGGCGTCGCCCCCGACCGGGTCAGCCCCTACGCCGGACTGGTCTTCACCGACGCGGGGATCGAAGTCCACCTCACCACGGCGCTGAGGTGACGAGGAATGGTGACCGCGTGATCGTCTGGCTGAACGGAACCTTCGGCGCGGGCAAGACCACCACCGCCCGCGAACTCACCTCCCTGCTCCCGGAGTCGAGGATCTTCGACACCGAGTACGTCGGCTACATGCTCCGCCTGCCCCTCGAGGGCTCCGTCCCCGTCAAGGACTTCCAGGACTGGCGCCCCTGGCGTCCCCTGGTGGTCGAGACAGCCCGCCAACTCCTCAACTACGTGCGCGGCACGCTCGTCATCCCGCAGACCGTGCTCGTGCAGCGCTACTGGTCGGAGATCCACACCGGCCTGTCCGACGCGGGCCTGACCGTCCACCACTTCGTGCTCCACACCGACCGCGACACCCTCGCCCGCCGCATAGAGGCCGACGCCGACGAGCCGGCCGCCGCCGAGTGGCGCCTCGCCCACCTCGACACCTACGACGAATCCCTCTCCTGGCTCAGCCAGCAGGGCCAGCTCATCGACACCACCCACACCCCGCCGCCCGCCGTCGCCCGCACCATCGCGCGGCGCCTCAACGTGGACCCGTCCTGACGGGTGGGGTGAGGTGCGCCCCGTCCGAGGCGCGGAACGCCGCCACCAGGCGGTTGCGCTCGCCGGCGCGGGTCGCCAGCACCACGTGGCTCGGCGATACGCCCTCCAGCGGGACGGTGGTGACGTCCGGTCGGAGGCGGTCGGCGCGCAGCCCGGCCGAGACGATGGCCACGGCCTGCCCGTCGGCGACGACCTCGAACTTGTCCTCGACGGCGTCGATGACGGGCCCGTCGGGTGCCGGGCGCCCGTCGGGCCGGGGGTCGATGCGCCAGAAGGCGTCCCAGTCGGGGGCGGAGGGCATGCGCGGCAGCGGCTCGTCGGCGATGTCGTCGAGGGTGACGGACTCCTTGCCCGCCAGGCGATGGTCGACGGGCACCAGCAGCAGGCGCGGCTCGTCGTACAGGACGGTGACGTGCAGCTTGTCGGTGGGAAAGGGCAGCCGGGCCACGGCCACGTCCACGCGGTGATCGAGCAGCGCGGCGCGCGGCTCGCTCCAGGCCAGGTGGAGGGTGTGCACGTCGGCGTCCGGGTGCCGGCGACGCAGCTCGCGCACGGCCGGGGTGACGATCAGCCCCGAGGTGTACCCGATGGTGATCCGGCGAGGCTCGGCGGCGGCGCGGGCGTGCGCGGCGGCCTGGGCGGCGTTACGCAGCAACGCCCTGGCGCGCGGCAGGAACACCTCCCCGGCCTCGGTGAGGCGGCTGCCCTGCGGGGTGCGGTCCAGCAGGCGTGCGCCGAGCTGCTGCTCCAGGCGGCGCACCTGGCGGCTGAGGGACGGCTGGGTGACGTGCAGCGCCTCGGCGGCCCGGCCGAAGTGGCCGTGCTCGGCGACGACCGTGAAGTACCGCACCAGCCGCAGGTCGAGGTCCGCCATGCCATCGAGCCTAACGCGGCGTTGAGGTGCGGTGATGCCTGAAGCGTATTTCCCGATGCGAAACAGGCTTTGGACGCGGGCCCCTTCCCGTCCGAAGGATGGAAACACGCTTCCCCCGACCTCCCCCACTTTCCCTGCTTCACCGAAGGAGTCCACCCATGCGTGTCTTCGTCACCGGCGCAACCGGCTTCATCGGCTCAGCCGTCGTCCGCGAGCTCATCGACACCGGGCATCAGGTCGTGGGCCTGGCCCGCTCCGACGAGGCCGCGGCCTCGCTGACGGCCGCCGGGGTCGGCGTTCACCGCGGCTCGCTCGACGACCTGGACAGCCTACGCGCCGGAGCCGCCGCGTCGGACGGCGTCATCCACCTCGCGTACATCCACGACTTCGCCAACATCACCGCCTCGGGCGAGGTGGACCGGCGGGCCGTCGAGGCGTTCGGCGACGCCCTGGCCGGCTCCGGCAGGCCGCTCGTGATCGCCTCCGGGACCCTCGCGGTCGCGCGGGGCGGCCCGGCTACGGAGGACGACCCGCTCGACCCGTCCTCGCACCGGACCCCGGCGGAGAACGCCGCGATCGCGCAGGCGGAGCGCGGGGTGGGGTCCTCGGCCGTCCGTCTCCCCCCGACCGTGCACGGCCGGGGCGACCATGGCTTCGTCCCGGCCCTGATCGGCATCGCACGCGACAGGGGCGTCTCGGCGTACATCGGCGACGGCACCAACCGCTGGCCCGCCGTCCACCGCCTCGACGCGGCCCGCCTCTTCCGCCGGGCCGTGGAGTCGGCCCCCGCCGGGACCCGCCTCCACGGCGTCGCCGAGGAGGGCATCCCCTTCCGCGACATCGCCACCGCGATCGGCCGCCACCTGAACCTGCCGGTGGCCGGCGTATCCCCCGAGGAGGCCGACGCCCACTTCGGCTGGATGGCCGCCTTCGCCTCGCTCGACCGCCCGACGTCGAGCGAGCAGACCCGGAAGCTGCTGGAGTGGCAGCCGGAGCATCCCGCGCTCCTCGCGGACCTCGCCGAGGGCCACTACGTCAGCGCCTGAGCGCCCAGGCCGCGCCAGAACTCTGTAGCTTCTGTCCCATGCGCAGCATCTACGCCATCACCCACCCCGAGGCGACGCATCACGTCGAGCGCGTGGTCGGCGGCTGGCACGATTCCCACCTCACGCCCGCAGGCAGGCGCGCGGCGGCCGCCATCGCCCAGGCCCTGCGGGCCGCGATCCCCGACGGCGCCGAGGTGGAGCTGATCTCCTCGGACCTGCAACGCACCCAGCAGACGGCCGAAGCGGTGGCCGACCTGTTCGGCGTGAAGCCGGTCCTGGATCGCAGGCTGCGCGAGAAGTCCTACGGGGAGGCGGAGGGCAGGCCGCAGGAGTGGCTGGACCAGCGGTTCATCCCGCCACCGGCCGCCGGAGACCGGATGGGCCACGACGAGGGCGTCCCGGGCGCCGAGACCAGGGCGGACGTCGCGCGGCGCGTCTACGCCGCCATGGACGAGATCCTGGCGCGCCCGTGCGAGCACCAGATCGTCGTGACGCACGGCTTCGCCCTGACGTTCGTCGTGGCCGCCTGGATCGGGATGCCCTTCGAGTCGCTGGGGCACGTCGCGTTCCCGGTGCGTTCCGGGAGCATCACCGTGCTGCGCGAGGACGACTTCTTCCACAACCGCGGGGTCGTCAGCCTCGGCGACAGGCGCCACCTCGCCTCCTGACCTCGCCGTGGCTGGGCCACCGGTGCGGCAACCGGATCGCGTGGCTCAGCGCCTGGGCAGCCACGAAGATCGGGGGCGAATCCCTCGCCCTTGTCCACGAATGCCTGAGAGAGTACGACGATGGACGCGATTCCTGACGCCAGCGCTCTGGCCGTCCGGGACGCTAGGGCCGCCGCCGCGCGGTGGGTGCGTGAACGGGCCGCGCTCGCGCCGGACTTCGCCGGGGCGTACTTCTCCGGGTCGACGATCTGGCGGGAGGAGGACGCCGAGCTGGCGGCCTCCTCCGACGTCGATGTCGTGGTGATGACCACGCGCGACGAAGCGCCGCTCAAGCCGGGGAAGTTCCGGTGGGACGGCGTGCTGGTCGAGGCCACGTACCAGAGCTGGCAGCGGCTGCCCTCGCCCGAGGCCGTGCTGGGCGACTACCACCTCGCGGGCTGCTTCCGGTCCGAGGCGCCGGCGCCCGTCGCGGACCCCAGCGGCGGGCTGACGGCGTTGCGCGAGGCCGTCGCGCCGCGCTTCGCCCGCCCGGAGTGGGTGCGTGCCCGCGTCGCGCACGCCGAGCGGCGGGTGGCGGACGGCATGGCCGCCGTGCCGGAGAACGCCGCCGCGGGGATGGCGTTTCACGCGCAGGTGATGTGCTGGCTCTTCCCCGGCACGGTCACCACGCACGTGCTGCTCTCCGCCGGTCTGCGCAACCCCACCATCCGGCTGCGCTTCCCGGCCGCCCGCGAGCTGCTCGCCGAGCGCGGGATCGCGCTGGACCCGGCGTACGAGGAGCTGCTCGGGCTGCTGGGCTGCGCCGGGATGAGCCGGGCCCGCGTCGAGGGGCATCTGGCCGCGCTCACGCGCGCGTTCGACCAGACGGCCCGGGTGCTGCGCGTGCCCTCACCCTTCTTCTTCGCCTCCGACATCTCGCCGGAGGCGCGGCCCATCGCGATCGACGGGAGCCTGGCGTTGATCGAACGGGGCCTGCACCGGGAGGCGGTCTTCTGGATCGCCGCGACCTTCACCCGCTGCCTCGCCATCCTCGACCGCGACGCGCCGCCGGAGGTGGCGGCCCGGCACATGCCGGCGTTCGCGGAGCTGACGGACGAGCTGGGCATCGGCACGCCGGAAGCGCTCGCCGAGCGCGCCCGCGAGGTGGCGGCGTACCTGCCGCGCCTGCGCGCCACGGCCGAGGCGGTCATGGTGGCCAACTCCGGCATCAGCTAGTCGGCTGTTCCAGCCGGTACCACCCACCGCGTCGGCTGGTCGGTCACTTCGGCGATCAGATCGAAGTCACCGTCGTAGTGCACGACGGTGAGCCCGTGCCGCTCCGCAGTGGCGGCTATGAGCAAATCGGGGATGGACAGCGCTCGGTGCCGCCCCTTGTGCGCCAGGAGATTCTGAACCTCGATGGCACGACTCACGACCTCGTCCGTGGTGGGAAACCACTCGAAGGCCCGCCTCCGTTGTTGTACGAGATCATGCTCGTCGCCACTCCGAACGCTGTACAGCATCTGCAGGTCGATGATTCCGGTGGTGCCCACCAGACCACGAACCAGCATGTTCTGCAGTGCGTCGCGCACGGCTGGCTTGTCCGCGCGCGCCCATGCGCTCTTGTCAACGAGGTATTGCGCTACTGCCATGCCCCCGCCATCACGTCTGGGTCCCGCAGGTCGGGAAGCGCACCCGATGCGAGCTCGTCGAGGTGGCGCAGCTGCGTCTCCAACGCGACAACCCGCCGCAGTGCCTCGTTGACCGTGGCTCTTTTGGTGGTCGTGCCCAGTATGTCCGCCGCCTGGGCGAGCAGCTCATCATCCAGATCGACCTGGGTGGCAGTCACGGCAACCTCCCTGATGTATGCCAAAAGACCACTCCAGCATACGCCATACCGGGCGATGGGCATCCATCCTCGGCTTGTATCTATGGACTAGGCCAATGACCACCAAGGCATGCCCACGCATGGCATAGCCGTCCACCCTGGGTTCTGGGCGACCTGAAGGCGGCGGTGCCCGTTACGCGGGTGACGTGAGCCTGCCGCGGGGACGGGGAGGGGTCCCGGGCCGAACACGCGTGGGACGGGCTGTTCGGCTGGGAGCGGTAGCCCTCAACGCCGGATCGTTCTAACGCTGCCCCCGCAGGCGTTCCATCTCGCGGCGGTCGCGCTTCGTGGGGCGGCCCGCGCCCCGGTCGCGGATGCCGGCCGGGGCCACGGCCTCGCGGGGCGGGGGCGGCGGGCTGTTGTCGACGTAGCACTCGGCGGCGACCGGGGCGCCCACGCGCTTGCGCACGATCCGCTTGACGATCACGATGCGCTCGCGCCCGGCGTGGCGCAGCCGGACCTCGTCGTCGGGCTTCACGAGGTGCGCGGGCTTGACGCGGTCACCGTTGACGCGGACGTGGCCGCCCCGGCAGGCGGTCGCGGCCAGCGAGCGCGTCTTGGTCAGGCGGACCGACCAGATCCAGACGTCCACCCGGACCGACTCCGACGTTGCGGGCGTTTCCCCAGTCACACCACAGACTCTGCCACGGGAAGGGACCGGGAGGCGACGTCAGGAGGCGACGTCACGAGGCGACGGGAGCGGTTGGGCGCTTCCCGGCCGCCTCGGCCGCCCCGGTCGGCGCCCCTGCGTCCGGCTTCGGCGCGGACCCGCGCAGCGGCACCTCGCGCACGAAGAGCGCCGCCACGAACGCCGCCACCGCGACCACCGCGCCGAGCAGAAACGCCGCCTGCGTGCCGGACGACACGGCGTACTGGTACGCCTCCCGCGCCGGCGCCGGCAGCGCCGCCATCGCGTCGGCCGTGAGCTGCGCCGAGTCCTGCACCGACCCGGAGCCCGCCCCGGCGCCCCGCGCCGCCATCTCGTCCTGCACCCGGCTGGTGAAGAGCGCGCCCATCACGGCCACACCGAAGGACGACCCCATGGTGCGGAAGAGCGTGGTCGTGGAGGAGGCCACGCCCATGTCCTTCATCTCCACGCTGTTCTGCGCGACCAGCATCGTGATCTGCATCAGGAAGCCCATGCCCGCGCCGAACAGCGCCATGTAGATGCCGGAGGTCAGGCGGGAGGTCCCGGTGTCCATCTGCGCCAGCAGGACCATGCCGACCACCATCAGCGCGCCGCCGACGATGGGGAACGCCCTGTAGCGGCCGGTGCGCGTGGTGTACCGGCCGGCGACGAGCGAGATGCCCATGAACGCCAGCAGCATCGGCAACAGCAGCACGCCGGAGTTGGTGGCCGAGGCACCCTGCACCGCCTGCTGGAAGAGCGGCAGGTAGAGCATGGCGCCGAACATCACGAAGCCGAGGACGAAGCCGATCAGCGACATGAGGGAGAAGTTGCGGTTGCGGAAGATGTGCAGCGGCACCACCGGCTCGACGGTGCCGTCGCGCTCCGCCCGCCACTCGGCGTAGAGGAACGCCACGAGTGCCGCGACGCCGACCGCGCCGAGGCCGATGATCATGGCCGAGCCCCAGTCGTACTCCGTGCCGCCCCAGGTGGTGAGCAGCACGATCGCGGTGATGCCGACGGTGAGCAGGCCGGCGCCGAGGTAGTCGATGCCGGAGGTGCGCCGCTCACGCTTCGGCAGGTGCAGCACGGCGGTGACCATGGCGAGGGCGATCCCGCCGAGCGGGATGTTGATGTAGAAGGTCCAGCGCCAGCCCCAGTGGTCGGTGATGAAGCCGCCCACCGAAGGGCCGCCGATCATCGCGATCGCCATGGTGGCGGCGATCATGCCCTGGTAGCGGCCGCGTTCCCGGGGCGGGATCAGGTCGCCGATGATCGCCATCACGCCGACCATCAGGCCGCCCGCGCCCAGGCCCTGCAACGCGCGGAAGCCGATGAGCTGGCCCATGTCCTGGGCGACGCCGGAGAGCGCGGAGCCGAGCAGGAAGATCACTATCGAGGTGAGGAACGCGCCCTTGCGGCCGTAGAGGTCGCCGACCTTGCCCCAGATGGGGGTGGAGGCGGCGGTGGCGAGGGTGTAGGCGGTGACGACCCAGGAGAGGTGCTCGACGCCGCCGAGCTCGCCGACGATGGTGGGCATCGCGGTGCCGATGATCATGTTGTCGAGCATCGCGAGCATGATCGCGATCAGCAGCGCGCTCAGGACCAGGCGCACGCTGCGCGGCTGGTCCTCCTCCGGCGCCTGCGGTTGCTGTGTTTGCGGTTGCGGTTGCGGTTGCTGCGGTTGCTGCGGTTCGCGGGGCTGAGGCTGGGGCTCAGCATCGGACACGGACACGGACACGCCTTCTCTCCGGAGACCTACGACCCGAGACTTACTTGCCGACCGGCTAGTGAGTACCCTGGAGACCGTAGGTGCTCACTAGCCGGTCGTCAAGTAAGTAGTTGGTCAACGGTGGGTAGGTCAGAATTCAAGGGACCGCCAGCGGAACCTCGGGGAGCCAGATGAACAGCACGCGCCAGCAGAAGCGCCGGTCGGACACGCGTCGGTCCGACACCCGGCAGCGCATCCAGGACATCGCCCTGGAGCTGTTCGCCGAGCAGGGATACGAGAAGACCTCGCTGCGCGAGATCGCCGAGCGGCTGGAGGTCACCAAGGCCGCGCTCTACTACCACTTCAAGACCAAGGAGGACATCCTCATCAGCCTCGCCCGGGACCGCACCCGCGCCCTGGACGAGCTGATCGAGTGGGCCGAGCAGCAGCCCCCGGGGCCGGAGACCGCGACGGAGATCCTGCGCCGCTACAGCGATGCGCTGGACGACGCGGCCCCGCTCTTCCGCTTCCTGCACGAGAACCAGGCGGCCGTGCGCGAGCTGCGCGTCACCGTCAACATCAAGGAGCGGTCCCTGGCGCTGGTCAACCTGCTCGCGCCCAAGAGCGCCACGGTCACCGACCAGGTGCGCTGCCTGAGCGCGCTGTTCACGCTCAACACGCGGGCGTTCGCCTTGGTCCAGCTGCCGGGCGGCGTGGAGGAGAAGCGCGAGGCGGCTCTCACGGTCGCGATCGAGCTGGTCACGGCGGCCCACGCGGACGCGGAACTGTGACAGTGCGGTGACGAAGCCTCCCATTCGCCGCTGGTAAGTTCGCGGCCCGACGCATGGTCGGATGAGTGGGATCAGCTGAGGGATGAGGAGGGCCGTCCGATGAGCGACCCGTGCTGGAGCTGCCGACAGCGGCCAGCGGTCTTGCCGGACGGGCGCTGCGAGACGTGTGGCAACGCACCACGGCCGGATGCGATGCCGACCCAGACCGCGCCCGTTCCGCCGGCCGGGCCTCCGCAGGCGGGGCAGCCGGGGCAGCCGGGCGCGTACCCGGCGTATCCCCAGGGGCCGTCGCCGTATCCGCAGCCTCCCCAGCCTCCCCAGCATCCTCACTACCCGCACTACCCGCAGTACCCGCAGGGGCCGGGCGGCGGGTCGAACGCCATGCTGCCCGCGCAGTTCAGCAGCCCGCGCGGGCTCGCGACCGCGGTAACGGCGCTGCTGGGCGTGTGCATCGGCCTGTGGGCCCTCGGCGTGATCGCCGACTCGCGCATGATGAACGTCCTCAACGGCGTCGAGGACGGCGACTTCAGCGCCATCGAGGACTACGACGACGCCAACGACTTCTACTCCGGCGTCGGCGTGCTCCAGCTTCTCGGCCTGATCGCCACCGGGGTCGTCTTCATCATCTGGTTCCACCGGACCCGGGTGAACGCCGAGGTCTTCGACCCGGCCGGGCAGCGCATGAAGCGCGGCTGGTCGATCGGCGCGTGGTTCACGCCCATCGTCAGCCTGTGGTTCCCGAAGATGATCGCCAACGACATCTGGCGCTCCAGCACGCCGTGGGGCGCGAACCCCGGGCGGGGGCTGCTCAACGCCTGGTGGGTGCTGTGGATCGCCAGCATGGCGACCAGCGTGCTGGCCGGGGCGTTCAACACGGGCGACGAGGTCCTGGACACGCAGGAGGAGCTGGACGAGGCGCAGCGGCAGGTCAGCATGACCACGCTCAGCGATCTGGTGGGGATCGCGGCGGCGATTCTCGCGCTGCTGGTGGTGCGCAGGCTGACGCAGCGGCAGCTCGTCAAGTACGACCAGGGGCCGCAGGGCGTGCCGCCGGCGCCCGCGCCGTATGGCGGCATGCCGCCGTACGGCGGCTGACCTACGCCCCCGTGCGGCCCGTCAGGATCTCGGCGCGGCTGCGCCAGGCCGTCGTGATCAGGTCGTGGCGGAGCTCCGCGCCGCCGCCCGTGTGGTGGCAGACCCAGTCCAGCTCCTCGCGCAGCGTCGTGCCGAAGACCCCCGGGTCGTCGCAGGACACCACCACCGGCAGACCGGCCTCCAGGAAGCGGTGCACGGGGTGGTGCGCCGGGTCCTCGATGCCGCCGATGCGGCGGTTGGAGGTCGGGCACACCTCCACGACCGCGCCCGTGGCGCGCACCCGGGCCATGGCGTACCGCTGGCGGCGGCGTACCTCCTCAAGGCGTGCCTCGTCGTAGTCGTGGACCACGACCAGCCCCTCATCCGGCCCCTCCTCCAGTCGCGCCAGCTCCGCCCGCAGCGCCGCCTCGTCGACGAGGACGCCCGCCGCCCGCAGCCCGGCCGCGTGCGCCAGGTCGTACGCGATCTGGTCCCGGCGCTCCGCCGCCGGCTCTTCGCGCTGGTGAACGCCGAAGACCGCGGGATCGACGCCCAGCGCGATCGCGTGCCCCAGCCGGTCGGCGCCCAGCTCGGCCGCCTCCTGCACCCACCTCACCGCGCTCTCCAGGCTCTTGTCGCGGAAGCTCTCCCCGACGTGGTAGAGGATGGCCAGCGCATGCTCGGGGTGGGCGGCGTTGAAGTCCCTCACGGCGGCGAACAGATCGGCCTTGTCCTTGGGAGGGAAGCCCTCCTCGAAGAAGCAGAAGTCGACGCCGACGAGCGCCGCGCCGTGCGGCCCGAGGGCGAGCTCCCGCACCCGCTCCCACCAGGGCCACGGGTCGGCGCGCGGGAGGGAGACGGCCAGGCGCTCGGCGAGGCGTTCGTCGCCGTGGTGGAACGCCGCGAGCACCGTGTCGAGCGCGTGCCGGTCGGCGGGGGCGGCGGGGTCGGGGCCGAGCATGACGCGGATCTCGGCGTGGGTGATGCCCTGCCGCAGGTGGTCGGCGCGTATCCCGGCGGCGAAGCCCGTCACCTCGGCCTCGATCTCGGCGAGGGAGGGCGTGTCGTCGTCGAGGGCGGAGCCCGCGCCCAGCAGGTTCATCTTCGCCTGGAAGCGGTCGAAGTTCCCGGCGTCGGCGTCGGTGAAGAGGAACAGCCGCTCGAACTCCCCGGCGACGTCGTGCCCTTCGCGGTAGCGCTCGACGATCCCCCGGGTCGGCGGCACGGCGCCGTACGCGGCGGCCGCCTCGGCCTCGTACCACTCCCAGCGCACGCGCCCGGGGCCGCGCCGCGCGAGGTGGTCGAGCAGGGCCGGGGGGCGGATGCAGCCGTAGAGGTGGAGGTGAAGTTCGGCGAGGCCAGGATGGCCGGGGGAGCCAGGAGAGCCGGGAGACATGCGCCGAGCCTGCCGCCCACCGGCCGCGTGCGACAAGCGTTTTTGGTGTCGGCGGGGCAGGATGGGCGTATGCGCGGCGTCATGTACCACCGCTACGGCGGCCCCGAGGTGCTGGAGTACGGCGAGCTGCCCGAGCCCCGCGTGGGCCCGGACTCGGTGCTGGTGCGGGTCGCGGCGGCGGGCGTCAATCCGGTGGACTTCAAGGCGCGGTCCGGGCTGCTCGACGGGATGCTGGACGCGGTCTTCCCGGTGGTGCCCGGCTGGGACGTGGCCGGGACGGTGGTGCGGCTCGGCGCGGACACGCCCGAATTCCGCCTCGGCGACGAGGTCATGGGCTACGTGCGCAAGGACGTGCTCGGCGGCGGGAGCTGCGCGGAGTTCATCGCGGCGCCGGTGCGGACGCTGGCGCTGCGGCCGGCCGCGCTCGGCCCGGAGGAGGCGGCGGGGCTGCCACTGGCCGGGCTGACGGCGTACCAGGCGCTGGTCAAGGCGTTGCGGGTGGCGCGGGGCGAGACCGTGCTGATCCACGCGGCGGCGGGGGGCGTCGGCACGATGGCGGTGCAGATCGCGCACAACCTGGGCGCCCGCGTCATCGGGACGGCGAGCCTGCGGAATCACGAGCTGCTGCGTTCGCTGGGGGCCGAGCCGGTGGAGTACGGGGAGGGGCTGGTGGAGCGGGTGCGGGAGGTGGCGCCGGGCGGGGTGGACATGGTGCTCGACCTGGTCGGCGGGGAGGCGCTGCGGCTGACGCCGCGGGTGATGGCGGACGAGGAGAGCGGGCGTTTCGTGTCGATCGTGGACCCGGCGGCGAACGAGCTGGGCGGCCGGTGGATGTGGGTGCGGCCGGACGCGGCGGACCTGCGCGAGCTGGGCCGTCTGGCGGAGGCGGGCGCGCTGCGCGTGGAGGTCGCGGCGACGTTCCCGCTGGAGCGGACGGCGGAGGCGCACGCGCTGATCGCCGGCGGCCACACGGCGGGCAAGATCATCGTCACGGTGCCGTAGCCGGGCGCCGTGCCGTAGCCCGGGTGCCGTGCCCTGCCTCGCCCTGCCCTCGCGATTGACGTGCAGCCGTTTGGCTGCCTATTCTCGATCGCAGAGACAGGCAGCCAAACGGCTGCACGTCTGCGCACATTGGCCGAGGCATGGGCGAGGCATGGACGAGGTGTTCAAGGCGCTCGCCGACCCCAGTCGGCGGCGGCTGCTGGACGGGCTGAACGCCCGCAACGGGCAGAGCCTGCGCGAGCTGTGCGCGGGGCTCGACATGGCCCGGCAGTCCGTCAGCAAGCACCTGGCCGTGCTGGAGGCGGCCGGCCTGATCACCACGGTGCGACGCGGCCGCGAGAAGCTGCACTACCTCAACGCCGCCCCGATCAACGCCATCGCCGAGCGCTGGATCAAGCAGTACGACCGCGAGCGGGCCCGCGCACTCGCCGACCTGAAGACGGCATTGGAGCAACTGCCCATGAGCACCACCGACACCGCCCACACCGCCAGCAACGCGACCGCGTTCGTCTACACCACCTACATCAGGACCTCGCCGGAACGCCTCTGGCAGGCGTTGACCGATCCCGCCTTCACCCGCCGCTACTGGGGGGTCACCCTCGAGTCCGACTGGCGGCCGGGATCCCCCATGGTCTGGGAGCAGGAGGGCGTGAGGATCGCCGACCCCGAGCAGGTCGTGCTGGAGGCCGAGCCCGGCCGCAGGCTGTCCTACACCTGGCACACCTTCACCCGCGAGTTCGTCGAGGCGTTCAAGCTGGGCGAGGAGATCCTCGCCAGGGCGAGCGCCGAGCCCCGCTCGAAGGTGACCTTCGAGATCGAGCCGGTGGGCGAGGGGATGGTCAAACTCACCGTCGTCCACGACGGCTTCGAGCCCGGCAGCGTCGTCCTGGAGGGCATCAGCGGCGGCTGGCCCGCCATCCTCGCCAGCCTCAAGTCCCTCCTGGAGACCGGCGAACCCCTGGCGCTCTAGGGCACCGCCGTCCGGCTAGACTCTCCTCACACCTCTTCTCTTCTTCTCTCCGCTTCGCGCGGATTACACGGACCCTCAACCCCACCGGGTTGAGGGTCTTTCTCATGCCCGCAAGCCGCATCGAAAGGGACCCCTGTGCCGACCGACCTCCCCCGGCAGTTCGCCCGCACCCGGCGTTTCGCGCTCGGCGAGCCCTCCACCGTCACCGTCTCGCCGGACGGCGCCACCCTCTACTTCCTGCGCAGCCGCGCCGGGGACGACCCCGTCTCCTGCCTGTGGGCGTACGACCGCGCCAGCGGCGAGGAGCTGCTGCTGGTGGACCCGCTGCCGCTGCTGGGCGGCGTGGACGAGCAGCTGCCGCCGGAGGAGCGGGTCCGGCGCGAGCGCGCCCGCGAGGTCTCGTCCGGGGTCGTGGCGTACGCCGCCGACCGGGAGTGTGCGCTGGTGGCGTTCGCGCTCTCGGGCGGGCTGTGGACGGTCCGGCCCGGCGACGGGGCCGGCGACGGGGCCGTGCGGCGCCTGGCCGGGGCCGCCGGGCCGGTGGCCGATCCGCGGCCGTCGCCGACCGGGGGGCACGTGGCGTACCTCAGCGGGGGCGCCCTGCGCGTCATCGCCGCCGACGGCACCGGTGACCGGGCCGTTGCGGTGCCCGACGGGCCCGAGGTCACCTTCGGCGCGGCCGAGCACGTCGCCGCCGAGTCCATGGACCGGCACCGCGGCTACTGGTGGGCGCCGGACGGGCGGCGCCTCCTCGTCGCCCGCGTCGACAACACGCCCGTGCAGCGCTGGTACATCGCCGACCCGGCCGACCCCTCCCGCCCGCCGACGGCCGTCCGCTACCCGGCCGCCGGGACCGCCAACGCCGCCGTCAGCCTGTGGATCGCGGATCTCGCCGACCCCGCGGGGAGCCTGACGCCCGTGGACTGGGACGCGGCGGCGTTCGAGTACCTGACGCGCGCGGAGTGGGATGCCAGCGGCCCGTACGCCGCCGTGCAGAGCCGCGACCAGCGCCACCTGCGCGTCCTCGCGATCGACCCGGCGACCGGCGCCACCTCGCCGCTCGCCGATCAGCGGGACGACGCCTGGGTGCGGCTCGTCCCGGGCCTGCCCGCGCGCACCGCCTCCGGCACGCTCCTCACCAGCGCCGACGACGACGCCGAGGACACCTGCCGCCTCCTCGCCGACGGCCATCCCGTCACCCCGCCCGGCCTCCAGCTCGAGGCGGTCGTGGCCGTGGACGGCGACACGGTCCTGCTCGCCGCCTCGGACGAGCCCACCGAGACCCACCTGTGGGCGTACGACCCGGCCGCCGGGCTACGGCGGCTGACCAGCGAGCCGGGCGTGCACCACGGCACCCGCCGCGCCGGCATCACCGTCGTCGCCTCGCGCAGCCCGCACCGCGACGGCACGCGCACCACCGTCCTGGGCGGCGGCGAGACCGGCGATACAGAGAGCGGCGAGATCGCCTCCCACGCCGAAACGCCGGTCCTCACCCCGCGCATGGAGCTCCTCCGCCTCGGCCCGCGCGCCCTGCGCGCCGCCCTCTTCCTGCCCACCTCGCACGACCCCACCCGCCCCCTGCCCGTGCTGATGGACCCCTACGGCGGCCCCGCCCTGCGCAAGGTGACCGCCGCGCGGGCCTGGTGGGCGTACGTCTCGCAGTGGTTCGCCGAGCAGGGCTTCGCCGTCCTGGCCGTGGACGGCCGCGGCACGCCGGGCCGGGGACCCGCCTGGGAGCGGGCCATCCACCTCGACGTCGCTGGCCCGGTGCTGGAGGACCAGGTGACCGGCCTGGCCGAGGCCGCCGCCCGCTTCCCCGGGCTGCTCGACCTGGACCGGGTCGCCATACGCGGCTGGTCCTTCGGCGGCTACCTTGCCGCGCTCGCCGTGCTGCGCCGCCCGGACGTCTTCCACGCCGGCATCGCGGGCGCGCCCGTCACCGACCACCGGCTGTACGACACGCACTGGCGCGAACGCCACCTGGGCCACCCCGACGAGCACCCGGAGGCCTACGACCGCTGCTCCCTGACCGGCGACGCCGCCGCGCTCCGGCGCCCGCTCCTCCTCATCCACGGCCTGGCCGACGACAACGTCCTCGCCGCCCACTCCCTCCGCCTCTCCGCCGCCCTCCTGGCCGCCGGCCGCCCCCACGAGGTGCTGCCGCTGCCCCGCACCACCCACCTCCCCACCGACGAGCGCGTGGCGGCGAACGTCCTCCACCACCAGCTCGACTTCCTGCGGAGGGCGTTGCCTTAGGCGGCACCGGGGACGAAGACCGGGCGTCACCCATTCGGATGACGGTGGGCGGAGTGGCAACGCCACCACCCACCGCTCGGCAATGCTGCTTCCGGCCCGGAAGGAGGGGCACCATCACGGCTATGACAGAGCAGCGGACCGCACCGTGCGGCGATCGGAACACCGAGATCGCGCGGCGGGGCGCTACCGCGACACGCACACGGCGGCCTTCGGCGAAGACGTGCGGCTTCCGGCGCCGGTGGATCTGACGCTCGACACGACCGTCCTGAAGACCGGCGCGTTCTGAACGTTCTGAACCCTGTCAGTCCCGGGGGGCGCCGGGCGGGTCCGCCCGCACCAGGCCGGTCTGGTAGGCGATGACGACCAGCTGGGCCCGGTCGCGGGCGCCCAGCTTGGTCATGGCGCGGTGGACGTGGGAGCGGACCGTGAAGGGGCTGAGGAACATCCGCTCGGCGATGTCCTGGTTGGACAGGCCGGTCGCAGCCAGGGCGACCATTTCGCGTTCGCGGGCGGTGAGGGACGCCAGCCGCTGCGGCGGCGAGGTGAGGGTGTCGTCGCTGTGGTCGGGCGTCGCCAGGAAGCGGGCGACCAGGGCGCGGGTCGCGGCCGGGGACAGCAGCGTCTCGCCGCTCGCCACCGTGCGCACCGCGGCCAGCAGGTCGCCCGCGGCGATGCCCTTGCCGACGAAGCCGCTGGCGCCGGCGCGCAGCGCCCCCGCCACGTACTCGTCGATCTCGAACGTCGTCAGGATCAGGATGCGGGTGGCGTTCAGCTCCTGGTCCGCGCAGATCTGGGCCGTGGCGGCGATGCCGTCCAGCTCCGGCATGCGGATGTCCATGATCACCACGCTGGGGCGCAGCTCGCGGGTGAGCTCGACCGCCTGGCGGCCGTTGGTGGCCTCGCCGACCACCGTGATGTCGTCGGCGGCGTCCAGGAGCGCGGCGAACGCCTCGCGCAGCAGGGCCTGGTCGTCGGCGAGGAGGACGGAGATGGTGCTGTCGGTCACGGCGCGCTCCCCCGATCCACGCTCCTGACGCGGCGCGGCGGCAGCGGCAGCTCCGAGGTCACGAGGAAGCCGCCGCCCGGCCGCCGCCCCGCGGTCATCTGGCCGCTGGCCGCCGCCACCCGCTCCCGCATGCCGATCAGGCCGTACCCGCCGCCGTGGGGGTGGTCGGGCACGGACTCCGCGTCCGCGGGCCGCCCGTCGTCGGCGACGGTGATCGTCAGCCGGTCGCGGTCGTACGCCAGGCCCACCCGGGCGGCGCCCGTCGCGGCGTGCTTGGTGACGTTCGTCAGCGCCTCCTGGATGACGCGGTACGCCGTGAGGTCGGCGCCCGGCGACAGCGGGCGCGGCGTTCCCTCCTGGTGGACCGCGACGCTCAGTCCCGCGCGTTCGAACGACGCCACCAGCTCCGGGAGCTCCGCCAGCCCGGGAGCGGGCACCATCGGCGTCGACGACTCCCCGTCCCCGGTACGGCGCAACACCCCGACCGTGGCACGCAGTTCGTCGAGCGCGTCGCTGGTGGTCTCCGACAGCTTGCCCAGCGACTCGCGCGCCCGCTCGGGCTGGGAGTCGAACAGGTGGACGGCGACCTGCGCCTGCGCGTTGGCCAGGGTGATGTGGTGGGCGACGATGTCGTGCAGATCGCGGGCGATGCGCAGCCGCTCCTCCGCGACGCGGCGACGCGCCTCGCTCTCCCGGCTCTCCTCGGCCCGCTGCGCGCGCTCCTCCACGGCCGCCAGGTAGGCCCGCCGGTCGGTCAGCGAACGGGCCAGCGCGCAGGCCAGCAGCGGGAACGCCACCGACCCGGACTCGCCACCCTCGCTCCAGTTCCCCTCCTCAAGCAGCAGGCTGGAGGCGGCGAGCAGGACCGAGGACACCGCCATGATCACGTTGGTCTGGCGTCGCTCGGGGCGCGTCCCGATCGTGTAGGCAGCGATCATGACGGGGGCCAGCAGCAGCGGGGAGAGGAACAGGCCGAGCGGCGGTCCGAGCACGCCGCAGGCCACGGTCACGGCGACGCCGGTGCGCGGGGCGCGGTGCCGTACCAGCAGCGCCACGAGGGACACGGCGGCGAGCACGTACGCGGCGAGCGACGGTGGTTGGTTCTGGCTCTCGGGCCGGATCGTCGTGCCGTACATGTACACCAGCAGCCCGGCCGTGAGGGTCACCGTCTCCCGCCACCGGGCGCGCCCCGGCCGCGGCGCGGGGCGCGGTCCGGGACGCGGTCCGGGGCGTTCGCCTCGAATGCCTGGCGAGGTCGGCATGGCCGTCAGCTTCCGCTCCCGCCACGGCCGCGCAGGGGCAGGGGCTCCGGCAGGCCGAGGGACGGCGGCTGGCCCGGCGGCGGCACGGGCACGGAGGGCGGGGGTGGGGGCGGGCCGGCGAGCGCCTCGCCCTCGACGTCCACGTTCGGCAGCATGCGATCGAGGCTACGCGGCAGCCACCACGCGCGGCGGTCGAGCAGGGCGAGCACCGCGGGCCCGATCGCCATCCGGACCACGAAGGCGTCGAACGCCACGGCGGCGGCCAGGCCGAGGCCCATCGTCTTGATGATGGCGAACTCGACCCCGATGAAACCGGCGAAGACGCTGATCATGATGAGCGCCGCCGCGGCCACCACAGCGCCCGCTGTGGCGGAAGCCGCTGACGAGTGCCTCCGCCGGCGTCTCGCCGTGGGCGTGGGCCTCGCGCACCCGGCTCACCAGGAAGACCTCGTAGTCCATGGCGAGGCCGAAGACCAGCCCGATCATGAGGATCGGCATCAGCGCCATGATCGGCGCGGTCTGCTCGACGCCGAAGACCTCCGCCGCCCAGCCCCACTGGAAGACCGCGACGATGACGCCGAGGGCGGCGCACACCGACAGCAGGAAGCCGAGCGCGGCCTTGACTGGGACCAGGATCGAGCGGAAGACCACCATCAGCAGGAGCACGGCGAGACCGACGACGACCACCAGGTAGGGGATGAGGGCGTCGGACATGCCCTGGGAGATGTCGATGTCCATGGCGGTGCGGCCGGTGACGAACACGTCGCCGCCGGTCTCGGCCGCCACGCCGGAGACCTCGTCGCGGAGGGTGTGGACGAGGTCGCCGGTCTCGCCGGTGTTCGGCCCGGTCGACGGCACGGCGGTGAGGACGGCCGTGTTCCCGGCCTCGTTGAACGCCGGGTCGCTGACCGTGACCACGCCCTCGATGCCCGCGACGGTCTCGGCCACCCGGCCGACGAGGTCCTGCGGCGCAGCCTCGGCGCCCTGGGCGTCCACGACGACGGTCAGCGGCCCGTTGAAGCCGGGGCCGAAGCCGTCGGACAGCAGGTCGTAGGCGCGGCGCTGCGTGGTGTTCTTCGACTCGGACTCGTCGCCCGGCAGGCCGAGTTCCATGCTCAGCGCGGGCGCGGCCAGCACGCCGAGGCCCACGACGCCGAGCACCAGCACGGGCAGCGGGCGGCGCAGCACGAAGTGCGCCCAGCGGACGCCGAGGCCGGTCCTGGTCCTCCTCCCGGCCACGGCCCCGGTCGTGGCCACGGCCCCGGCCCCGGCCCTGGGCTTGCGGGCGGCGCGGGGCAGCATGCGGCGGCCGAGGAACCCACACAGCGCGGGCACGATCGTCAGCGCCACGCACACAGCCAGCGCCACGGTGCCCGCCGAGGCCAGCCCCATCCTGGTCAGCTCGGGAACGCCGACGACCGACAGCCCCGCCAGCGCGACGATCACGGTCAGCCCGGCGAAGACGACGGCGGTCCCGGCCGTGCCGGCCGCCCGGCCGGCGGCGTCCTCCGGCTCCCGGCCCTCGGCGCGCTCGGCGCGGTACCGAGTCGCGATGAACAGGGCGTAGTCGATGCCGACGGCCAGGCCCAGCATCATCGCCAGCAGCGAGACGGTGTCCGTCAGGCCCAGCGGGCTGGCGCCGATGGTGATCAGGCAGAGGCTGATCGCGACGCCGACGATCGCCGACAGCAGCGGCAGGCCCGCCGCCACCAGCGAGCCGAAGGTGATGACGAGCACCACCGCCGCCACCGCCAGGCCGATGATCTCGGTGATGCCGCCGATCGACGGATCCGGCTGGAGCGCCTCGCCGCCGATCTCCACCGTCAGGCCGGCGTCGCGGGCCTGGTCGGCGGCGTTCTCAAGGGCCGTGGTCGTCGCGTCGGTCAGGTCGATGGCGTCGACGGTGTAGGTGACGGTCGCGTACGCGATGGTGCCGTCCTCGCTGACGGCGGCGGCGCCGTCGCCGGCCCCGCCGTACGGGTCGGCGACGTCCTGGACCTGGTCCCCGGCGAGGCCGTCCAAGGCGCCGGTCACGGCCGCCCGGTGCTCGGGCGCCGTGATCCGCTGCCCGTCCGGGGCCTGGAAGACCAGGCGGGCGTCGGCGCCCTCCGCGTTGCCGCCGGGGAAGCGCTCATCCAGCAGGTCGAACGCCTCCTGGGACTCCGTCCCCGGCATGGCCAGGTCCTCCTCCTCGGCGGCGGGCGCCATCGCGGCGCCGACGCCGGCGAGCAGCAGCGCCACCAGCCACAGCACGGCCACGAGGCGGCGCCTCCGGAAGCTCCATCGCCCGACGCGGTAAAGAAAGTTCGCCATGAGCAGATCACTCCAGACACCATGCGGAAGATGCGGAACATGCGGGAAACGCGCTCGGCGCGCGCCCTCCACGCTCCCGCCCGGCACCCCCGGAGGGCGTCGTCCGCCCGCACGCACTTCGGCCTGGTGCGTCCGCACGAGGCCGGGCCGGCCCTGGCCGCCGCGCACGCGGCGTACGGGGGCAAGCTCCTGAAGGGAAACGGCGCTCCGCCTCGCGGCCAGCGCCTTCCTGACGGCCTTTTGCCTCCGGCGCATCCGCCGCCGGCTCGGCCGAAGCGCGGCGTCGGGCATCCTTGTCCCCGTGTCCTATCGACTGATCGAGGGTGACCCGGACCCGTCGACGGTGCGCCGGCTCACCTTCGTGCCGTTCCTGCCGGACGGGCGCTGCATGGTTCTGCCCGGACCGCGGCTGCCCAGCGGAGAGGTCCGGCCGGGCGAGCACTACCTGCTGGATTCCTGCCTGCGGATCCCGCTGGAATCGCTGGGGTTCCGTCTCCAGCGGGTGCACCCGTTCGCCGCGGACGGCGACCACGTGTACGCCTGGCTGGACGGCGACCGCTACGCCGGCAGCCGTCCGCACGCGACGGTCGATGCGGTGATCGCGGACGTGGAGGACGTCAGGGACCGGCTGGACGCGGGGAGCGCCGCGGTGGTGCGGGATGCCGCGCGTTCCTTCCACGCCCAGTCCGACGCGGACTACTACGCGGACAACGTGCGACTGCTGGAGCCGGCGTACCTGCGGGGCACCACGCCGCAGGCCGGATCCGGGTTCGGCGGGGACGCCGCGCGCTGGCGGGAGCGCCGCGGGATGATCATGGATGGCGTGCACCGCGCCGGCACGTTCCTGGACGTGGGGTGCGCCAACGGTCTGCTCATGGAGTCGGTCCGGGAGTGGGCCGCCGAGCGGGGCCTGGCGATCGAGCCCTACGGAGTGGACCTCGCGCCGCGCCTGGTCGAGCTCGCCCGGCACCGGCTGCCGCACTGGGCCGACCGCATCGAGGTGGGCAACGCCATCGACTACCGGCCCGCCGACGGGCGCCGCTTCACGTTCGTGCACGTGCTCCTGGAGATCGTGCCGCGGCGGCGCCGCGCGGATCTGGTCCGCCACGCGCTGGAGCGGCTGGTGGAGCCGGGTGGCCGGCTGCTGGTCAGCCACTACCAGGCCGACGGCGGCACCGACCTCACCGCCGAGGAGCACCTGCGCGCGCTCGGATTCGAGGTGGCCGGCAGCACGCGGGCACGGGGCGCCGGCCGCGGCGCGACCACCGCCTGGCTCGAAGCCTGAGAGAAGACACCGCCGCACCCTGTGCCCTGCATCACTTCCGCAAGCGCTCGCTTGCAATAGTTAGCACGGCGCGGCACGCTGGGGCCATGGCTTCACTCGGTGTCGGCAACCTCGGCGAGTTCCTGCGGGAGCAGCGCCGCCAGGCGCAGCTGTCGCTGCGGCAGCTCGCGGAGGCCGCCGGGGTGTCGAATCCGTACCTCAGCCAGATCGAGCGCGGGCTGCGCAAGCCGAGCGCCGAGATCCTCCAGCAGATCGCCAAGGGCCTGCGGATCTCCGCCGAGACCCTGTACGTGCAGGCGGGGATCCTGGACGAGCGCGCGGCCGACGCGGACGGCGACGGCGGCGGCGGCGTGCGGGGGGTGCGGGAGGCGGTGCTGGCCGACCCCGCGCTCACGGAGTCGCAGAAGCGGGCGCTGCTGGAGATCTACCGCTCCTTCCGCGCCGAGAACGCGGCCGAGACGGCCGCCACCACAGAGAAGCCGGCAGAGGCAGAGACCGAAACACCGGCGTAAACGGGAGGGACCGCCATGACCATCACCGACGAACTGCGCAAGAACCTGACCAACACCACCCCGCTCTACGTGGCCGCGGGCACCGCCGACCTGGCCCTTCAGAAGCTGCGTGAGCTGCCCGCCACCGTCGAGCGGCTGCGGACCGAGGCGCCCGAGCGGCTGCCCAAGCTGCGCGAGCAGGCGCAGACCCTGGCGCTCCAGTCCGTCGGCGTCGCGCTGGAGTACGCCGTGAAGGCGCGCGAGACCTACGACGAGCTGGCCCAGCGCGGCAAGACCGTCGTCGAGACCCGCCTCGGCGAGGGCGGGACCGAGGCCGCGACCGAGACCCGGGTGACGGTGGAGCGCGAGGACGTTCCGGTCACCGAGCCCGTCACTGAGCCCGTCGCTGAGCCCGAGGTGGAGGACAAGGCGGAGCCCGAGCCGAAGGCGAAGGCCGCGCCCCGGGCCCGCAAGACCACGGCGCGCAGGAAGCCCGCGCCGAAGCCGGACGCCAAGGACGCGTGAGCCGACGTGTGAGCCGTCCCCCCCACCCCGCCTCCCGCCCCGGGGCGTGCCCGGGGCGGGTGGGTGGGGGTCTCCTCTAAGGGGTACGCGCTTGGGCAGGGCCCCGGTAGCGTGGATGGGGACGGTCAGCTTCGGATAGGGCGGTACAGAGCATGTTGTTGGACGACTTCTTCACACTCGTGTGGCTCATCTTCATCGGGCTGCTGATTCTCGCGGTGTTCGCGCTGGTGCACGCCGCGCTCCAGCGGGAGGACGCCTTCCGCGCCGCGGACAAACAGACCAAGCCGTTCTGGCTGGTCATCCTGGGTGTGACGGTCGCCGTGCACCTGTTCGTGCCCGGCATGCTGATCCTGAAGCTGATCGGTGCGATCGCCACCATCGTCTACCTGGTGGACGTGCGCCCCGCCGTCCGCGCGGTCACCGGAGGCGGCGGCCGTGGCCGTGGCGGGTGGAGCAGCAGCGACGGGCCCTACGGCCCCTACAACGGAAACCGCTGACCGGACCCCGACCTGGCCACCGACCGGCCACCGGCCCTCCCGACCGGCATCGCTGACCGGCATCGCTGACCGGCCATCCACGTCGTGACCTCCCGAATCGTGATCTGGAGGTGCACCCGGAAGGGTTAGCAGTGGCTGGATTCTGCCCTTAGCATCAGCGGTGATACCCGCTGATGAACGCCAGAGGAACTCCAGTGCGCTTCCGCCTGACGCCCCAGGAGACAAGCTTCTTCGACCTCTTCGCAGCCGCCGCCGACAATCTCCTCACCGGCTCGAAGCTTCTCATGGAGCTCCTCGCCGCCGACCCCGCTACGCGCGTCGAGATCGCCGACCGCATGCGCGCCGCCGAACACGCCGGGGACGACGCCACCCACGCCATATTCCACCAGCTCAACTCCTCCTTCGTCACCCCCTTCGACCGCGAGGACATCTACCGCCTCGCCTCCCGCCTCGACGACGTCATGGACTTCATGGAGGAGGCCGTCGACCTCGTCGTCCTCTACGAGATCGACGAGCTGCCCAAGGGCGTGGCCGAGCAGATCGAGGTCCTGGGCCGGGCGGCCGAGCTGACGGCGGAGGCCATGCCGCACCTGCGGACCATGCGGCACCTCACCGAGTACTGGATCGAGGTCAACCGCCTGGAGAACCAGGCCGACCAGATCCACCGCCGCCTCCTCGCCCACCTCTTCAACGGCACCTATCCCACGCTGGAGGTCATGAAGCTCAAGCAGGTCGTGGACGTGCTGGAGGAGGCGGCCGACGCGTTCGAGCACGTCGCCAACACCGTCGAGTCCATCGTGGTCAAGGAATCCTGAGGCCATCCGCCACAGTGGACACGCTCGCCCTCACCATCGTCATCGCCACCGCGCTCTTCTTCACCTCCACCAACGGCTTCCACGACTCCGCGGGCGCGATCAGCACCTCCGTCTCCACCCGCGCGCTCACCCCGCGCGTGGCGCTGGCCCTGGCGGCGTTCATGAATCTCGCCGGCGCCTTCCTCGGCACGAGCGTGGCCGACACCGTCACCGAGGACCTGATCGTCGTCCCCGACGGCCCCGGCGAGCACGGCATGCTCCTCCTCTTCGCCGCGCTGCTGGGCGCGGTCGCCTGGAACCTGCTGGTCTGGCGCACCAGCCTGCCCTCGTCCTCCACCCACGCCCTCCTCGGCGGGCTGCTGGGCGCCGCCCTCGCCGCGGCCGCCACCGTCCACTGGGACGGCGTGCTCACCAAGATCGTCATCCCGATGGCCGTCGCCCCCCTCGCCGGCCTCGCCCTCGGCTACGCCGCGATGCTGGCGATCCTGTGGCTCTTCCGGAACGCCAGCCCGCGCAGCGCGCAGCACGGCTTCCGCATCGCCCAGACCGTCTCGACGGCGGGCATGGCGCTCGGCCACGGGCTGCAGGACGCGCAGAAGACGATGGGCGTGGTGGTGATGGCGTTGATCGTCGCCGACGTGGAGGCGGAGGGCACGGACGTCCCGGTGTGGGTGCGGGTCGCCTGCGCGGCGGCGCTGGCGCTCGGCACCTACGCCGGCGGCTGGCGCGTCATGCGGACCCTCGGCCGTCGCGTCATCGCGCTCGACCCGCCGCGCGGATTCGCCGCCGAGTCGGCCTCGGCGGGCGTGCTGTACGCCGCGACGTACCTCGCGAACGCGCCCGTCTCCACGACGCACGTGCTGGGCGGGTCGATCATGGGCGTGGGGGCGACGCGCCGCTTCACCACGGTGCGGTGGGGGGTGGCGCGCACCGTCCTCCTCGGCTGGCTGCTCACGCTGCCCGCGACGGCGGGCCTGGCGGCCCTCGCCTACGCCGCGATGGCGGCGTTCGCCTGAGGCGCGCGTTGCGTGCCGGGGGCTTGAGCCCCCGGACCCCGGCCGCCCACATCCAGGGGCCGGGGTCGGTGGGAAAGCGCCGGCTACTCGTCCTCCTCCGGGCCCTCGTCGTCCTCGCCGATGTCCGTCTCGGCGTTCAGGACGTGGAAGTCCTCGTCGAGGTGGACATCGGTCTGCTTGCCGTCGTCGAGCGTGACCTCGACCTCGTAGGAGGCGTCCTCGTCGCCGGCCTCCGTGTCGGTGACCTTGCCCTCGCCGGTGAAGTCGAGCGCGGCCTCGCTGGCGCGTTCCAACTCCGTGCCCGTGATGGGCGGCTCGTCGTCGTCGCCCGAGGCCCCGGCCATGGCTATGCCGCCGCCACCGCCCGCGAGGGCGGCCACGGCCGCCGCGCCGACGATCCACTTGCTTCTGCGGTTCATGATGGGTGCTCCCTTCCTCCTCGCCTCCCATGCTGGCGCGCACCCCCTGAACCCACGCTGAACGTCACACCGAACGCGTCTCACCGAACCTCAGCCGTCGGCGCCCCGGGGCAGGGTGACCTCGACCCGGGCTCCTCCCAGCCCCGGGCTGTCGGTGATCGTCAGGGCGCCGCCGTGAGCCGCGACCAGCTCGGCGACGATGGCCAGGCCCAGGCCGCTGCCGCCGTGGTCCCGCGCCCGCGCGTCGTCCAGGCGCACGAAACGCTCCAGCACCCGCTCGCGTTCGCCCTCCGGAATGCCCGGCCCGTCGTCGTCGATCCGCAGCAGCACCTCGCTCCCCCGCTCCACCAGCGTCAGCGCGACGCGGGAGCGGGCGTGGCGCGCGGCGTTGTCGCACAGGTTGCGCAGGAGCCGCTGGAGCCCGGCCTCGTCGCCGTCCACCCGCCCGGCGGAGACGGCGGCGGTGTCGATCCGCAGGCCGGTGGTGGTGCGGAGGCGACGGGCCTCCGCCAGCACCAGGTCGTCCAGGTCGACCGGGCGGCGCCGCAGCCGCAGCGTCCGCTCGTCCGCCCTGGCCAGCAACAGCAGGTCCGCCACCAGGTGCTGCATCCGCACGTCCTCGGCCAGCACCGTGCCGGCCAGCTCGGCCGGCGTCGTCCGCTCGGGGTGGGCGAGCGCGACCTCGGCGTGCTGGCGGATGGCCGCGACGGGCGAGCGCAGTTCGTGCGAGGCGTCGGAGATGAAACGCCGCTGGCTGCGCTGGGCGGCCTCCAGCCGGCCCAGCATCCGGTTCATCGTGGCGGCCAGGCGCGTGATCTCGTCGCCGCCGGGCGGCTCGGGCACCCGCCGGTGCAGCTCGGCCGCGGAGATCTCCTCCACCTCGGCGCGGACGGCGTCCACCGGCGCCAGGGCCCGGCCCACCCCCTTCCACGTCACCAGGGCCACCAGCACCAGCAACGCCGACAGCCCGAACGCCAGCAGCCTGACGACGAGCTGCGTCGACTCCAGCACGTCGACCAGGGCGTGGCCGGCGAGCACCGTGTAGCGGCCGTCGGGTGTGCCGGCGGCCACGACCACGAACTCGTCGTCGTCCTCCTCCAGCGGCGAGGGGAGTTGCTCGGACTCGCCGGGGGCCAGGTGGGCCACGGCGGGCAGGCCCGCCGCGTTGTCGCTGGCGGCCACCACTCGGCCGTGGGCGTTCAGGATCTGCACCAGCTCCTCGTCGGGCACGCCCACGGGCAGCTCCGGCAGCCTGCCGACGCCCTCCGTCGCCACCTGGGCCGCGACGCGCTGGGCCCGTTCCCCGGCGTCCTCGCGCACCTCCTCGGTGAGCGAGGACCGCAGCGCGGCCACCAGCGCCAGCGCCCCTGCGATCAGCGCCACCGCCACCACCAGGACCGTCACGGCGGTGGAACGCACCCGGACGGTGCGGAACCAGGGGAGCCGGTCACCCATCGCCGGCCACCAGCCGGTATCCGGCCCCCCGGATGGTCTCGATCGCCTCCCGGCCGACCTTGGCGCGCAGCCGCCGCACGTACACCTCGATGATGTTCGGGTCACCCTCGAAGTCGGCGTCCCACACGTGCTCCAGAATCTCCCGCTTGGAGACCACCTCCCCGGCGTGGCGCAGCAGGAACTCCAGCAGCGCGACCTCCCGGGCGGTGCACGCGATCTCCGCCTCTCCGTCCCTCTCGTCCCGCCACACGCGCCGCGTCGCCGGGTCCAGGCGCAGCGGTCCGGCCCGCAGCACCGCCGGCCGCCGCTGGGCGCCCCGGCGCAGCAGCGCGCGCAGCCGCGCCATCAGCACGACAGAGGAGAAGGGCTTGGTCACGTAGTCGTCCGCGCCGACGTCCAGGCCCTCGGCCTCGTCCCACTCGCCCTCCTTGGCGGTGAGGATCAGGACCGGCGTCCAGATGCCCTCCTCGCGCAGGGCGGCGCACACCTTGTAGCCGTTCAGGCCGGGCAGCATGATGTCCAGCACGATCGCGTCGTAGGCGTACTCCCGCGCCATCCACAGGCCGTCGACTCCGTCATGGGCCACGTCCACGGCGAAGCCCTCGGCCTCCAGACCCTCGCGGAGCCCGGCGGCCAGCGGCTTCTCGTCTTCGACGACCAGCACGCGCATGCTCACCATCCTCGCAGCGCGCACCTGAACCCGCGCTGAACGGCGCCCCACCTGGGGGCGGGGTGAGTGGGCAAGGGGCAAGGGGCGTGTGCGGCTCACAAAGCTGCACGGATTCTTCACCTGTCGCGTGCCACGTAACCCGGCCGAAGCGCGGTCTTAACCGTCATGAGGAGAAAACCGAATCCACGGCGCACGGCCATGGCCGCCACCACGGTGGCCATGGCCGCCGCGCTGACGGCGGCCGCCACCGCGCCCACCGTCGCCCAGGAGACCCAGCCCGGCGCCGACGCCGCCCGCGAGGCGGGCGCGGGCGCACGCCAGGTCACGCTCATCACCGGCGACAAGGTCGTCCTCGACGGCCAGGGCGAGGTCACCGGGCTCATACGCGCCTCAGGACGGGAGCGCATACCGGTCCAGGTGCTGGAGAGCGAGGGCGCCACCTACGTCGTCCCGCGCGACGCCCAGCAGCTCATCGCGGACGGCACCGTCGACCGCCGCCTGTTCGACGTCACCGAGCTCAGCCGCGAGCAGTACGACGCCGCCAACGGCGTGCCCGTCATCGTCACCTACGACGAGGAGGCCGACGCGGCCGACACCCGCGCCGGGCTGTTCGCGGACGAGGGCGCCGAGAACGCCGCGCCCGAGGTCACCGGCGCGTTCTCGTCGATCAACGGCGAGGCGCTGACCGTCGCCGCCGATGACGCCGCCGCCACCTGGGAGGCGTTCACCCAGCCTCGGAGGGGCAGGACGGCCGCCGCGCCCGGCGTCGCCACCATCACGCTGGACGCCGTCGTCCAGGCGACGCTCGCCGACTCCGTGCCGCAGATCGGCGCCCCGCAGGCCTGGGACGCCGGGTTCGACGGCACCGGCACCACCATCGCCATCGTCGACACCGGCATCACACCCGACCACGAGAACGTCTCCGGCAAGGTCGTGGCCGAGCAGAACTTCACCACCGCTCCCGGCACCGGCGACCGGTACGGCCACGGCACCCACGTCGCCTCCATCGCCGCCGGCACCGGCGCCCACTCCGGCGGCGACTACACCGGCGTCGCCCCCGGCGCGGACCTGATCAACGCCAAGGTCCTCGGGAACGACGGCTACGGCGAGACCTCCTGGGTCCTGGCCGGCATGGAGTGGGCCGTCGAGCAGGGCGCCGACGTCATCAACATGAGCCTCGGCGACTACGACACCACGGAGATCGACCCGCTGGAGGAGGCCATCAACACCCTCTCCGCCGAGACCGACTCCCTCTTCGTCGTCGCGGCCGGGAACGACGGCCCCGCCCCGGGCACCATCGGGTCCCCCGGCTCCGCCGACGCCGCCCTCACCGTGGGCGCGGTCGACAAGCAGGACCAGATCGCCGACTTCTCCTCCGTCGGCCCGCGCCTGGGCGACGGCGCGGTGAAGCCGGACGTCACGGCCCCCGGCGTCGACATCGGCGCCGCGGCCTCGCCCGGCAGCATCATCGCCGAGGAGGGCGCCCCCGTCGCCGAGGGCTACGTCGCGATCTCCGGCACCTCCATGGCCACGCCGCACACGGCCGGCGCCGCCGCGATCCTCGCCCAGGCCCACCCGGAGTGGGGCGGCGAGGAGATCAAGGGCGCGCTGACCGGCTCCACGCAGCCGAACGAGGAGCTGACCGCGCACCAGCAGGGCACCGGCCGCATCGACGTGCCCGCCGCCCTGGACCAGACCGTCATCGCCGAGCCCACCTCGCTGAACTTCGGCCTCGCCGAATGGCCGCACGGCGACGACGAGCCCGTCACCCGCGAGCTGACCTACCGCAACCTCGGCGAGACCGACGTCACCCTCGACCTGGCCGCCACCGCCACCAACCCGCAGGGCAACCCGGCCCCCGAAGGAACGTTCACCCTCGGCGCGGACCAGGTCACCGTCCCGGCCGGCGGCACCGCCACCGTCGACGTCACCGCCGACACCACCGTGCCGAGCAGCGACGGCTCCTTCTCCCTGGCCATCACCGCCACCGGCGCCGAGGGCGGCCAGACCGTCCGAACCGTCGGCGCCGTCGAGCGGGAGGTCGAGAGCTACGACCTGACCGTCGAGGGCATCGACCGCGACGGCGACGCCCCGACGGACGACGAGTGGTACGCCACGGCGTTCAACGTGGAGACCTTCGAGCTCCACGACCTGGGCCCGGGGGGCACCACCCGCCTCCCGGCCGGCGAGTACGTGCTGGACGCCAGCTTCTTCACCACCTCGGCGGACGGCGAGGAGACCCTCGGCATCGACTGGCTGGTGCATCCGGACCTGTCACTCACCGAGGACACCACCGTCACCGTCGACGCCCGCGACGCCGCGCCGATCGACGTCACCGTGGCCGGCGTTGACGCCGTGGCCGACCTGAACCTGTCCTTCGACACCTACACGGAGGAGACCGGGTACGGCATCGCCTTCTTCGCCGGCGTGCTGCCCGAGGGCATGCACACCGCCCAGATCGGCGGCGTGCGCGAGGGCTGGACGACGAACTCCTCGGTGAGCGCCGCCTGGCAGCAGGAGGGCACCAACCGCGAGTACCATGCGGCCGACCTCAACGAGGGCGCCTTCTACACCGGCCTGACCAAGAACGTGAAGCGCTCGCAGCTCGCGCGCGTCACCACCGGCCTCGGCGCCTCGCTGGAGGACCGGGAGGGCGCCCTCATGGTGTGGGACGGCCTGAGCGGCATGGCCAGCGCCACCTACGAGCCCGTGCCGCGCACCGACCAGGTGTTCGTCGAGGCCGCCTCCACCGAGTGGGCCTTGGACTTCTTCCAGTCCGGGCCCGACGCCGGCGACGAGGCGTACTACTTCGGCGACCTCACGGCGTACGAGCCGGGCAAGCGGTACCGGGAGACGTACAACGTCGGCGTCTTCGGCCCGCAGGTCAGCGAGCAGGACGGCGCGCTGTTCCGCGAGGGCAACACCATCTACGGCTGGATCTCCCCCTTCGCGGACGGCGCCGGGCACGGCGGCGACAGCCTCTACGACATGTCCACCGCGTCCACGACGCTCTACCGCGACGGCGAGGAGTTCGCCACGGCCGAGGACGTCATCGACTGGGTGGAGTTCGAGGTCCCGGCGGACGAGGCGACCTACGAGCTGGTCACCACCGTCGGCCGCGAGGGCATGGCGGCGAACGTGACCACCCAGGTCACCGCCTCGTACACCTTCACCTCCGCCGCCCCGGCGGAGGGCGAGACCGCCGTCCTGCCGGCGGCCGCGGTGCGGTACGCCCCCGAGCTGGCGCTCGACAGCACCAGCCCGGCCGGCGAGACCGTGAGCGTGCCGGTCACCGTGCAGGCCTCGGAGTACGCCGACGCCCCGACCGTCGCCGTCGAGGTGTCGTACGACGGCGGCGAGACGTGGGAGGACGCGCCGGTCGACGGCGGCGCCGTCGAGGTCACCAACCCGGCCGCGGGCGGCAGCGTGTCGTTCCGCGCGACGGTCGAGGACGGCAACGGCAACGCCACGACCCAGACCATCATCGACGCCTACCACACGGCATAGCCCGGCCGGTGGGTGGGCGGGGCCCTTGCGGCTCCGCCGCATGCGGGGGCCCGGGGGCGGAGCCGCAAGGGC
>NZ_JBQQCA010000065.1:0-38760 GCF_052246635.1 Streptomyces sp. 6N223 | reverse complement strand
TCGGGGCTCCGCCCCGGACCCCGTTTGCCGCCCACGCCCCGGCACCCCACCCGGGGTTGAGCGCCGTCGTCACCACCCGGGGTTGAGCGCCGTGTCAGGGGTCAGCCCACCGCGAAGCCGTACGGGAGTTCCAGGCGGTGGCGGGCCAGCAGCGTCTCGTCCGCGAAAAGTTCGGGCGTGGGCGCGTCCGCCGCTATGACGCCGTCGCTGAGGATGACCGAGCGCGGGCAGAGCTGAAGCGCGTACGGCAGGTCGTGCGTGACCATCAGCAGCGTCAGGTCCAAGGAGAGCAGGATGTCCGCGAGTTCGCGGCGGGCCGCCGGGTCGAGGTTGGCCGAGGGCTCGTCGAGAACCAGGATCTCCGGCTCCATGACCAGCACCGTCGCCACGGCGACCCGTCGGCGCTGCCCAAAGGAGAGGTGATGGGGCGGCCGGTCGGCGTACTCCGCCATGCCGACGCGGTCCAGCGCCCGCGCCACGCGCGCCTCCAACTCCGCGCCGCGCAGCCCGGCGTTGGCGGGGCCGAACGCCACGTCCTCGCGGACGGTGGGCATGAACAGCTGGTCGTCGGGGTCCTGGAAGACGATGCCGACGCGCCGCCGCACCTCGGCGAGGGTGTCCTTGCCGACGGTCAGCCCGCCCACGCGCACGGTGCCCGCGCCCGGCGTGAGGATGCCGTTCAGGTGCAGCACGAGGGTCGTCTTGCCCGCGCCGTTGGGGCCGAGGAGGGCCACGCGCTCGCCGCGCGGGATGGTCAGGTCGACGCCGAAGAGGGCCTGGTGGCCGTCGGGGTAGGCGTACGCGAGGCCGGAGACCTCAAGGCTGTTGGTGCTGCTGGTGCTGTTGGTGCTGTTGGCGCTGCCGTTCATAGCGTCCATGCCATCACACAGACGAGGAGGCCGGCGGAGGGCAGGGCGGCGGCCAGGGCCCACTGGGCGCGGGTCGCGGACAGCTCGTCGATGACCGGCATCGTGCCGGCGTAGCCGCGGCTGAGCATGGCGAGGTGGACGCGCTCGCCGCGCTCGTAGGTGCGGATGAAGAGCGCGCCCGCGGTCTTGGCCAGCACGCCCCAGTGGCGTGGCCCGCGCGCGGTGAAGCCCCGGGACTCGCGGGCGATGCGCATGCGGCGCAGCTCGCCGGTGATGACGTCGGCGTACCGCACCATGAACGCCGCGATCTGCACGAGGAGTTGCGGCAGGCGGAGGCGGCGCAGGCCGAGGAGGAGGTCGCGTATCTCGGTGGTGGCGGCGAGGAGGAGCGAGGCGGCGACACCGAGGGTGCCCTTGGCAAGGATGTTCCAGGCGCCCCAGAGCCCGGACTCGCTGAGGGAGAGCGACAGGACGGTGGTGCGCGGGTCCTCGGCGACGAAGGGGAGGAGGAGGGCGAAGGCGAGGAAGGGGACCTCGATCAGCATGCGGCGTGCGAGGAACGCCGGGGGGACGCGGGCGGCTGCCGCCACGACGGCCAGGAGGGCCGCGTACAGGGCGAAGGCCCAGAAGGCCTCGCGGGGGGTGGCGACGACGAGGAGGACGAAGGTGAGGAGGGCGAGGATCTTGCAGTGGGCGGGCAGCGCGTGGATCGGCGTCCGCGCGTCCCGGTAGACGCGGTCGGTGAGGGAGTGCCGGCCACCCGCCCGGGGCTCGGTGACGGCCCTCACCCCCGGGTGGGGTGCCGTGGTGTGGGCGGCCGGGGCTTCGGGGGCGGAGCCCCCGGTGTGGGGCGGGCGGGCGGGGGACTCAGACACGGTCGGGCGTCGTCTCGTCGTGGCGGCGACGGCGGAGGGTCAGGAAGACGCCGGAGCCGACGGCGAGGGTGACCGCGACGCCCGCCGAGCCCGCCAGCGCGATGGAGAGGCGTTCGTTGTCCACGTCCTCGACGCCGTAGTCCGCCAGCGGCGAGTCGGCCAGGTCGTGCTCGCGGGCCTCCTCCGCGATGCCCTCGTCCGTGGCGACCTTCTCCAGGCCGTCCGGCTCGGCGGAGGCGTAGAAGCTGACGAAGGTCGCGCAGACCACGGTGACCGCGAGGCCGCCGAGCCAGAGCGGGCGCAGCGAGCGCTGGGAGCGCTGGGAGCGCTGGGAGCGCTGGGAGCGCTGGGATGCGCCGGGGGCCGCCCCGGAGGGCGCGGGCTCTCCGGGCCGGGGCCGGGGCCGGGAATCCGGGCCGGGCCCCGGCGCCGGGCGCGCGGCGCCCGCACCCGCGCCCCCGCGTATCACCAGCGCAGGGCGCGCGACGTCCCGCACCCCGTGCACGAGGTCCGGCCGCACCGCGAGGACCGCGCCGACCGTGGCGGTGGTGATGATCGCCTCGCCGATGCCGATGAGCACGTGCACGCCCGTCATGGCGGCGAAGACCCGCCCGAGGGAGACGTCGGCGGTGCCGCCGACCGCGTACAGGCCGGTGAAGGCGATCGCCGACGCGGGCACCGACACCAGCGCGGCGGCGAACGTCGCCACGCTCACCGCGCCGCCCGGCAGCACGCGCAGCAGCGCACGGAAGACGGCGTAGCCGACGACGACGGTGACGACGCCCATGAGCGTGATGTTCGTGCCGAGTGCGCTCAGCCCGCCGTCCGCGAAGAGCAGCGCCTGCATCAGCAGCACCACGGCCAGACAGAGCACGCCCGTACAGGGGCCGACGAGGATCGCGGCGAGCGCGCCGCCCAGCAGGTGACCGCTGGTCCCGGCGGCGACGGGGAAGTTGAGCATCTGGACGGCGAAGACGAACGCCGCGACCAGGCCCGCCAGCGGGGCCGTGCGCTCGCCCAGCTCGTGACGCGCGCCGCGCAGGCAGACCGCCACGGCGCCGGCCGCGACGGCGCCGGTGGCCAGCGACACGGGGGCGTTGAGGAATCCGTCAGGAACGTGCACGTTCGACAATTAAACCCTATTGCAAGTGATGTGCAAGAGCCTGCGACTCTCACCACACCCACCTCGCGGCACGAGACCTCCGACGCACCGCGCCCCCCGCGCGCCTGGTGGGCGCGCGGGGGGCGCGGGTCGTGGCGAATAAGCCGTCAGGGCAGGGCGTCAGCCCACCGGCTCGGGCTGGCGCTCGCGCTGCTCCGCCGTGGGGCGCCCTCGGCCCTGCGCCTCCAGGTACCGCTCCAGGGACTCGCCCTCGACGTCGACGTTCGGCAGCATCTTGTCGAGCCACCTCGGCAGCGACCAGGCCCGCTCGCCGATCAGGCCCATCACCGCCGGGACGATCGTCATCCGGACGACGAAGGCGTCGAGCAGGACCGCCGTGGCCAGGCCCAGGCCGATCATCTTGACCATCGACTCCGTGGAGACGATGGCGAAGCCGGCGAAGACGCTGATCATGATGATCGCGGCGGCCGTGACGACCCGGGCGTTGAGGTTGAAGCCGGTGATCACGGACTGCTTGGAGTCCTCGCCGTGGACGTGCGCCTCGCGCATCCGCGTCACCAGGAACACCTCGTAGTCCATCGCCAGGCCGAAGATCACGCCGACCATGAAGATCGGCATCATGCTCATGATCGGCCCGGTCTCCTCGACGCCGATCAGCTCCGCGCCGATGCCCTCCTGGAAGACCAGCACGACGGCGCCGAGCGCGCCCAGCACGGACAGCAGGAAGCCGAGCGCGGCCTTCAGCGGCACCAGGATGGAGCGGAAGACCAGGATCAGCAGGATGAACGCCAGGCCGACGACGAGGGCCAGGTACGGCACCAGGGCGTCGTTCATGACCTCGGAGAAGTCGATGTTGCTGGCGGTCAGGCCCGCGACCAGCACCTCGGCGTTGGTGTCCTGCTCCACGGTGGACGCGACGACGTCGCGGATGTGCTCGACGAGCGTGGTGGTGTCGTGGTCCGCCGGGCCCGTGGTCGGGAAGGCGAACAGCTGCGCCACCGTGCCGTCGTCGTTGTAGCTGTCCGGCCCGGCCGGCGCGACCTGCGCGATGCCGTCCATGCTGGACAGCTCGTTGCTGACCTGCTCGACGGCGGCCTCCGTCTCGGTCCGGTCGTCACCCTCGACGACGAGCATGAGACGGCCGTTGAAGCCGGGCCCGAAGCCCTCGCTGAGCATGTCGTACGCCTGGCGGGCGGTGGTGTCCTCGTTCCGCATGCCGGCGTCGGGTATGCCCAGCTCCATGTTGCTGACGGGGGCCGCCAGCGCGCCGAGTCCGACGATCGAGAGGACCAGCACCACGCCGGGCCGCCGCAGCACGCCGCGCGACCAGCGGGTGCCCATGTTCTCCTTGCGGCCCTTGCTGAACGCGCCGGGGAAGGTCACGGGCACGCCGGTCTCCGGGTTCTGCTTGCGCGAGCGCCGCCCGAAGATCCGCTTGCCGATGATCCCCATCGCCGCCGGGACCAGGGTGAGGGCGATCACCACGGCGAGCGCCACCTGCGCGGCCGCGGCCATGCCCATCTTGGTCAGCAGCGGCACGTTGACCACGGCCAGGCCCGCCAGCGCGATGATGACGGTCAGGCCCGCGAAGACGACGGCGGAGCCGGCGGTGCCGACGGCCCGGCCCGCGGCCTCCTCGCGGCTGTGACCCGCCATCAGCTCCGCGCGGTAGCGGGAGGCGATGAACAGGGCGTAGTCGATGCCGACCGCGAGGCCGATCATCGTCGCCAGGATGCCGGTGGTCGCGGAGAGGCCGAGGGTCGTGGCCAGGGCGGCGATGCCCAGCGTGCCGGCCATGACGCCGATCAGCGCGGTGATCAGCGGCAGCCCGGCCGCGACCAGCGAGCCGAAGGTGATGATGAGCACAACCAGGGCCACGCCGATACCGATGGCCTCGGCCCCGGCGGGCTCCTCCTCGGGCTCGGCGATCTCACCGCTGGACTCGATCGTCAGGCCGGCCTCCTCGCCCTGCTCGGCGGCGGCGTTGAACTGCTCGGTCATCTCCTCGGTGACCTCGCCCCAGGTGATGTCGTACGAGGCGATCGCGTACGCCGTCGTGCCGTCCTCGCTGACGCCGCTGTTGCCGTCGGCGAAGGGGTCGGAGATCTCAAGCGTCTTGTCGACGTCGCCGAGGGCGGCGAGTGTGCTCTCGAGAGCGCTCTGGTTGTCGGGACTGGTCAGTTCCTCGCCCTGCGGGGCCTGGAAGACGATGGTGGTCTCCACCGCTTCCGCGTTGGCCTGCGGGAACGATTCCTCGAGGCGGTCAAGGGCCTCTTGTGATTCCGTGCCGGGCAGCGAGAACTCGTCGGGCGGGGCTTCCCCGGCCGACGAGGCCGCGGTGCCGATGCCGAAGAGCAGGGCTACCCAGAGCAGCGCCACCCACCAGCGGCGCCGGAAGCACAGGCGACCGAGTTTGTACAAGAACGTAGCCACGGGGCAGGTTCTCCTGTCCGGTGTGAAAGGGCGTTGAAGAGGTTTGGACGATTTGAAATGACGGCAGTCTTATGTGTCAGTTCATGCCACGAGACGCCGGGCGCGGCTCGAAGGGTGAGCGAGTATGCGCAAATGTGATTCACATCACAGGAGCTACTCCTAGTGGCTTGCCGTCACCCCGCCCCAGGGCGAAGCATGGGAACGGTGAGCGACACACTCAACACATCTGCCGACTCCCCCGAGGCCCCCAGCCAACGCTACGAGTCTGACGGGTACCTACGCTTCCCGCATCTCTTCGGTGAACTTCTGTGCTTCGTCTCCGAGGACGACCTGTGGCTGGCGCCGCTGCCGGGGGCCGGCGAGCGGGGTCCGGTGAGGGCCTGGCGGCTGACGGTGGACCGCACCCGCATGGCCACCCCCCGCTTCTCCCCCGACGGCCGCCACATCGCGTTCGTGAGCTGGCGCACCCTGGACCCGGAGATCTACCTCGCCCCCGTGGACGGCGGCCCGGCGCGGCAGCTGACGCACTGGGGCTCCTCCGACACCCGGGTCTGCGGCTGGACCCCCGAGGAGGGGTCGCGCGAGAGCCGCATCCTGGCCGTCAGCTCCCATGACCAGCCGTTCTCCCACTTCAACCTCGCTTACAGCCTGCCCATGGCGGGCGGCCCGGGCGAACGCCTGCCCTGGGGCCCGGTGGCCGACATCACGGTCAGCGGGAGCGGTGGCGAACGCCGCACGCTGCTGCTGACGGCGAAGGCGCCGCACGAGCCGGCCGCGTGGAAGCGGTACCGGGGCGGCGGCATGGGCAAGCTGTGGCTGTACGGGCAGGGCGGGGGCGGACGGCTGCTGCCCGGCCTCGGCGGGCACATCGACTCGCCGATGTTCGTGGGCGACCGCATAGCGTTCCTCTCCGACCACGAGGGGGTCGGCAACCTCTACTCCTGCCGCCCCGACGGTTCGGATCTGTGGCGGCACACCGACCACGACGCGTTCTACGCCCGCAACGCCGCCACCGACGGGCGGCGGGTGATCTACCAGTGCGCCGGCGAGCTGTGGCTGGCCGAGGACCTCGGCCCCCGCTCCACGCCCCGCCGCCTCCCGATCCGGCTGGGCGGTCCTCGCGCGGGGCGGCGTACGTACCAGGTCCCCGCCGCCCGGCACGTGGACGACCTGGCGGTGGACACGACGGGCCGCGCCAGCGCGGTGTGCGTGCGCGGCGGCCTGTACTGGCTGGCCCACCGCGACGGGCCCGCGCGGGCGCTCGCGGTGACGCCGGGGGTGCGGGTGCGCGAGCCCGTGATGCTCGGCGACACCGGGCGTGTGGCATATCTCACGGACGCGGAGGGCGAGGACGCCATCGAGATCGCGTACCTGCCGCGCGCCAGCGGCGGCCAGGATCCCGTCCGCCTGGCGTCCGGCCAGCTCGGGCGCGTCCGCGAGATGGCCGCCTCGCCCGACGGACGGACGCTGGCCGTCGCCTCGCACGACGGCCGCCTGCTGGTGGTGCGTGTGCCTCTGCCTCCGGCGGAGTCGGAGGCAGAGGCGGAGGCCGGGGCCGAGGCGGAGGCCGGGGCCGGGGACGCCACGACGGGCGCGGAGCGCTCGCGCGGCGCGGACACCGGTGAGCCCGGCGCGGCCTCGCCGCCTTCGGCGGCGGCCGGCGGCGGGGCCGTCAGCCGCGAGCGGACGGACACGAGGGGTCCGGCGGGGAACACGGAGCCGCCCGCCGGACCGGCGAGCCCGGCAAAGCCGGGACACGCCGCCGGAGACGAGGCGCCCGGCGAGACCGACGCGGGACCGGCCGAGGTCGGGCGCGGCGCCGCAGGCGAACCAGGCGAGGCAGCCGACGCCGACGCGGGCCCGGCCGCGCCGCCGGAGGACGCCGGCACGCATGCCGCGACGTCCGCCTCGGGCGGCGTCACGGCCGACGTTGGCGGCGAGGGCGCCGGGGCCGAGGCGCCGTCCGGACCGCGGGTCCTTCCCGCCGTCACCGAGGTGGTCCGTTCCGTCAACGGGCCCGTCCGTGACCTCGCGTTCTCGCCGGACTCGGCGTGGCTGGCGTGGGCGCACCCCGGGATCGGGCGTTACCTCAGCCAGATCAAGATCGCCCGCCTCGCCGACGACGAGCGGGACCAGGAGCAGCCCCGGGCCATCCTCGACGTGACCGACGGGCGTTTCGAGGACGAGGAGCCCGTCTTCACGCGGGACGGCCGCTACCTGGCGTTCCTCTCCTGGCGCGGCTTCGACCCGGTCTACGACGTCCACACCGGCGACCTGTCCTTCCCCCTCGGCTGCCGCCCCTACCTGGTGCCGCTCTCCTCCGCCACCCGCTCGCCCTTCGCCATCACGCCCGAGGGCCGCCCGGCCGCCGGCGGGCTCGATCCCGTCGAGGCGCCGGAAGGCGGCGGCGAGGGCCCGAGCGAGAGCTCGGTGCTGGTGGAGGCCGAGGGCCTGAGCAGCCGGGTCGTGCCGTTCCCCGTCTCGGCGTCGAAGTACTCCTCCCTGCACCCCGTCAGCGGCGGCGGCCTGGTGTGGCTGCGCTGGCCGATCTCCGGCGCGCTCGGAGAGACCTTCGCCAACCCCGACGACACCAGCGGCAGGCCGACCCTGGAGTACTTCGACCTGACCAAGTCCAAGCGGACCGAACTCGCCCACCACGTCGACTGGTTCACGGCCAGCGGGGACGGCACCCGCCTCGTCGTCTCCGAGGACGGCGACCTGCGCGCCATCCCGGCCACCGACAGCAACGACGGCGACGCCTCCGTCGATCTGGACATGCGCCGCATCACCCACGACGTGGACCCGTGCTCCGAGTGGCGGCAGTCGTTCGAGGAGGCCGGGCGGATCGTCCGCGACCACTACTGGGAGCCGAAGATGTGCGGGATCGACTGGCCCGCCGTCCTCGACCAGTACCGGCCGGTGCTGGAGCGGGTCGCCACGCCCGGCGAGTTCGCCGACCTGCTGCGCGAGACCGTCGGCGAGCTCGGCACCTCCCACGCCTACGTCACCGCCGCCCGCCGCAACGAGGGCCCGCGCCACTACCAGCGCGCCATCGGCCTGCTCGGCGCCAACTTCGCCCGCACCAGGGACGGCGCCTGGCAGCTCAAGCGCATCCTGCCGGGCGAGTCCTCCGACCCCAAGGCGCGCTCGCCGCTCGCCGGGACCGGGGTGCGGGAGGGCGCGATCCTCACCCACGTCGGCGGCCGGCCGGTGGACCCGGTGGCCGGGCCGTGGCCGCTGCTGTCGGCGACCGGCAACACCAGTGTGGAGCTGACCTTCGTCGACGAGGAACGCGACGGCGGGAGACCGCGCCGCATCGCCGTCGTGCCGCTGATCAACGACCGCCCGCTGCGGTACCAGGACTGGGTGGCGCGGCGCCGCGCCGTGGTGCGGGAGCTGAGCGGCGGGCGCTGCGGCTACGTGCACATCCCGGACATGGGCGGCTCCGGCTGGGCGCAGTTCAACCGCGACCTGCGGATGGAGTTCGCACGGGAGGCCCTGATCGTGGACGTGCGCGGCAACGCCGGCGGCCACATCAGCGAGCTGGTCATAGAGAAGCTGACGCGGACCATCCTCGGCTGGGACGTGACGCGCAACGCCCAGCCCGTGTCGTACGCCTCGGACGCGCCGCGCGGCCCGGTGGTGGCGCTGGCGGACGAGGCGACGTCCTCGGACGGCGACATGATCACGGCGGCGTTCCGGCTGCTGGGCCTGGGCCCGGTCGTCGGCACCCGCACCTGGGGCGGCGTCGTCGGCATCACCGGCAACCACCGGCTGGGCGACGGCACGCACATCACGGTGCCGATGAACGCGGCGTGGTTCGCGCAGTACGGGTGGGACATCGAGAACCGGGGCGTCGAGCCCGACATCGAGTCCGAGCGCACACCGCTGGACTGGGCCGAGGGCCGCTACGTCGTCCTCGACCGGGCGGTCGAGCTCGCTCTCGAACTCCTCGACCGCGAGCCCGCGTCCACACCGCCCGGCTACGAGAACATCCCGGACCGGCGGCGACCATTGCTGCCACCTCGGGCTGAATAGCCCGACATGCGAGGGATACGCCCCCGTGCCAGGCTGAGGAGTGAGGGAAGGAGCACGCGCATGGGCATGGGTGACCGTTTCAGGGACAAGGCGGAGCAGCTCCAGCAGCGGGCCAGGAAGGCCAGGAGCGAGCGGGAGCAGCGGAGACAGTCGAAGCCGGAAGGCGAGCGGCACGGGGGCGGCGGCGGCATGCAGGAGATGCGCGAGCGGGCCAAGGAGGCCATGGAGCGGGCGAGGAAGGGCCGCCACAAGGACGAGGGGCCCTGAGAGCCACCCAACCGAGCGGCGGCGTGCCCCGGTCCGGACCAACCGGCCCCGGGGCACGTCGTTGTCCGCGCTGCCCCACGTCCCCACCGACTCCGTTGACTTCGACGAAGGGGGGTGGACTGCTCGTCGATGAGACCGCGCCCTCGATGTTCGCCCTCGATGTTCGCGGCGGCACGGTGCGGCTCGTGTGGATCGGCGCGGACGCGGCTGATCGTCGGCTCATGACTCACACTGGAATCAGGAGAACCACGAGGAGGCGACCGCCGACCATGTCCCTGATGTCCTACCCGGAACCCCGCTACTCCGGCGAGAGGGGCGAGGTCAACGCCACCTTCCGTCCCGCCGGAACCGAGCCGGAGCTCCGCTCGCCGTCGGGCAACCGCACCCACTACCTCGCCACCCACGCGCTGACGGACGGCGAGTTCGGGCTCTACCGGCTTGACATGGCGGCCGGCTCGCCCGGGCCGAGCACCCACTTCCACAAGACGATCTCGGAGTCGTTCTTCGTCCTCTCCGGTGAGGTGTCGCTCTTCGACGGCGAGCGCTGGGTCACCGCCCGCCAGGGCGACTTCCTGTACGTGCCGGTCGGCGGGCTGCATGCGTTCAGGAACGACTCCGACGAGCCGTCGTCGATGCTGCTGCTCTTCTCCCCCGGCGCGCCGCGCGAGGAGTACTTCGAGCGCGTGGCGGAGATGGCACAGCGCGGGGACGAGGAGTTCCGGGAGTTCCTGATCCGCCACGACAGCTACTTCGTCGACCCCGAGCACGGCCCGGCGCCGCGCCAGCGCTGAGGCGTCAGTCCCGGGGCCAAGGCGTGCCGACGGCGTCCCTTGAGCGCGGCGGTCACGCCCCACGCGCCTGGCCGGGGTCGATCCCGCCGGGGCGCAGTGGCGGGTGCCCGTCGGTCCACACCACCCGGATGGTGATCCGCCGGAAGCGCCACCCCTCCTCGGTCCGCGCCAGCCCGCCCTCGATCACGCCGCCGACGATGAAGCGCTCCCCGAGGCGTTCGTGCAGCTCGTCGGGGTGGATGTGGGTCATGAGGGCGTTGAGCCGCACGGTGGCCGCGTCGCCGGACAGCTCGATGACGGGGTTGGCGCCCACGTGCTGGGTGCGGGCGAACTGCGCGAGCGCGCCCTGGGTGTGCTGGGCGAGGGCGCTCCGCCCCTGGGCCGGGCCCACCGGGGTCTCCGAGCGGACGTCCTCGGTCGCGAGCGAGCGCGCCCACTCCTCGTCGAAGGCGTCGCGCTCGTCGAGCGAGCGCAGGTACCGGTCCACCAGATCGGTGATCTCGGCCCTGTCGAGGAGTCCGCGCAGCGCGTCGCGCTTGTCGTGGTCGGTCATGGCAACGACCCTGCAACCTCAACCGGGGTTGAAGTCAACCGGCGCCCGGGGCGCCCGGCGATGACTTTCCGGGCCGGTCGTGGTCTACCCGGTGACGGAGACGCAACTGGAGGAGCGGCGATGCCGAACGCACAACGCGCACAACCCGTGGTGGACCTGGACGAGCGGTACAGCACGCCGGACGCGGCGGCCACGCCGTGGGGCGAGGCCCGGGCGCGGCTGGCCGAGGCGGAGGTGTACTGGCTGACGACGGTCCGCCCGGGCGGGCGGCCGCACGTCACGCCGCTGATCGCGGTCTGGGTGGACGAGGCGCTGTGGTTCTGCACGGGCCCCGAGGAGCGCAAGGCGCACAACCTCGCCTCGAACGCCCGCTGCGTGCTGACCACCGGGGAGAACGCGCTGGGCGCGGGCCTGGACGTGGTGGTCGAGGGCGAGGCGGAGCGGGTGCGCGACGCCGCCGCGCTGCGCCGCGTCGCCGACGTGTACGAGACGAAGTACGGCGCCGACTGGCACTTCGACGTCCGCGACGGGCTCTTTCACCACGCGGCGGGCACGGCGTTGGTCTTCCGCGTCCGCCCGGCGACGGCGTTCGGCTTCCGGAAGGGCGACTCCTTCGCCCAGACCCGCTACCGCTTCGCCACGCCCACCACAGCGGCGGCGTAGCGGCGGCGGTCATTCACAGCCAGTTCTCGCCGGCTGTCATCGGTCCGCGTGGCGCGGCTCCGTCACCGTCACTGTCACCCTCTACGGCTCGGACGGCAGGGTCATCGCGGAGACTCGGGCGCAGGTCCGGGCCCAGACCGCGTAGCCTCGGCCGCCGCGCCGCCCGGGCCCAGGAGGGTGCGGCGCACCGGCGAGGGCGAGGACGGGCGCGGGCCGAGGGCGCGGCGGGCGACGGCGGTGATGAGGGGCGGGAGCGCGGCGCGCAGCGCCTGGGTGGTGCGCAGCCAGGGCGGGGCGTAGACGTGGGCGGCGCGGCGTTCGATGCCCGCGGCGATGCGGGCGGCGGCCGGGGCCAGCGGGTAGGTGCGGCCGGCGGGTCCGGGGATGCGGCGGCGCAGCTCGCCCGCGGTGGTGCCGGCGTAGGTGTCGGCGTCGGCGGCCCGCAGCAGGTCGGTGTCGGTCCAGCTCAGATACGCCACGCCGACGCGCACGCCCGTGGGCGCCAGTTCGGCCCGCAGGCTGTGGGCGAACGCCTCGGCGCCCGACTTCGAGGCGCAGTACGCCGTCATCAGCGGGGCGGAGACGATCGCCGCGAGCGAGGCGATCTGGAGGAAGTACCCCTTGCTGTCGCGGAGGGCGGGGAGGAAGGCGCGGCAGGTGGTGGCCGAGCCCATGAGGTTGACCTCGATGACGCGCCGCCAGGTCTCCTCGTCGGACTCGTCGAGCGCGCCGCCCAGGCCCACGCCGGCGTTGGCGACCACGATGTCGACGGCGCGGTAGCGGGCGGTGACCTCCTCGGCGACCTGGGCCATGGCGGCGGGGTCGGTGACGTCGGCGTGCCAGTGGCCGTGCCGCTGCCGGCCGGAGCCGGGGAGGGAGGCGGCCACGCGGGCGAGGCGTTCGGGCTCCAGGCCGACCAGGGCGACGCGGGCGCCGCGCGCCGCGAGCTCGCGCGCCAGCGCGGCCCCCAGCCCGCGGGCGGCGCCGGTCACGACGGCGACCTGCCCGGCGAGATTCTTCGTCGTCATGCGGCGAGCCTACGCAGCGTCTTGGCGACCTGTCCGGGGTCTTCCAGCGGCGTCATGTGGCCGACGCCGGGGATCTCGATCAGCTCGGGGTCGCCGGGCAGGCGGAGGACCATGCGGTGGGCGTGGGCGAGGGGGGTGAGCCGGTCGGCGGTGCCGTGGACAATGGTCACCGGCTGGGTGAGGCGCGCGAGGCCGGCGGAGAGGTCGAAGTCCATCATGGCCCGGGCCCACTCGGCGCGGACGCGGCGCGGGCAGGCGTACACCAGGCGGGTGGTGGCGTCCACGAGGCCCGGGTCGGCGCCGCCGCGGGGGCCGAGGGTGACGTAGCGGACGATACGCCGGGACAGCGGCGTGACCGGGCCGTACGGCAGCCGGGTGCGCAGCATCGCGCGCAGGGCGTGCAGCCGCAGCGTGCGCGGGCGCAGCGGCAGGCCGCGGGTGGGGTCGAGGCGGTCGACGCCGGTGCTGCACAGCACGAGGGCGGCGGCGCGCTCGGCCAGCTCGGGGCGGCCGGCGGCGGCGACGATCGCCATCGCGCCCATGGAGTGGCCGCAGACGACGGCCGGGCGGCCGGGCGGCACGGCGGCGGCGAGCACGGCGCACAGGTCGTCGGCGAGGGCGGAGGCGGTGCAGGCGCCGGGCGTGGCGGGGGTGCGGCCGTGGCCGCGCTGGTCGTAGAGGACGACGCGGTGGTCGGGGGTGAGCAGCCTCAGCACCGGGTCCCAGAAGCGGATCTGGCAGGTCCAGCCATGGACCAGCACGATGGTCGGGGCCTCGGCGTCGTCCGGGCCGTGGACCTCGGCGTGGAGGCGGGCCCTGCCGGTGGAGGTCACGTTCATGGCGTTCATGGCGTTCTCGGCGTTCTCGGCGTTCATGGCGTTCTCGGCGTTCATGGCGTGCGCAGCACCTCGTACTCGGCGAGGTCGACGGCGCGGGTGGCGCGCTGGAAGGCGATCGTGGTGCCGGGCCAGACGGTGGTGTTGCGGCCGTGCCGGTCGAGGTACCAGCTGTCGCAGCCGCCGGTGTTCCACACGGAGCGGGACAGGCGGCGCTGGAGCCGGTCGTTCCAGGCGCGGACGGCCGCCGGGCGCGGGGAGAGAGCCACCCTGCCGCCGCCCCGGAGCTGGTGGAGCCTGGCCATGAAGTCGGCCACGTAGTTCAGCTGAGCCTCGATGATCAGCAGCATCGAGGTGTTGCCGAGGCCGGTGTTGGGGCCGATGATCGTCAGGAAGTTGGGGAACCCGGCGGCCGTCGTGCCGCGCAACGCCGCCATGCCGTCGCGCCACTCCTCGGCGAGCGTCGTGCCGCTGCTGCCCTTGACGAGGCGCCCGATCGGCGCGTCGGTGACGCGGAAGCCGGTGGCCAGCACGATGGCGTCGGCCTCGGCCTCGCGGCCGTCCTCGGCGACGAGGGTGTGGCCGCGCACCTCGCGCAGCCCGGCGTCGATCAGGTCGACGTGGGGGCGGGTGAGCGTCGGGTACCAGTCGTCGGAGAGCACGATGCGCTTGCAGCCGATGCGGTAGCGCGGGGTCAGACGTTCGCGCAGCGCGGGGTCGGTGATGCCGCCGCGCCGCATGTGCCGCAACGCCAGCCCCTCCAGGGCGCGCAGCACCCCGGGGTGGCGGGTGAAGGCGTTGGTCTGCGCCTCCCTGAGGGCCCACAGGAGCCGGCGGCGGGCTACGCGGGTGGCGGGCAGGCGCTCGTGCAGGCGGCGTTCGAGCGCGGTGATGGCCCGGTCGCGGCGGGGCAGCACCCAGGGCGGGGTGCGCTGGAAGACCGTCAGGCGGGCGGCGTCGCGGGCGATCTCGGGCACGATCTGGGCGGCCGAGGCCCCCGTGCCGACGACGGCGACGCGCAGGCCGCGCAGGCCGCGGCCGTGGTCCCAGCGGGCGGAGTGGCGGACGAGGCCGGGGAAGTCGGCGAGGCCCGGCAGGTCCGGCAGCCGGGGGGCGGAGAGCGGCCCGGTGGCGGCGACGACGACGTCGGCGGTGAGCGGCCCGCGGGGGGTGTCGATGACCCAGTGCAGCTCGTCGGGATCCCAGCACATGCGCTCGGCGGGGCAGTCGAACCGGATGTGGGGGCGCAGGCCGAAGGTGTCGGTGAGCCACTCCAGGTACGCCCGGATGTCGGGCTGGCCGGAGAAGACGCGCGGCCAGTGGGGGTTGGGGGCGAAGGAGAAGGAGTAGAGGTGGGAGGGGACGTCGCAGGCGCAGCCGGGGTAGGTGTTGTCCCGCCAGGTGCCGCCGACGGACGAGGCGCGCTCCAGCACGGCGAGGTCGGTGATGCCGATGCGGCGCAGCCGCAGGGCGGCGCCGAGGCCGCCGAATCCCGCGCCGATCACCGCCACGCGCACGTGCTCGGCCCGCTCGTCGGGCCCCGGCTTCACGCTGTCCATGACGATGCCGCCCGCCTTCCGTGTCGCTACCGCTCGGTCCGTCATCGGCCTCTGCCATCGTCTCGGTTCTGCCCAGGATGGCAAGGTGTTCACGCGCTGGTGAGGGGCGATCACACATCGGGGTGGAACACCCCGGACTCGCCCGGGTGTTCCACCCCGATGTGTCCCGAGCCGCCCGTCAGGCGCTCTCGGGCAGCCGGTCGCCGATCAGGGCGAGGTTCTGGATGGCGGCCAGGCTGTACTGGGCGGCGTCGTTGGTGCCGATGCTCTCGAACCAGTCGGTCGGGTTGAGCGTGTGCTCGACCCGCTGCGTCGAGAAGTCCCAGTCCAGGGGCGCGGGTTCCCACTCCTCCGGCGGGTGGAGGAAGAGGTCCCAGGCCCGCTCGGCGTAGCGCGCCTCGCCGAGGCGGACGGCGGCGTAGGCGTCGAGCCGCGTGTGGGCCTGCCGCAGGATGAGGTCCCCGAAGGACTCGCCGACCTCGGCCTCCTGCTCCTCCCCGGTGGCGTTGTAGAGGCGGCAGTACTGGAGCCACGCCTCCTCGAACGCCGGCATGTCGACCTGCTGGAGCAGCTCGGCGTTGACCTCCACGAGGCCGAAGACCGCGCTGAGGTGGGAGATGTCGACGACCGGCTCCTGCTGCACGGCGTACCGGCCCGTCTCGATGTCGTACAGGCCCTCGGCCTGGACGAAGCCGTTGGGCTGGGCGGCGATGGTCTCCATGGTGCCCAGCACCTTGTCGCGGCACTCCTCCCACAGCGGGCCGCGCCGCTCCCACTCGGTCAGCCACGCCGCGGCCAGGCCGCTCCAGCTCGTGCCGAAGCCGATGGCCAGCGCCCGCGGGTCGGGCTCGTAGGGCTCCTCCCGGATCTTGCGGAGCGGGTCGAGGACGAGGAACGTCTCCTCGCTGCGGGCGAGTTCGCGCATCAGGTCGCCGGTGCGCTCGTCGGCCGTCAGGTAGTAGTAGAAGCGCCGGTAGGTGGCGGTGGAGATGCGCTGCTGCTTGGCGCTGTCGCCCCAGTGGTTCACGCCGTGGCGGGTGCCGAGCCCGGCCCAGTCCCCGAGGTGGTAGACGTCCACCTCGCCGGTGTGGCGGGTCATGGCCTCGGCGAAGCGGAAGATGTCGGCGCGCCCGGAGCGGAGGAAGGCGTACCACAGCCACAGGTCGGGCGAGAGCTCGGAGTTGTCCCAGGCGTAGCCGCCGATGTCGTAACGCCACACCTGGCGGTCGGTGTCCTGGGAGTGCATGACGTCGCCGTAGTCCCAGAAGCCGTACCAGTGGCGCTGGTCCCGCGAGGTCACGTAGTAGTCGAAGATGAAGTCCAGCGAGTCCTCGATCGCGGCCCGGGTCGGGGTCGAGCGGTCCACCGGCGCGAACAGGCCGCCGAACGCGCCCGCCCCGGCGAGGTGCTCGACCGGGTTGACGAGCTGCGGCGTGGCGCGCACGGCGTCCGCCATGGCGCCGAGCCGCTCGCGGTCCGGGGTCCCGGCCAGCGCCCAGAACGTCAGCTCGCTGGTGCGGGCGATGCCGTACGGCGTGCCGAAGCCCGGCTCGTAGTCCTCGTAGGTCACCTCGAGGCCTTCGAGCTGCTCCTCGTAGGTGTCCTGGCCCAGCCCGTCGTGGTAGAAGCGGGTGTCCATCGGCGGCGCCTCCGGGGACCACAGCCAGACCGTCACCTCGGCCGTGTCGGTGTGCGCGCCGCGGATGTCGAGCTGCGCGGGGTGGCGTTGCCAGAAGTCGCGCAGCCCGAAGGCGAAGCCGCCGTCGCCGTCCGGGCCGCCGACGTAGCCCAGGCCGCCGGCGCGCCTGCCCTGGTCCACCGCCACCCAGCCCCGGCCCGCCTCGGTGCGCTTCTTCACGGTGAAGCCCTCGGAGCTGAGCTGGCTGAGGGTGTAGTCGCCGAACGCCGGGATGAGGTGGACGCGGTCGCTGACGTCGGTCGACCAGGTGCCGATGTCCGGCGTCCGCCCGCCCGCGATCTGGGCGGCGCGCACCTCCTCGCCCGGGTCGCGCCGCAGTCCGGTCAGCGGCTTGACCGCCTCGCTGAGCATGCCGTGGTCCTGGCCGGCGAGCCGCACGTGGCGGTCGTAGGTCTCGCCGCGCAGCGGCACGGAGAAGCGGACGCCGAGCCCGGCGATGAAGTCCTCGCGGCCGTCGGAGTCGAAGACGAAGGAGTGCATCATCCGGAAGCTCTCGGCCCCGGCGTAGAAGTAGAGGCGGACGGTGAAGGGCAGCCAGGAGTGGTCGTCGCTGGTGCGGCGGCCCCTGCCGCCGCCCTCGGTGGGGAGGGGCGCGGAGCCCTCGCCTCGGTGGCGGCCCTCGATGCGGACCACGGCGCGGACGGGGCCGTTCTGCTCGACGGTCACCGAGTCGACCTCGCTGAGCAGCCGGTCGCGGTGGACGCTGCCGGCGCCGTCCTCGGCGTCGTTGAGCTCCCGCTGCACGAGGTTGACCAGGCGGCCGTGGGTGGCGACGTCGATGAAGCCGCCGGAGGCGCTGCGGCGCCGGACGCGGCCGATGAGGTCGGTGCCGCCCTTGGGGAGGCGGGCGGTGATGACGCCGGTGTCGACGTCGACGTGGCCGCGGCGGTCGGTGACGCGCACCCGCTGGGCGGAGGTGGCCGGGGTGCCGGCGGCGAGTGTGTAGCCCTCGGCGGCCGGACCGGCGACGGCGTGGCCGCTCCACTTGAGCGTGCCGTCGGGCCAGTACGCCAGCGGCCAGCTCTGCACGGGCGCGGGCTGGCCGTCGGCGTCGGTGAGGGCGAAGCTCTGGTCGGCGGGGACGGCTCCGCGCGGCCACGGCGTTCCCCAGGTGGCGCCGGCCGCCTCGGGCGGGCGGTCCTCCAGCCAGCGCAGCGGGACCTCGCCGGGGCCGGTTCGCGCCTGGCCGGGCTGCGAGGCGGTCGTGGCGGCGGGGGCGGCGGCCTGGGCGGTGGAGGAGAGGAAGGGGCCGAGCTGCGTAGCCGCGCCGGCCACCGCCGCGCCCTTCAGCACGCGGCGGCGCGGAAAGCCGTTGGTGAGGGGGGATTGGGGGGACATGAGTGGCGTACCTCCACGGGTGTGATCACGGGTAGCGCGGGTACGCCGGTCGATTGAAACGTTTTTCCGACAGGGCCGCAATGCTTCGCGCAGAAGTTGCCGGATGGTTTCGGGTTCGCCAGATCGCGTCAGATCGGAGCTGGTCCCGTCAGAGGGGTTTGACGTAGCAGCGGCTGGACGGGGAGCACCGGTACAGGCCGAACTTCTGGCCGTCCGGGACCAGTTCGTAGCCGCTGCTGGCGTACAGGCCCATCGCCTCGGGCTGCGCCGTGCCCGTCTCCAGCACCATCCGGACCCGTCCGGCCGCGCGGGCGGTCTCCTCCAGCCGGGCCAGGACCAGCCGGGACAGCCCCCGCCCCCGGGCCTCCCCCACCACGAACATCCGCTTGATCTCGGCGTCCCCGTCGGCGTACCCCTCGGCCCGCGCGCCCTCGCCGTCCCAGGCCCGCCAGCCGCCGCTGCCCACGGGCCGCCCGGCCGCGTCGTACGCCACGAAGAACAGCCCGCGCGGCGGGTCGAACATCCCGGGCTCCAGCGGCGTCGCGTCGCCGTCCCCGTCGTACCGCTCCCGGTACTCGGCCTGCACGAGGTCGTTGAGCAGCCGTACGTCGGGGTGGTCGAAGCGGCGGGTGACCAGGGCCGTGGCGGGGTGTGCGGGGGTGCTCGTGTCCATGCGGGCGATCGTACAAAGTCGCGACACGTGCCTATTCCAGCGGGTGTTGCCACCGCAGGCCGGGAAAGCGGGCGAATCCCCTGTCGGCGCTGTAGAAGTCCGCACCGGACTCGATGGCGAGCGCCGCGAGGTAGGTGTCCGGCACGAGATTCCCACGGGCGCCGACCTTGCGGACCAGCCGCTCGAAGATCTCCCAGTGCCGAGCCCCCTCGATCAGCGGCACCACCACCGGGGCACGGCGAAGATCATCCAGGAACGCCAGCGCGAGAGCCGGCTCGCTGGGCTCGACGAAGATCTTCCGGTGGGTGACGACACGCAGAAAGCCGCTGGCCACCCTGGAGTTGATGGCGAAGGGCTCGTCCCCGGCAAGCCGCTCCTCAAGCCACGCGCGGTAGGCCCCATGCTGGGCCACGTCCTCCCGGAAGGCGTAGGCCAGGACGTTGACGTCGCAGAAGATCACTCGCCTTCCTCCATGGCGTCCAGCAGCGAGCTGTTGTCATCGAGACTGACACCCGGCCTCAGGCCGCCGCCGCCGGGATCGGTGGTCAGCCTGATCGCGATCGTCTCCGCAGCCGCCGCGTCGCGGGCGAAGGCTGCGCGCAGGGCGTCCTCTATCACCGCGCTGACCGTCGTGTGCCGCCTGGCGGCACGCTGCTTGGCCTCCTGGATGAGGTGCTCAGACAAGTCGACCGTCGTCCTCATGCATCAGAGCATAAGATCACCGCATCATGATGCGCAAGCCGGCGCAGGGAGCGGGGCTACGATCCCGCCATGACGGAGGAGACCGAGTTCGTGTGGCGCGGGGACGTCGACAACGCCGCGCTGGAGGCGTTGCACGGAGAGGGCTTCGGGCACGAGCCGGTGCCGTACGGCTGGCGGGCGCAGCTCGAACGCCACAGCCTGGGGTGGGTCTGCGCGCGTCGGCTCCCCAGCGGGCGGCTCGTCGGCTTCGTGAACGTGGCCTGGGACGGCGGCGGCCACGCGTTCCTGGTCGACACGGTGGTGGCCGCCGACGCGCGGCGGTCCGGGATCGGGGCCGGGCTGGTCGCCGTGGCGGTACGCGAGGCGCGGGCGGCCGGGTGCGAGTGGCTGCACGTGGACTTCGACGACCACCTGCGGCCGTTCTACTTCGACGCCTGCGGCTTCCGGCCGACGGACGCCGGGCTGATCGCGCTGAAGGACGCCCCCGAGGCCCCCGAGGCCCCCGATGTGTCTCCGTCTCATTGACCCGCGCCGCGTCCGCTCCTAGGCTCCCGGGCGGGGCTGAATTGAAACCTTTCACCATCGAGGAGTCGACGATGCCCGCATCACCGAGCCGCAGGAGCCTCATCCTTGGCGCCAGCGCGGCGGCCGTCACCAGCGCCACCGCCCTCGGCGCCGCCCGGGCGGGAGCCGCGGGCACCTCCGGCGCGGGCGCGGCAGCCGCGGCACAGGCCGGTCCCTCCGCCACCCTGCTGGCGGACTCGGTGCTCGACCCCACCGCCCTCTACTTCGTCTCCTACGACGGCCTGGTCAACAACAACGCCTTCCAGCGCAGCGGCCTGCTCACTCACAACGGTCACCAGTACGCCGTCTGGTACGCCGCCGACCGCGAGGCCACCGTCGCCCGCCGCGCCCTCGGCTCCGACACCTGGGAGACCGTCACCGTCGGCCACGCCCTCACCGTCGACGACTCGCACAACGTCATCTGCGCCGGCGTCTCCCCCGCCGACGGCCGCCTGCACCTGGTGATGGACGCCCACAGCAGCGGCTACTTCTACGTCAAGTCGGTCGAGGGTCTGGTCAGCTCGCCCGCCGACCACGCCTGGACGCCCGAGGCGTTCGGCCCCGTGCAGACCAGCCTCGACGGCGTCACCCTCACCTCCACCCTGACCTACCCCCAGCTCATCGTCGCGCCCTCCGGCGCGCTCCAGCTCAGCTACCGCACCGGCGTCTCCGGCAACGGCCAGGCCGCGCTGGCCGAGTACGACCCGGAGGCCGGCACCTGGGCCGACCTCGGCGCCTGGTCGAGCGCCACCGGCACCTACACCACCGAGTACGGCTCCAGCTCCGCCCGCAACCTCTACCTCCACGGCCTGAACTACGGCGGCGACGGCACCCTCCACGTCTTCGGCACCTGGCGCGAGCAGTCCACCGCCGTCACCTGCGGCGCCAACCTCACCAACCACGACACCGTCTACGTCCGCAGCGCCGACCAGGGCCGCACCTGGACCAACGCCGCCGGGACGGCCGTCGGCACCACCGGCTCCTCCTCCCTGGTCTCCGTCTCCTCCCCCGGCCTCGTGGTGGACCCGCTCAGCCCCGACCACGCCCTGATGAACCAGGAGTCCCAGGCCGTCGACTCCGCCGGCCGCCCCCACGCGCTCATCTCCTACGTCCCCGGCCGCTTCGGCCAGTGCGTCACCGACTACGTCTCCGGCCGCATCGCCAACGCCTACCCCTTCCACGTCTGGCAGGACGGCGCCGGCGCAGGCGCCTGGCACAAGACCGAGATCCCCTTCGCCCTGGGCTCCAGCCAGCGCTCCCAGCTCCTGCTCGACGCCCACGACAACGCCTACGCCGTCATGCCCTACGGCCGCATCGCCGCCGCCTCGGCCGAGAGCGGGTGGAGCGACTGGGCGATGCTCTTCGAGGAGGACCTGAACGCCTTCGGCGAGATCGTCACGGACTACGACCGCATCGCGGTCGACGGCGTTCTCTCCTTCCTCTACCAGGAGTCCTCCACGGGCACCACGTCCTCCCCGATCCACGTCATCGACTTCCAGCTCCCGACGTGATGTAGTCCGCGAGGGCGAGGGCCGGCCGCGAGGAACCGGATTCGATGGAACGAGAACAAGGGAGTTGACATGACAAGGCGGACAGCGATGCGCTCCGCGACGGTCGTCGGTGTGGCGCTGACGGCGTTATCGCTCTCGGCGGCTACCGCGATCGCGGCGGGGCCCGAGAGGCCGGCCGAGTACTACGAGCAGCGCTCCGCAGAGATCAAGGAATATGTGGAGGAGCACGTCACCGAGGCCGTTCCGCAGGCCGAGGCCGTCGTGGTGGGCACGCCGACGACCGACACCGGCGGGTTCTACGACGGCCAGGGTTATCTCTTCCACTTCGTGGCGTTCGAGGACGGCATCGGCCAGACGGCTCTGGCGTTGCAGTACGACGAGCCCGGGCACTTCGGCACGACTCCGGAGAGGCTCTGTGAGGAGGACGGCGCCGAGACGTGCACCGTCGAGGAACGGTCCGACGGCTCCACGCTGGTGACCTCCACGGTCCCGGTGTCCGACCAGCAGGAGATCCTCAGGGTCACCCATTTCCGGACCGACGGCAGCGTCACGTGGGGATGCGGCTACAACTACGACCCGATCTTCGACGGGGACGAGGGGCCGATCCGCGAGGACTTCTCCGTCACCGACGAGCAGCTCACGCAGCTTGTGACCGACCCCGAGCTGACGCTCTGATCTGAAGCGGCAGCGGCGGCGGCCGCCCGAGCCGGCGTCGGTGTCCGTGTCGGGGCTGGACGCTCCGATGTCCGTGCGAACCTGTGCACATGCCCACCACGCTCATCGAGGTCAGCGAGGGACACCGCCTCGCGGTGCGTCGCGGCGCCCCCGACGGCCCTGGCGGCGGGGTGCCGCTGCTGCTCCTGCACGGCTTTCCCTGCACCAGCCTGATCTGGTCCCCCACCCTCCGGCCGCTGGCGGAGTCCGGCTTCGACGTCGTCGCCCCCGACCTGCGCGGCTACGGGGACTCGGACTTCGCCCCGGACGGCTTCTACGACTTCGCGGCGTTCAACGCCGACCTGATGGGCCTGTTCGACGCCCTCGGCTGGGAACGCGCCGTGGTGGCCGGGCACGACCTCGGCGCGATGGTGGCCATCGACATGGCCAACCGCTACCCGGACCGCGTGGACCGGCTCGTGGTGCTGGACGACTCGATGCCCGACCTGCCCGAGGCGTTCGCCGAGGCAGGCATCCCCGTCGGCGTCCCGAAGCCCGCCGTCTACGACTACCAGCGGCGCCAGGGCCTGCACGCCGACGAGCTGCTGGAGGAGCTGAGCACGCCGGAGCGGCGGCGCCGCTACATCGCCGAGTTCTTCGGCCACCGGATGTGGTGCCCGCCGAACGCCTTCAGCGACGACGACCTCGCGCTGCTCACCGAGCCGTACGCCGACGCCGAGCGGCTGCGGGCCTCCTTCGCCGACTACGAGGTGGTGATGGGCACCCGCACGATGTCGGCGCCGGAGCTCATCGACCGGCCGGTCCAGCAGCCGGTGCTGATGCTCGTCGGGCCCGACCAGGTGACGATCGGCGACCACATCGCGGAGCGCGCCGCGATCGCCTACCCGCAGGTCGTCGGGCCCTTCTGGGTGCCGGGCGCGGGCCACTTCATGCCATGGGAGAAGCCCACAGTGGTCGGCCGCGCCATCCGCTGGTTCTGCGGCGACCTGCTGGCAACGGCGCGGTGACCCCGACCTGGTCCTCCAGCAGTCGCCGCCCCGGCCCGCGCGCTCGCCGAGGCACGCCGCGTGCTGCGGCCGGGCGGCCGGCTGGTGATGCGCGAGCCCGACTGGGAGAGCCTCACCATCGACCACCCCGACGCCGGCCCGGCCCGCGCCTACACCCTCCCCCAGGCCTTGGAGGCCTGGGAGGTGCCCCCATCGTCACCGACGAGGTCGTCCGCAAACGCCCGCATCGGCAGGCAGCTCCCCCGCCTGGCGGCCGAGGCCGGCTTCTCGGTGCCGACGGTCGTGCCCGTCACCTCGCTCTTCCGCGACGTGCGGGCCGCCGACCGCATCCTCGGGCTGCACCGCACCACGCAACGCGCCGTCGCCGCCGGGTACGTCACCCCCGAGGCGGCGCGGCGCTTCCTCGACCACCTCACCCGGGCCCGTTCCTCGCAGCGGCGACGCCGCACATCGTGGTGGCGGAGGCGTAGCCGCTCAGCGCAGCAGCAGCTGCACGATGGCCACGGTGCCGACGACGACGATGACCACGCGCAGCAGCACCGGGCTGAGGCGGCGCCCGGCCGCGGCCCCGGCGATGCCGCCGAGGGTGGATCCGGCGGCCAGGAGCCCGACGGCCGTCCAGTCGAAGTCGGCGGCGAAGAGGAAGAACGCGGCGGCGACGGCGTTGACGAGGGCGACCAGGACGTTCTTGACGGCGTTGAGGCGCCGCAGGTCCTCATCGAGGAACATCCCCATCAGGGCCACATAGATGATCCCCTGGGCGGCGGCGAAGTAGCCGCCGTAGACGCTGGCGAGGGTCAGGCCCGTGATCAGCAGCGGACCGCCGTCCTGACGCGCGCGGCGGCGGTCCCGCAGGCGGGCGCTGATCCATGGCTGGAGGACGACCAGCACGAGGGCCAGGCCCACCAGCGCCGGCACGATCATTTCGAACGCCGAGGCGGGCAGCGCCAGCAGCAGCGTCGCGCCGGTGAACCCGCCGAGCAGCGCGCCCGCCCCCAGCTTCAGCACGCGCCGCCCCTGCCCGCGCAGCTCCCGCCGGTACCCGATGGCGCCGCTGATCGAGCCGGGGATCAGCCCGAGGGCGTTCGACACCGTGGCGGTGACGGGCGGCAGGCCGGTCGCGAGCAGGACGGGAAAGGTGATCAGCGTGCCGGAGCCGACAACGGCGTTGACGGCACCGGCGCCGACACCGGCACCGAAGATCGCGAGCATCTCCCCCACTGAGGTCATGACAGGAGCCTAGGAACCGAACGCTTCGGCGACGGCCGAACCCGCCGTGCCGGGCCGGTCGGGCCGGTCAGGCCGGTCAGGCCGGGCCGGGCGGTGGGACCACGAGGCGCTCATCCGGGCGCTACCGCAGGAGCTCGAACGCCCCCGCCGACAGGGCCAGGAGCTCCGCGACGCCCTCGGGAGTGCTCACGTCCTCCGCCGGGTCGCTCGCCATGACGGAGACGACGTACGTCTCGCCGGTCCCGCCGGAGCCGGCGAGGTAGGTGCGGGATATGACGCCCGGTTCGGAGCCGCCCTTGAACCAGCCGACCGGCCACGCCTCCTCGTCCAGCCCGAGGTTGCGCGTGCCCGCCTGCGACATGACGCCGTCCACCGGCTGGAGGCCGGGGGTGCCGGCCTGGGCGCGCAGGCCCCCGAACGCCCGGCACAGGTCGGCCGGGGAGGCGAACCACTCGACGGTGTCGATGTGGCGCGGCACGTCCCAGGCCGACCCGCCGGGGGTGGGCAGGCCGGCGACGACCCCGGCGAGGTAGGCGCGGCGGGCCGGCTCGCTGAGGCGGGCGTAGGCGTCGGCGTGGCGCGGGTAGTCGACGGTCTTCAGCTGCCCCAGCTCACGGGCCATCAGGAACGGCCGGTCGGCCTCCGGGGCCGCCATGCCGAAGCGCGCCTGCTGCACCTCCACGGCCTCCCGGCCCAGGCGGCGTATCAGGTGGTCGGTGGCCGAGTTGTCGCTGTAGAAGATCATGTACTCGGCGAACTCGCGCAGGGTGAGGACGGTCCCGGCGGGCAGCTCCGAGACCGGGCTGCCTCCGGCGTCGGCCTTCCACTCCTCCCGGACGGCCAGCGGCTCCTCCCACGCGGCGTGCCCGGCCCGGACGGCGTCGGCAAGGGCGCCCAGCACGTAGAGCTTGAACGCCGACCCGACCGGGCGCGGCTCATCCGGCGCGAGGCCGTGCACCGGGCGGCATGCGCCGGTGGCCTCGTCGAGCTCGGCGGCGAGGAAGGACACGCGCGGCGCGACGGATTCCAGGCGCCTGTCGAGCTCCGCCCACGCGCCTGGGAGAGGGGTGAGGGAGAGGTGGGCGAGGCCGCCGCTCTCGTCGGTCAGGACGACGGCGTGGTGGCGCAGGCCGTCCTCGCCGGAGACGAGGGCGTACGCCTCCGAGCCGTCGCGCGGCGCCCGCTGCGGGCGGTAGGAGTCCAGGCGCAGGCCCTCGTCCCCCGCGGCCTCGGCCAGCAGGGCGTTGAAGCCGTCGGCGCCGACGGCGTCGAGGTACGCCGGGGAGAGGTGCTCCCGGATCTCGGCCTCGGGGACGGGCAGGTGCCGGGAGGCGGCCATGACCCAGGAGAGCTGGCGGGCGACCGGGGTGTCGGGCAGGGCCCCGGCCGGGGTGCCGGGCGGGGCGTCGGCTGCCGCGGGGGCGGGCAGCCCCAGCGCGAGCGTGCACAGGGCGGCGAGCAGCAGGACCAGTCGGCGCATCTCTCCTCCACGGCGAGCGCGTTGGGGCGTTGGGGCGTTGGCGTTGATCAAGCTCACCAGCGACGCTAGGCGCCGGTCCGCCGCCGGGCGTCGTACCACGGTCCCAATCCCCGCGGGTGCGCGTAGTACCGTCGTCCGGTGCTGACCGTCTCCACCGTCAACGTCAACGGCCTGCGGGCCGCCGCGAAGAAGGGATATCTGGCCTGGCTGGCGGCCAGTCAGGCCGATGTCGTGTGCCTGCAGGAGGTGCGCGCCGAGGAGGACCAGCTCGCCGACGCGGTGCGGGTGCCGGACGGGTGGCGCGCGGTCTACGCGCCGTCGCTCGCCGCCAAGGGCCGGGCCGGGGTCGCGGTGCTGACGCGGGGTCGGGAGCCGGAGGAGGTGCCGGTCGGGTTCGGCGTGCCGGAGTTCGCCGGGGCCGGGCGGTACCTGGAGGTGGACCTGCCGGGCGTGACGGTGGCGAGCCTGTACCTGCCATCGGGCGAGGTGGGGACGGCGCGGCAGGAGGAGAAGGAGCGGTTCATGGCCGCGTTCCTGCCGTACCTGGTGGAGCTGCGCGGCCGGGCGGCGGCGGCCGGGCGCGAGGTGCTGGTGTGCGGCGACTGGAACATCGCGCACCGCGAGGCCGACCTGAGGAACTGGCGCGCCAACCAGGGCCGGGCCGGGTTCCTGCCCGAGGAGCGGGCGTGGCTGTCGCGGGTGTACGCCGAGGCGGGGTACGTGGACGTGGTGCGGGCGCTGCACCCGGACGTGGAGGGGCCCTACACCTGGTGGACCTACCGGGGGCGCGCCTTCGACGCCGACACAGGCTGGCGCATCGACGTGATCGCCGGTTCGCCCGGCCTCGCGGCGCGCGCCGCGAAGGCGTACGTCGAGCGGGCCGCGAGCCACGCCGAGCGGTGGAGCGACCACGCGCCCGTGACGGCGGTCTTCGACACGAAGGGGTGAACGCCGCCCCCGGGTCGCGCACGTCGCGCGCGAGGACGCGCGAGGAGGGGTAGGGATGCTCCCAGGGCTCTCCAGGCGCGAGGAGGGATCTCTTGGAGTCTTCTGATGCCGCCGGATCTTCCGGCGCTTCGGCTGCCACGGGCGTTTCGGGCGCCGGCGTGCTGCGGCTGCTGCGCGGCCGGGCGGTCGTGCGCCGGTACACGGGCGAGGCGATCAGCGACGAGCTGCTGGACGAGCTGCTCGACGTGATGGTCGCGGCGCCGACCGCGGCCAACAAGCAGGCGTGGGCGTTCCTGGCGGTGCGCGACCCGCGCACGGTGCGGCGCGTCAGGGCCTTCGCGCCGGGCATGATCGGGCTGCCGCCGCTCGTCGTCGTCGCCTGCTTCGACCGCGACCGCGCGGTGCGCGACGGGTCGGTGCCGTGGGACGCCGGGATGCTGTGCGTGGCCATGGCGGTGCAGAACCTGCTGCTGGCGGCGCACGCCGTGGGGCTGGGCGCCTGCCCGGTCGGCAGCTTCCGGCGGGAGGCGGTGCGGCGTCTGGTGAGCCTGCCCGACCGTCTCGAACCGCTTCTGATGGTGGCCGTGGGGCACCCGGCGCGGGCGCCGGAGCCGACGCGGCGGCGCCCCCGGGAGGAGGTGATCCGCTATGAGTCGTGGGACTGAGGAGCAGGAGGAGCGCGAGGAGCGGGAAGGGCCCGAGGAGGAGCGGCCGATGTCCCGGGTGGCCGAGGAGGTGACGCTGCTGGCGGCGTTCCTGCTGAGCAGCGGGCGCGGCCTGCTGGACGAGCCCGCCGAGTACGGGGTGGCGCGCTGCGCGGACGGGGCGCGGCGCGCGCTGGAGCTGCTGGAGGACGTCTGCGGCGTGCGCGAGCCCCGGCTGGTGGCCATTCGGCAGCGGCTGGAGGAGGCGATGTCCGGCCCGATGGACGAGGCAGGGCTCGCCGCCCTGCTGGACGGGGCGTGCGAGGACGTGGTCTCGGTGCTGACGGACGACGACGCGCTCGCTCCCCCGGGGCGCTGACGTCACGCCGACGCGCGCGCCGCGTGCCCGGCCGCGCGGCCGGGCGCGGTCAGCGCGACCCGCTCTCCGGCGCCGACGGGTGGACCACCACGAATCCCTGGCGGCTGCTGGGGCGCAGCGCCGACTGGCCGTGGAAGACCTGGTCGAGGAATTCGAGGCGGTGGTGGTAGACCGCCACCGAGCTGTCCACGCCGAGCAGGCCCGGGGTGTCCAGCAGCAGCGGCGTCTCCGCGACGAGGTACCGCATGGCGCGCTCGGCCTGCGCCCGCGTGGGCTCGGCGCCGTGCAGGTGCGACCGCAGGGCCTTGCCGGCGACGCGGAGGTAGGTGTCGTGCAGCGCCGAGTCCGTGTCGATGGCGTCCTCGCTCTCCCTGAGCAGGCGCTCGTACCGCGGCCACCCGGCGATCTCGGACAGCAGAAGCAGCCCGAAGCGGTCGCTCGGCACCCCGGCGGCCAGCCACGCCCGCGTCACGCGGTTGCGGACGCGGCCCGCCTTGGCGCGGGCCCTGCGGTGCGCCTGGTCGTCGGCGTATCCCAGCGCCCGCCACGTCTCGACCTCCGCCGAATCCGGGATCACGACGTCGACGCGCCGGAACCTGGCCGCGGCCCACCGCAGCAGGTCGGTGATGCGGGCCTCGCTGAAGTAGCTGTTGCCCGGGGAGACGCCGATCAGCACGTGGTCGCCACGGTCGAGGATCGCCCGGCAGTTGGCGGTCAGCGGCTCGACGGTGAACGGGGTGGGGAAGCGGCTCAGGCGCACCGTCATGGCGGACATCCAGAAGGGAGGAGGTGAGCGGCGTGGAAGGCGAGGCGGAGACGAGCGGGAAACGCCGGCAGCGGGCGGCTCGCCGGTCTCCGTTCCGTCGACGTGTACTCCGTCGACGCGTACCCCAGACAGACTGCAACCACCGCGAGGACGTTGGCGAGCCCTTTGGATGTGGCGCTCGCCTCAGTCTCTCCCGCTGCCTCTCCGGCGGCGCAACGGCGGCGGAACGGCGGCTGAACGACGGCACGCCCCCGGACGGCGGCCCTGGGCGCATAATCGCCGCATGGTCACGATGAGCGAGGTGGCGAAGGCGGCCGGAGTCTCGGTGATGACGGTGTCGAACGTCATCAACGGCCACCGGTATGTGAGCGACGCCACCCGCGACCGGGTGCTGGCGGCGATAGACCAGCTGGGGTACCGGGTCAACCTCGCCGCGCGCACGCTGCGCTCGGGCAGCACCGGCGTCATCGGCCTGGCCGTGCCCGGCCTCGACAACCCCTACGTCGGGCAGCTCGCCTCGCTCCTCATCCGGCACGCGGCCGGCCTCGGCTACCAGGTGGTGGTGGAGGAGACGGGCGCGGAGCGCGAGAGCGAGCTGGGCGCGCTGGTGCACTCGCGGGTGCGCCGGTACGACGGGCTCATCATCTCCACGGTCGGCCTGGGCGACGAGGACGCCGAGCAGCTGCGGTCCGACATCCCGGTGGTGGCGCTCGGCGAACGCATCAGCTCGGGCAGCGGCGCCATCGACCACGTCGCCATGGCCAACGCCGAGGGCGCCCGGGACGCCACCCGCCATCTCGTCGAGCGCGGCCGCCGGCGGATCGTGGCGCTGGGCGGCTCCACCGTGCCCGAGGTCAACGCCGCCACGCTGCGCGCGACCGGGTACCGGCGGGCCCTGGAGGAGGCCGGGCTGCGCTGGCGCGAAGAGCTGGTCGTGCCCTGCCCCTTCTCCATGGCGGGCGGCGCCGGGGCCGTGCGCGCCCTGCTCGACGCCGGGGTGCGGTTCGACGCCCTGGCGTGCGCCACCGACTCGATCGCGCTCGGCGCGCTGCGGGCGCTGGCCGACCACGGGATCGAGGTGCCCGGCGAGGTGCTGGTCACCGGCTTCGACGATGTCGAGCAGGCGTCGTACGCCGTGCCGTCGCTGACGACGGTCGCGCCGGGCCACGCGGAGATGGCGCGGGCGGCGCTGCGGATGCTGACCGAACGCATCGCGGGGCGGCGCGTCGAGGGCGACTACGAGCAGTTCACCGGGCCTCACCGGCTGGTGGTGCGCGAGTCCACGGGCGGCGCCCGCCCGGGCGCGAGCGGCTAGCGCGGCAGCGCGTATGCGTCGGCGATGAGTTCGTAGCTGCGCAGCCGGGCCGCCGGGGTGTGGGCGTTGCTGGTGATCATCAGCTCGTCGGCGCCGGTGCGCTTGGCCAGGTCGTTCAGGCCCTCGCGCACCGCGTCGGGCGTGCCGTGGACGACGTTGGCCAGCCAGCCGTCGACGATCTCCGTCTCGACGGGGCTGAAGGGGTGTGACGCCGCCTCCTCAGGACTGGGGATCAGGCCGGGGCGGCCGGTGCGCAGCCGGACCATGGCCAACGCCCCCGTGAGGACCTGCCGCTGCGCCTCGCGCTCGTCGTCGGCGGCCAGCGCGGAGACGCCGATCATGGCGTAGGGGGCGTCGAGAGCGTCGGAGGGCCGGAAGCTGCGGCGGTAGAGGTCGAGCGCGGGGACGGTGTTCGCGGCCGAGAAGTGGTGCGCGAACGCAAACGGCAGGCCGAGGCGGCCCGCGAGTTCGGCGCTGAAGCCGGAGGAGCCCAGCAGCCAGACCGGCGGCCGGTCGGCCGGCTGCACCCCGCCCGCGACGCGGCCCTGCACCGGGCCCGGCACGGCGTGGATGGCGGCGTAGGGGTGGTCGTCGGGGAAGTCGTCGTCGAGGAAGCGGATCAGCTCGGCGAGCTGCTGCGGGAACGCGTCCGCGCCGTCGGCACGCCCGCGCCGCAGCGCCGCCGCCGTGGCCCCGTCCGTGCCCGGCGCGCGCCCCAGGCCAAGGTCGATGCGGCCCGGCGCGAGGGCCTCCAGGGTGCCGAACTGCTCGGCGATCACCAGCGGCTGGTGGTTGGGCAGCATCACGCCGCCCGAGCCGAGGCGTATCCGCTCGGTCTGCCCGGTGAGGTGACCCAGGATCACGGCTGGAGAGGTGCTGGCCACGCCCGGCATGGAGTGGTGCTCGGCCACCCAGAAGCGGTGGAACCCGCGCCGGTCGGCCAGCCGCGCCAGCTCGGCGGTGGTCCGCAGCGCGTCGGTGGCGGTCAGTCCGGCCCCCACCGTGGCCAGATCCAGCACGGACAGCACCGCCGGAGCGGTCCCCTGGCTTCTTCCCCTGATCACGTGCCCCTCGCCTCCTCGAAACGTCGTGCCCTGAGAATGGGCAACCAGCCGCCCGGCGGAGGCATTCCTCCTGAAGGGAAGGCGAAGGGGAGAAGGAGAGGAGAGCACCGGGTGGCGTACGACACGGCCGAGTTGGTCGAGGTGGCGCGCGCGTGCTGCGATCAGGCCGCCGCGCTGCTGCGCCGCCGCGCCGCCGAGGGCCCGGCCGTGCGGTCCAAGAGCGCCCACGAGCGGGTCACGGACGCCGACATCGAGGCGGAGACGCTGCTGCGCAAGACCCTGCGGGCGGCCGTGCCGGACTCGGCGGTGGTGGGCGAGGAGCTGCCGGACGAGCCGGGCCAGGAGGTTACCTGGTACGTCGACCCGGTCGACGGCACGCACAACTTCCTGCGCGGGCTGCCGCTGGCGTGCGTCTCGGTCGGGGTGGCGGTCGGCGGCCGGCTGGTCGGCGGCTGCGTCCACGACGTCTTCCGCGACGAGTCGTTCACCGGAGGCGAGGGCGTGCCGCTGCGGATCGACGGCGTACGCCCCGCCGCCGCGTCGCCCGGGCCGGCCGACGCGCAGGTGACGCCGCTGCTGCTGAGCGACATCCCGCTCACCGGGCGCGCCGGGCCCGAGGAGCCGGCGTTCAGTCTGGAGCTGATGGCCCGCGCGGACCTGCGCCGCCTGTACTCCACCGCCCTGGCGCTGGCGTGGGTGGCCGCCGGGCGCGCCGACCTCGCCTGCAACCTGCACATCCACCCCTGGGACGTGGCCGGGGGCGCGGCGCTGGTGCGGGCGGCGGGCGGGCGTTACACGCCGATCGGCGGGCCTGATCCGGCGGCGGCGCCCGGCTTCGTGGCGTCACGCCCGGGCCTGGACGCCCTCGACGGCGGCGCGCTGGAACGCTGGATCGCCGAACGCCTGACGGCGCTCGCACCTTAGGCGTTACGGCAGATATCGCTCGACGGCGGCGGGCCCCTCCCGGTCCAGCATCCGGCGGGCCCGCTCGATCCGCGCCGGGGTCGGCTCCCGGCCGGTGAGCCGCACCAGGTCCTCGGGGTCGATCGGGTGCTCGGAGCCGGTGTGCAGCAGCCGGTCCGGCGTCGGCAGGTCCTCGTCGTTTCCCGTTGTCTCGGAGTTCTCGGCGTTGGCGGGCATGGGGCACCTCCATGCGTTCGGGTCGGCCCACTCCCTGTCCCGCCAGCCTATTGCGGGTGTGGCGGGCATGCACGGCGTCGGCCGGGACCCGCCGCCTGGACGGCGCCTCGGCGGCGCCTCGGCGGCGCCTCGGCGGCGCCTCGGCGGCGCCTCGGCGGCAAAAACCCTTGACTGAGGTCAAGCATTTCTCATACTGGCGTGCATGGCCCAGCCCTCGCCTGCCGCCGACCTGGCGGCCTTCCGCCGCTTCAACCGCTACTACACCCGCCGCACCGGGGTGCTCTCGGAGCGCTACCTGGACCAGAACCGCCCGGCGGGCCAGTCCCGGCTGCTGTACGAGATCGGCGCCGGCACGAACGCCGGCATCGGCGTCGCGGAGCTGCGGCAGCGCCTCGGCCTCGACGCGGGCCAGCTCAGCCGCATGCTGGCCGCGCTGGAGCGCGACGGCCTGCTGCGCCTGCGCCCCGACCCCGCCGACGGCCGCCGCCGCCTCGCCGAGCTGACCGAGGCCGGGCGGCGCGAGTGGGAGGCGCAGGAACGCCGCTCCGACGAGGCGGTCGCCCGGCTGCTGACCGGGCTCGGCGCCCGGCGGCGCGCCAAGCTCCTCGACGCCCTGACCACCGCCGAACGCCTGCTGCACGCCGCCGCCGTCACCATCGCCCCCGCCGACCCGGCCTCGCCCGACGCCCGCCACTGCCTGCTGGCGTACGCCGCCGAGCTGCGCGAGCGCTTCCCCGAGGGCTACGACGACGCCGAGCTGGTCTCCCCCGCCGACCTCGCCCCGCCCGCGGGCGTGCTCCTGCTCGCCCGCGACCAGGACGGGGACGGGGACCGCCCGGCGGGCTGCGGCGCGCTGCGCCCCTTCGCGCCCGGCACCGCCGAGCTGCGCCACCTGTGGATCGCTCCCGGCGCCCGGGGCCTGGGCCTGGGGCGGCGCCTGCTGGCCGCGCTCGAGGCGGAGGCCGCGGCGCGCGGCCACCACACCGTCCTCCTCAACACCCACCGCGCCCTCACCGAGGCCATCGCCCTCTACCGCGCCGCCGGGTACGCCGGCATCCCCGCCTACAGCGACGACCCGCACGGCCAGCTCTGCTTCGAAAAGCGCCTGCGCGGCCCCCGCCCGGAGCCGGAGGATGGGGGTCATGAGGGACGCGAGCGAGCTGCGCGAGACGTTTGACGAGGTCGCCGAGGTCTACGACCGGGCCCGGCCGCGGTACCCGCGGGAGCTGGTGGCGCGGCTGCTGGCGGGCTGCGGGCGGCGGGTGCTGGAGGTGGGGCCCGGCACCGGGCAGCTGACGGCCGAGCTGGCGGCGGACGGCCGCGCGGTCACCGCCGTCGAGCTGGGCCCGGCGCTGGCCGAGGTCGCGCGCCGCCGGCTGGCGGGCCACCCCGGCGCCCGAGCCCACGTCGAGGTCGCGAACTTCGAGACGTGGCCGCTGCCGCCCGAGCCCTTCGACGCCGTCGTGTTCGCCACCTCCTTCCACTGGATCGACCCGGCCGTCCGCCTCGCCAAGGCGGCCCGCGCGCTGCGCCCGGGCGGACTGCTGGCGGTGGTCACCACGCACCACGTCGGTAGCGGCGGCAGCAGCTCGGCGTTCTTCGCCAGGGTCCAGGGCTGCTACGAGCGGTGGATGCCGGGAACGCCGCCCGGCCTGCGGCTGCGCCACGAGTCGGAGGTGGCCACGGACACCGGCGAGCTGGCGGCCGACGACCGCTTCGGCGAGGTGCGGGTCTACCGGTCCGCGCGGGACGTGACGTACTCCGCCGAGGAGTATCTGGAGGTGCTGAGCACCTACTCCGGCCACCGCGCGCTCGATCCCGGGGCCCGCGCGCGGCTGTTCGGCTGCGTCCGGGCGCTGATCGACGGCGAGCACGGCGGCCGCGTCACCAAGCGGTACCTGCACGAGCTGATCACGATGGAACGCCGGTGAACGGGCCACGGCGCCGGCCACGGCGCTGGCCGGCCACGCCCGAGGAGGCCGCGGCCGAGCAGCGGCGGCTGCGGGAGCTGGTGCAGACCGAGACGGCGCCGGGCGCGGGTGCGCCGCGCACCATCGCCGGCGTGGACGTGGCGTACGACGACGGGCGCGGGCGCCTGGCGGCGGCGGTCGTGGTGCTGGACGCCGGCACGCTGGCCGTGGTGGAGCGGGCCACGGCCGACGGCACGATCGCCTTCCCCTACGTGCCGGGGCTGCTCGCCTTCCGCGAGATCCCGCCGGTGCTGGACGCCCTGGAGCGGCTGGCGTCCCGCCCCGACGTGCTGGTCTGCGACGGGTACGGCATCGCCCATCCCGCGCGCTTCGGGCTGGCCAGCCACCTCGGGGTGCTGACGGGCATCCCCTGCTTCGGCGTGGCCAAGACGCCGTTCCTCTTCTCCCACCGCGAGCCGGAGGCGGCGCGCGGCGCGTGGACCCCGCTGACGGCCGAGGACGGCGAGACGGTCGGGCGCGCGCTGCGCACGCGCGCGGGTGTGAAGCCGGTGTTCGTCTCCGCCGGACACCTCGTCGGCATCGAGGACGCCTGCGCGCTGACGCTGCGGCTGACCCCGCGCCACCGGCTGCCGGAGACCACGCGGCAGGCGGACCGCGCGTGCCGGGCGGCGTTGCGTCGCCTAGCATCCACCTCGTGAGCGGCATACGTGATGAGTTGGACAGGGAGTTGAACGACGCCGACCGGCGGCATCTGCGGCGCTGCGTGGAGCTGGCCGCCGAGGCGCTGGCGGCGGGGGACGAGCCCTTCGGGTCGGTGCTGGTGACCGCCGACGGCAGGGTGCGGTTCGAGGATCACAACCACGTGGCCTCCGGCGACCGGACGCGCCACCCGGAGTTCGCTGCGGCGCGCTGGTCCGCCGCGCACCTCACGCCCGGGGAGCGGGCCGCCGCGACCGTGTACACCTCCACCGAGCACTGCCCGATGTGCGCCACCGCCCACGGCTGGGTGGGGCTGGGCCGGATCGTGTACGCCAGCTCCTCGGCGCAGCTCGGGGCGTGGCTGGCGGAGTGGGGGGCGCCCCCGCCGCCCGTGCGGACGCTGCCGGTCCGGGAGCTGGTGCCGGGCGCGGAGGTGGTGGGCCCGGTCCCGGGCCTGGCGGACGAGGTGCGCGAGCTGCACCGCCGCTTCGTCGAGCGGATGCGGCGGATGCCGTAGATCCGTAGATGCGGCAGGCGTCGGGCGGCGTCATGTGGGGGGCCCGGACCGCCTGGGGTGCGGTCCGGGCCCTGTCGCAGGAAGAAGGAGATCGAGCGGACGTCACGCAGCGGCGTCGCGACACGCGTCCACGAGGCCGAGGAACGCCGACCAGGATCCGGCGTCGAAACCCAGACGCGGTCCGCCCGTCACCTTGGAGTCGCGGACGGCCAGCCGCTCCCGCGACGCCTCGGACCGCACCTCCACGCAGGCGCCGTTTCCGCCCGAGTAGGACGACTTGGTCCAGTCGGTCAGGTTCCGTGTCTCGCCATGCACCATTGCCATGTCTGCTCCGGATGGTCAGGCCGCGCCGCGCTCGCTCACGCGGCGTATCGGCGTATCGATGTGCCCGCGACCGTACTAGTCCGGATCCGCACGCGGCGCCCACCTTCACCCGACCGGATGGATCGTCTCGTACTCCCCTTCATAAGTGTGGAGTTGAGGTGTAGCTTGCCCCGCCGCTAGGCGGCAGCGGCGGCGTGCTCCTCGGCGAGCCGGGCGACGAACTCCCGCGTCTGCTTGGGGCTGAGGGCCTGGGCGCGCAGGTGCTCGTACATGACGCTGTAGTGCTGCACGTCGTGCGCCTTCTCCAGGTACAGGTCGCTGGTGCCGCCCTCCAGGTAGATGACGGTCGAGTCGCTGGCCTCGGGGAACTCGAGGATGGCGTACTGCCCGTTGACCCCCGGGTGCGCGCCGGCGGTGAAGGGCATGACCTGGAGCGTGACGTGCGGGAACTCGGAGGAGTCGACCAGGCTGCGGAGCTGCTCGGCCATGACCGCCGGGCTGCCGACGACGCGCCGCAGCGCCGCCTCGTCCACCACGGCCCACAGCCGCAGCGGGTGCCGGTCGTCCCGGATGCGCTGCTGGCGGCGCATCCGCACCTGAACCCTGCTGCCGACCTCGTCCTCGGACATCTCCGGCAGCGCGCCAGCGATGACCGCGGCGGCGTACGCCTGGGTCTGCAACAGGCCCGGCACCACCTGGGGTTCGTACACCCGCAGCGAGGAGGCGTCGGTCTCCAGCCCTATATAGACGCTGTAGGAGGGCGACAGCTCGGCGAACGCATGCCACCAGCCCTGCTGCCGGGACTCGCGGGCCATCTGCATCAGCGACTCGACTAACTTCCTGTCCTGCACCTCGTAGACCCCGCACAGGTCGCGCACGTCGCGGGGGCTGATGCTGCGGCGGCCGTTCTCCAGCCTGCTGATCTTGGACTGGGAGACCAGCAGCCGGTCGGCGACCTCCTCGGCCGTCATGCCCCGGTCCTCGCGGAGCCGCCGCAGCTCCTGACCGAGTCTGCGCCGCCGAACGGTGGGATTGACGTTGCCCGCCACGGATCGTGCACCTCCGGTGATTGGGACTGCTGGGATGCAGCCTGCCAGGTGGGGCGGCGGGTTCGCTGGCTTTTCGCCACACAGGGTGCCCGTCCGTACTGGAATGCGGCTCCTGGTGTTGACCCGGGCACTGACCCGGGACTGACCCGGTGTTGATGTGTGCGCGCGGTGGCCTGGCCCTGCCCTCAGTGGGAGAGCGAGGGGCGCACTGCGGCGCGGGCGACTCCTCTCCGCCTGGTCTCCTTGGGGACCTGCTGTGACGACTGTCCGACCCCGGCCATCGCCGCCGCGGGCGCGTGCGAGGCACGTCCCGCCGCCGCCTTGGCGCGTGGGCCGGCCTGAGTACGCCGCGCCGCCGCCTGGCCCGCCACGCCGTTCTGGACGTCCATCACGGCGTGTGCCACGAGACCGCCCATGGGATCGTGCCGGATCAGGTCCCGGAGCCGGGAGCGGGAGGACCGCCCCTCGTTCCCCGGGTAGAGGTGCTTGCCGAGCCCGACCGCGTGGGCGAGGGCCGCCAGCGCCGCGGTCCGCGCGTCCGGCGGGGTGCCGGTGCGGATCGCGGTGTCCAGCCTGGCCCGGATCTGCCGGCTGACCGCGGTGTCCGTTGCCTGGTACCGCGTCGTTGGCAGAATCCCGCACATCTGGTTCTCCACCGCGTGCACCATGCCGCAGCGCTCCAGATGCGTGAGATAGGTCTGGCGGAGCCCGAGCCTGGGCCCGCCGATCCAGTGGACGGCTCGCACTGGGCTGCCACGCCTTCGCAGCAGCTCCAGCGCGGAGTCCAGCGTGGGATCTCCGGTCGGCCGTGGCAATATCACGGCTATTCGGTCCCCGTCTGGGGCTATCCGTCCCGCGAGGGCCAGCTCCACGAGCTGGGCCCCGGCGAGTCCGAGGTCGAGAGACTGCGGCTGCGCCGTGGTACCCGTGGTCGGGTCCAGAGCAAGCAGCAGCAGCTCCTCCGGAATGGTTCTACGACTCCTGCCCATCCATGCCTCCCCGCGTGGATGAAAGACAGGGTGACGCCTCTCACATTGTTCTGTCGAGACCGCGTGGTGGTTATGTGCGGGAACCCGTAGATATGTCGTTGTCGTCCTTCAGGGAGAACGACGGCTTTCCGCCACGCCCGGCACGGCGTACCGAGGTGCAGAGCACCCGGCAGACTGGTAGGGCCAACGGCCGGTTTGCCGCTTCGACACGTTCAGCAGTTCAACAAGTTCAACCACGCAAGGAGGCACGGGTGGCGGGCGAGTCCCCGGACACTTCGGAACGGGATCGGGAGCGAGCGTCATCGCTCGGGGAAGGGCAGTCACTCGGGAAGACGCCCAAGGACCCCGCAACAGTTCCCCTGGCCGCGGGAGTTCCCGCCCCCAGGGCAAAAAAGAACGGCGCGGCGACCCCACCCGCCACCTCGCCGGAGCCCGAGCCCGAGCCCGAGCCGGAAACAGAGCCGGAAACAGAGCCGGAGAATCGGGAGGAAGGACAGAAAGAGGCACAGAACGGGCAGGACCGGCAGGAGGAACGGCCGGAACGGGACGCCCCCGAGGAGCCCGCGCAGGCGGCGTCCGCTGAGGACTCCGCCCAGGACGCCGAGGACGCCGAGGACGCCGACGGCTCGGACGACGCCGACGGCTCGGACGACGCCGACGGCTCGGACGACGCCGACGGCTCGGACGACGCGGACGACGCGGACGACGCGGACGACGCGGACGACGCGGACGACGCGGACGAGGACACCGGCGAGGACGCCGACCAGGCGCCCGCGCCGGAGAAGGCCACGCCGTCGCTCCCGAAGGACCGGCCGACGACGGTGCTTCCGAGGAGCCGACCCGGCACGGCGCTCCCCAAGGACCCGCCGACGACGGCGCTGCGCGTGGACGAGGACAAGAAGCCGGAGAAGCCCGCGCCGCCCGCGGCACCGCCCTCGGCCCCGCCAGCGGCACCGCCCGTGCCGGCGGCCCCTCCCGCGCCCGCGAGCCCACCCGCCCCGCCCGCCCCGCCCATGCCGAGGGTCCCGCCGCCGCCCGCGGACTCCGAGCGCGACCCGCTGGAGCTGCTCGCCGCCCTGAC
>NZ_JBQQCA010000064.1:0-39221 GCF_052246635.1 Streptomyces sp. 6N223 | reverse complement strand
GGCGGGGAACGGCGCCAGGCTGTCACGCCGATCGCGGCGCAGCCCAGCATGATCAGGAAGCCCACGACGCTCAGCCACTCCTGCCCGACGGGGAGGCCGACCATGAGGAGGGTGATGCCCAACAGGAAACCGGCGATCGCCTGGTAGACCCGCTTGCGGGTGTACGTGCGCAGCTCACTACCCTCAAGCGCTGTCGCGAATTTGGGATCTTCGGCGTACAGCGCGCGCTCCATCTGTTCGAGCATGCGCTGCTCGTGGTCCGAGAGCGGCACGGAGTCCTCCTACTCGTCGGTCGCGGTGGCGACCGGATCCGACCCTTCAAGGATAGGCAGGGAAACCTCCCTGTGAAACCCACCCCTGTACGCCAATTTCGCCCACCACCTTGAGCCCCGGGGAGCCTTGCGGGGTGGATGTGTCCTTCCCTCAGGGAACCCCGGTCATGCCGGGCGGCCGTTCCTGATGAGCTGATCTCGATAATACGAGGAACGCCCACCAAAAGGGGCCGTGAGCGGCCTACGGCACCTCCGCGAGCACGTGCAGCTCGCCCGCGACGGCCTGGAACGCCGGCACCACCGCCGCCTCGGCCTCCAGCCGGGTGAGCTCCCGCAGCGCCTCCGGCTCGGTGTCCACCAGGGCACCGGGCACCAGGTCGGTGAAGATCCGGACGCCGTGCACCTCGCCGGGCACCAGCCCCGCGTCCGTGACCAGCGCCTTCAGCTCCTCGACGCTGAAGCGGTGCGGCACCGGATCGGCCTCGCCCCAGCGGCCCGCGGGGTCGCCGAGGACACGCCGGGCCTCGGCGAAGCGCCCGGCCAGCGCGCGGGAGAGCACCGCGCCGCCGGTGCCCGCCGCCAGCAGGCTCAGCGTGCCGCCGTCATCACGCAGCGCACCGGCTACGGCGCGCAGACCGGCCGCCGGGTCGTCCACGTACTCCAGGACCCCGTGGCACAGGACCATGTCGTACCCGCCGCGCTCCGCCACGTCGAGGAGATCCCGCGTGTCCCCCTGGAGACCGCGCACCCGCTCCTCCATGCCCTCCTCGGCGGCCCTGCGCTCCAGCGCGAAGAGCGCGTTGGGGCTCGGGTCGACGACGGTGACCTGGTGGCCCAGCCGGGCGACGGGAACGGCGAAGCTGCCGCTGCCGCCGCCGGTGTCCAGCACCTCAAGCCCCTCCCGCCCGGCCGCCCTTGAGCGGGCGATGAGGGCCTGGCGCAGCACCTGCCACACCACGCCCGTGCGCAGCTCGGCGTGCGGCCCGGGCGGCGAGCCCGGGAGCGATCCCGGCGAGGCGCCCGAGGCTCCCCCGCGACGGACCCTGGGCTGTGTCGGCATGGCGGACGTCTCCTCGTGCGCGCGGTGATCGTGCAGTGCTGTGGAGTGCTGTCGAGTGCTGTGTGGCTGTGGAGCCGTGAGGCCGGGGGAGGGAAGGTCCCCGTCGTCCCCGTCGGGCGGGACCAGCCTACTTCGCGGCCGGGCCGCCCCGCGGGTCCTCCCCGCGCAGCACGGGCTGCTGCACCAGCATCTCCTCCACCAGCCGCAGGAAGTACCCGGCGGCGCTGGTCAGGTCGTCCGCGTCGGGGCGCGTCACCACGCCGCGTATGCCCGCCTCGATCCTGGCCCGGCGCTCGGCGCTGGCCGCGAACAGCACGCTCCACTCGGCCAGCTCGGGCGCTATCTCCGGCAGCACCTCCCACACGCTGCGGATCCTGCGGCGGGCGCGGGCGCTGGTCTCCGGCCGCCCCCGCACGGCGAGCACGGCGGCGGCGGCGCGCAGCGCCGCGAGGTGGGCGGCGACATACGCCTCGCCCGGGTCGGTCAGGGTGGACGCCTCGCCGAGCCCGCGCTCGGCCTGGGCGAGGAGATCCAACGCGGCGGGCGGCGCGGGCGCCCGGCGCGGCACGGGGTGCACGTCGGTCGGGAGTCCGGTCATGACGAGCCTCCTGGCGTCATTCAGCGGTGCTCTTCGCATCTGAGCACATGGTGAACCATGGCACTGACAATTCAGGGAGGGCTTTGTGGTGACCACCGAACGGGCACTGCAAACGCTTCAACACCCTTCTCTCAGGCCCCTCGCGCCCCTGTGGTGAGGGGGTGTGCGGTGGCACGGTGAGGCAGGGAGGAGAATCGGCCCATGGCACGCACGGGCACACGGCGTGGTGCGACCCGGCGCAGGCTCTACGAGGCCGCGATCGCGCTCATCGCCGAACAGGGCTTCTCCGCCACCACGGTGGACCAGATCGCCGAGCGCGCGGGCGTCGCGAAAGGCACCGTCTACTACAACTTCGCCGGCAAGACCGAGCTCTTCGAGGAGCTGCTGCGGCACGGCGTGCGATCGCTGACCGCCTCGCTCCAGGAGGTGGCGGACGCCGCCTTCGCCGAGCGTGGCCGGGCGGCCGACGCGCTGGACGCGATGGCGAGGGCGGGGCTCGGCTTCATCGCGCGCCATCCCGCCTTCACGCGGCTCATCACCACCGAGCTGTGGCGGACGCACCGGGCCTGGCACTCGACCCTGGTCTCGGTCCGCGACGAGACGATCGCGGTGGTGGCCGACGTGCTGCGCGAGGGGGTGAAGTCGGAGGAGTTCAGCGAGGACCTGCAGGTGGAGCTGACGGCCGGCGCCCTGGTGGGGATGGTCGTCGTCGCGGCCCTGGACTGGCAGGCCTTCCAGCCCGAACGCCCGCTGGCGGAGGTGCACCAGGCCCTGTCCCTGCTGCTGCGCGGGCGGCTGAGCGGCGCGGGCGACGCCGGCAGCGCGGCTGACGCCGGATGAGATGGGTGGTCAGCCGTGGCCGGCGCCGGCCCCGGCTGACCACCCCCCCCCCCTCCCCCCCATACCCCCCCCGGCGGGCCACTTCGTCTTCTCCGCCGCCCCGTGCCGGCGGTGTCGGACGCGGTCCCTGCCGACGCCTCAAAGACTTCCGTGGACGTGGGCGCGCTCCCATCCGTCGGGATACTCATCCCTGTACCTAGAGCGGGGCCGGTCGTCTAGGTAGCCGCGCACATGCGGCGTTCAGTAGCGTCGTTCCTGCCCGAACTGCCCGAACTGGTCGGCGTAGTAGTCCTGCTCGGAATCGCCGGCCCCGTTCCCGTTGCCGTAGCCGTCGGGCTGGGCGTAGAGACCGGCGGCGGGCTGCGGGGCGCCGTAGCCGCCGACGCCCGTGGCGTCGGGCGAGCCGGGGTCGCGCTGCTGCGGCATCGAGACGCCGCCGGGCGGCGTCTCCGGGTAGTACGCGGGCTGGGCGGCGGACTCGGCGCCGGGCCACGGCCCGGCGCCCGCTGCTGGGTAGCCGGGCGCGTAGCCCGGGTCGTAGGGCTGCTGCCCGGGCGGCTGGTAGTCCTGCTGGTAGTCCTGCTGGTAGTCGCCCGGGAGGCCGGGCTGGTATTCGGTCTGGAAGGGCTGGGCGCCGTAGTCGGCGTAGGTCTCCGGGCCGTTGCCCCCGCCCGGACCGGGGTCGTCCTGGGCGGCGGCGCCGCCGATGTACGGGTCGGAGTAGGCGGCGTAGGCCGGTTCGTAGGCGGGCTCGTACGCCGGCTCGTAGGGCTCGCCGGCCCGCTGCCCGGGGTAGCCCGCCGGGTCCCCCGTGCCGAGTGGCTCGCCGTAGGGCTCCTGATAGGAGCCGCCGTAGTCGGCGGCGGCCGGCTCGTACAGCGGCGAGGCGGGATATATCTCCTCGGTGTAGCCCTCGTCCTGCCGCTCTGCGTACGGATCCTGGGCCTGGTCCCGGTACTGCTCCCCGCCGGACGAGGGAGCGGGGGGCGGCGGGGGCGGGTAGGCGGCGTACCCGGCGGCGTCGACGCCGCCGCCGTCGTCGGCGACCGGCTCCAGCGGCCGCATCTCACCGGTCTGCGTATCCCGCCGCCGCCTGCTGGTGCCGGGCTTGCCGCCCAGCGCCCAGCCGGTGGAGAAGCCGCGCCGGAAGGAGAGCGTCACGAAGGTCTGGCCGATCGCGAATGCCACCGTGCCCGCCGCGATGACGGGCACCGAGGGCAGCAACACGCCCAGTACCACGCCGAGAAAGCCGCAGAATGCGACCAGCCGCCAGCGGAGCCTCGCCTTGTACTGAAGGAGCACCTCGCCTAGGAGCCAGAGGGCCACGACTCCGAACGCGATGTAGAGGACCGTCCAGCCCATGTAGGCCCCTCTCGGCGGTGATGGTCACGACCGCTGGTGCAGCCCCAGGTTGCGGTAGACGTCCAGCGTCGCTGTGGAGTGGCTAGAGGTGTTGAGCGTGATGAAGTGCAGTCCGGGGATGTCCTCCTGCATCAGCCTCGCACACAACTCCGTGGCGAATTCGATCCCGACCGAGCGTACAGCCAAAGGGTCGTCCTTGACCGCGAGGATGCGCCGTTCCAGCTCGGGAGGGAATGTCGCGTTGCTGAGCTGGGTGAAGCGTTCGATCTGCCGAACGTTCGTGATGGGCATGATCTCCGGAATGATCGGCGTGTCGCATCCGGCGGCGGCCACCCGGTCGCGAAGCCGCAGGTAATCCTCGGGATAGAAGAACATCTGCGTGATGGCGAAGTCCGCGCCTGCCCGGCATTTGCTGACGAAATGCCGGATGTCGTCCTCCCAGCCGGTGGACCTCGGGTGCATCTCGGGAAACGCCGCCACACCGACGCAGAAATCCCCTGACTCCTTGATCAGACGGACCAGTTCCACGGCATAGCTGACGCCCTCGGGATGCTTGGTCCACTCCCCCATCGGGTCGCCGGGCGGGTCGCCGCGCAGCGCCAGCACGTTCCTGATCCCGGCGGCGGCGTACTGGCCGATGATGTTGCGCAGCTCGGCGACGGAGTGGTTGACGGCGGTCAGGTGGGCGACGGGGGTGAGCGTGGTCTCGGTGGCGATGCGCTCGGTGGCCCGCACGGTGCGCTCCCGCGAGGAGCCGCCGGCGCCGTAGGTGACGGACACGAAGGTCGGCGCGACCGCCTCGACCCTGCGGATGGCGTTCCACAGGGTGCGCTCGCCCTTCTCGGTCTTGGGCGGGCTGAACTCGAAGGAGTACGAATGCTGCCCGGCCGCGAGAAGCTCGCGCACCGTCTGGGCACGGTCCGTCATCGTGCTGGGAATGCCGAGAGCCATAGGCGCAGGTTACCTATGGCGGGTTCCTTCCACTGGGGCGCGTCCGCTGGCCGGACGCGGCACGCCGGGCGGCGCCGTCGGCACGCCGGGCGGCGGCCCGTCGAGCGGCCGCTCCCGCAGCCGCCGCGCCAGGACCGCCGCGGCCTCGCCCGGGTCGCCGGCGTCGGTGAGGGCGCGCACCACCACCACGCGGCGGGCCCCGGCGTCCAGGACCTGGTCGAGGTTGCCCGCGTCGATGCCGCCGATGGCGAACCACGGCCGGTATGCCGCCGCCCCCGCCTCGCGGGCGCGCGCGACGCGGGAGGCGGCGTACCGCACCAGCGGCAGGCCCGGCGCCGGCCGCCCCGGCTTCGTCGGGGTGGGCCAGCAGGGCCCGGTGCAGAAGTAGTCCACGGCCGGGTCGGCCAGGGCCGCGTCCACCTGTGCCTCGGCGTGGGTGGAGCGGCCGATCAGCGCCCGCTCGCCCAGGATGGCGCGGGCGGCCGGGACCGGCAGGTCGCCCTGGCCCAGGTGCAGCACCTGGGCCGGCAGCCCGGCGGCGCGCGCCGCGTGGCAGACGTCCGCCCGGTCGTTGACCGCCAGCAGCGCGCCGTGGCGGCGGCACGCCTCCGCGAAGACCGTCAGCAGCTCGAGCTCCTCGGCGGCCTCGATGCCCTTCTCGCGGAGCTGCACGATGTCCACGCCGCCGCCCAGCACGGCGTCGAGGAACTCCGGCAGGTCCCCCTGCCGCCTGCGGGCGTCGGTGCACAGGTACAGCCGGGATTCGGCCAGGCGGGCGTCGGCCGGGTGGATGCCGGCCGGGCGGGTGCCGCTCACACGGCGAGCGCCTGTGCCCGGCGCTTCACCTCCGTCCCCCGGTTCTCCCGCAGGGCCTGCGCCGGGGTGCCCGGCAGGCTGTCGTCCGGGGTGAAGAGCCACTCCAGCATCTCCTCGTCGGTGAAGCCGTCGTCCTTCAGCAGCGTGAGCGTCCCGGACAGGCCCTTGACGATCTTGCCGCCGCCGATGAAGGCGGCGGGCACCTGCAGCACGCGGTTCTCTCCCCGGCGGACCGCGATGAGCTGCCCGTCCTTGACAAGCTGCCGGACGCGGGTCACCTCCACGCCCAGCTCCTCGGCGATGTCGGGGAGGGTCAGCCACGACGGGACGAGCGCGTCAATCCGCGGATCAATCGACGATTGGGTCTCAGTCACATCACTAAGCCTGCCATCTTCCACCGACAGTCGTCAGCGGACGGCGGCCTTGAGGGGGACGGACGGGTCGGCCGCCCGCGCCGGGTCCAGGCGGGCGCCGCGCGCGATGAGGCGGCGGCCCTGGACCAGATCACGCGGCTGGTCCACCGCCAGCACGGCGACGAGCGCGCCGTCGCCCTCGCGCAGCCAGCAGACGCTCCACGCGTCGCCGTCGGGCGCGCCGCGCCACAGCAGCCGGTCCGCGGCGGTGTGATGGCCGGCGTACTGGACGTAACGCCCGAACTGCTCGGACCAGAAGTACGGCACCGGGTCGTACGCCGTTACCTCCTGGACGCCGTCCCCGGCCACGAGGTTCGCGGCGACCGTGCGCGGGCCGGTCAGGGCGTTGTCCCAGTGGTGGACCAGCAGCCGCCGCCCGTAGCGGGCTGAGGGGAAGGAGGCGCAGTCCCCGACGGCGAACACCCCGGGCGCGCTGGTGCGCAGACCCGCGTCCGCGCGGACGGAGCCGTCCGCCTCCAGCTCGATGCCCGAGCCCGCCAGCCACCCCGTGGCGGGCCGCGAGCCCACCCCGACGAGCACCGCGTCCGCGCCCAGCACCGCGCTGTCGGCCAGCTCGACCTCACCCTCGCGGACGGAGACGACGCGCTGCCCGGTGCGCAGCTCGGCGCCGGCCGCGGCGTACCAGCGCCGCATGGGCTCGGCGACCTCGGCGGGCAGCGCGCCCGGCAGCACCTGGGGGGCTGCCTCGACCACCGTGATCCGGCACCCGGCCGCGCGCGCCGCCGTGGCGACCTCGGCGCCGATCCACCCGGCGCCGACCGCGACCAGGCTGCCGCCCGCGTCGAGCACCTGCCTCAGGCGCCGGGCGTCGTCCAGCGTCCGCAGCACATGCGCGCCGCCGCCGCCCGTGCCGGGCAGGGTCGCGGCCACGGCGCCCGTTGCCAGCACCAGGCGGTCGTACGCCATGGGTCCGGCGTCGGTCTCCAGCAGCCGCTCCGCGGTGCGCACCCCGGTCGCGGCGCGGCCCAGCACCAGCTCGACGCCGAGCCCCTCGAAGTCGACCTCCAGCGCGGCGTCTTCGGGCCGCGCCTTGCCGAGCAGCACGTCCTTGGAGAGCGGCGGCCGGTCGTAGGGCCGGTGCGGCTCGGCCCCGACGAGGGTGATGGCCCCCCGCCAGCCCTGTTCGCGGAGCTGATGGGCGGTCTGCGCCCCCGCCAGCCCCGCCCCGGCGATGACGACGCGCTGCTCTGTCACGGCGTCAAGCGTACGAGGGAGCGCACAGGGGCGTGCGGCGGCGAGGGCCCGGGCACTAGGCTGCCGTTAGCCGCAAGGCTGCTGTGAGGCACTCACGGGAGCCCGGGCGCACCGGGCTGAGAGGGAGGCTGGCCGGCCTCCGACCGTACGAACCTGATCCGGGTCATGCCGGCGAAGGGAGGAGTCGCGATGGGCGGAGCAACGCCGGACGCGCCGGACGCGCCGGACGCGCCGGACGTGATCGTCGTCGGCGGCGGCGTCATCGGGCTGGTGACCGCGTGGCGGGCGGCGCAGCGCGGCATGAGCACCGCCGTGGTCGACCCGCGTCCGGGCGGCGGTGCCGCCGAGGTGGCCGCCGGGATGCTCGCCGCCGCCACCGAGCTGCACCCCGGCGAGGAGCCGCTGCTCGACCTCGCCCTGGCCTCGGCCGCGCGCTACCCCGCCTTCGCCGAGGAACTCGCCCAGGCCGGCGGCGCCGACATCGGCTACCGGCCCTGCGGCACCCTCGTGGCGGCGCTCGACGCCGACGACCGGGCGCTGCTGCGCGAGCTGCACGCGCTGCAACGCCGCTGCGGCCTCGCCGCGGAGTGGCTGGGCGGCCGCGAGTGCCGCCGCCTCGAACCGATGCTCGCCCCGGGCGTACGCGGCGGGCTGCTGGTGGACGGCGACCACCAGGTCGATCCCCGGCGGCTGCTGGCGGCGTTGCTGACCGCGTGCGAACGCGCCGGTGTGGTCTTCCACCGGGAGCGGGCCGCGACGGTGGCCGTCTCCCGGGGCCGTGCCACCGGGGTGGGCCTCGCGGACGGCCGGGAGCTGCCGGCCGGGCAGGTCGTGCTCGCGGCGGGCTGCCGCAGCGGCGAGGTGGGCGGGCTGCCGCCCGGGCTGCTGCCGCCGGTGCGCCCGGTCAAGGGCCAGGTGCTGCGGCTGCGGATGGACCCCGCGGCGCCGACGCTGTCGCGCACGGTGCGGGCCGTGGTCCGCGGCGGGCAGGTGTACCTGGTGCCGCGCGCCGACGGCGAGCTGGTCATCGGCGCCACCTCGGAGGAGGCCGGCTGGGACACCGCGGTCACCGCCGGGGGCGTCTACCAGCTGCTGCGCGACGCGCACGAGCTGGTGCCGGGCCTGACCGAGCTGCCGCTGACCGAGTGCCGGGCGGGGCTGCGTCCCGGTACGCCGGACAACGCGCCGCTGCTCGGGCCCGGCGGGCTGCCGGGGCTGCTGCTGGCCACCGGGCACTACCGCAACGGCGTACTGCTGGCCCCCGTCACCGGCGAGGTGATGGCGGAGGCGCTCGCCACCGGCGAACTTCCGGCGCTGGCACGGCCGTTCGGCGCCGAGCGGTTCTCGGGCGCGCGGGCGGAGGCGCTGACGTGACGGTGTGGGTCAACGGCGAGCGGCGCGAGCTGGCGCCCGGCATCACGCTGGAGCGGCTGCTGGCGGAGCTCTTCCCGGCGTACGAGGCGGGCGCGGCGGCCGGGGCGGGAGAGGCGGGGGCACCCGGCGTTCCCGGGGTGGCCGTCGCGCTCAACGAGACCGTGATCCCGCGCGGCCAGTGGCCCGGCACGACGCTCGCCGAGGGCGACCGCGTCGAGGTGCTGACCGCCGTCCAGGGAGGATGAGCCACGTCATGACGGACGCCGTGACACGCGCAGAAGCAGACAAAGAGACCAAAGAGACCAAAGAGACAACGTCACAGGAGACGGAGGCACCGGAGACCGAGGCGAGGCCCGACGAGCTCGGCGAGCCGCTGGTGCTGGGCGGGCTGCGGCTGTCCTCCCGCCTGATCATGGGCACCGGCGGCGCGCCCAGCCTCGCCGTGCTGGGCCGCGCGCTGGCCGCCTCCGGCACCGAGCTGACCACGGTGGCGATGCGCCGCCTCGACCCGCAGACGCGCGGCTCGGTGCTCTCCGTGCTGCGCGAGCACGCCATCCGCCCGCTGCCGAACACGGCCGGCTGCTACACCCCGGGCGAGGCGGTGCTGACCGCGCGCCTGGCCCGCGAGGCGCTCGGCACCGACCTGGTGAAGCTGGAGGTGATCGCCGACGAGCGCACCCTGCTGCCCGACCCGGTGGCGACGCTGGAGGCCGCCGAGACCCTGGTCGACGACGGCTTCACCGTGCTGCCGTACACCAACGACGACCCGGTGCTCGCCCGGCGCCTGGAGGACGCGGGCTGCGCGGCGGTGATGCCGCTGGGCTCGCCGATCGGCTCCGGGCTCGGCATCCGCAACCCGCACAACATCGAGCTGATCGTGGCGGGCGCCGGGGTGCCGGTGATCCTGGACGCCGGGATCGGGACCGCGTCGGACGCCGCGCTGGCGATGGAGCTGGGCTGCGCCGGGGTGCTGCTGGCCACGTCGGTGACGCGCGCGCGGCGGCCGGAGGCGATGGCGCGGGCGATGCGGCACGCGGTGACGGCGGGCCGGACGGCGTTCCTGGCGGGCAGGATCCCGCGCCGCCGCCTCGCCCACGCCTCCTCGCCGACGGCCGGGCTGGCCGAGCTCGCCGGGGCGGCGGGGCCGGACGACGAGGGGCGCGAGGCCTGAGGCGCGACGCCGTGCGGCGGGGCGCTGAGATACGATCCGCCCCGTCCGCCGGGGAACGCCAACGTCGCCCACGCGAGACACGCACGATCGTCATCCGCCTCGAGGGACCCCATGGACTCACCGCAGCCGCCGCCCCCGCCGGGCGCCTGGCCCCCGCCACCCGGGTCGCCCCAGCCGTACGCACCGCCGCCGGCCCAGCAGCCGTGGGCGCCCGCGCGGCCGCCGTTCAGCGGCATGGCCGTGGCGGCGTTCGTCACCTCCCTCTTCGTCCTCTTCCCGCTGGCGCTGGTGCTGGGCCTGATCGCCCTCTCCCGGCTCACCGACGGCGACGCCCAGCAGCGCCGGCAGCGTGGCAAGGGCCTGGCGATAGCCGCCGTCGCGCTGGCGAGCGTGCAGATAGCGGTGCTGGCCGTCGTCGTCCCGGTCGCGGTGTTCAACGCCGAGGACGAGGGCGGCAGCGCCACCGCGGCCTCGCAGGACGACCGGCCGGGCGAGGACGCGGCCGGCCCCTCCCCCACCGAGTCCGACGAGCCCGAGGGGCCCGACGAGCCCACGCCGGCGCCGGGCGACGGGGCCGAGGAGATCGACGTCTACTCGATCGGGGTCGGCGACTGCTTCGACTCCGGCACCGGGCTCGACCGGTTCCAGGAGGACGAGGCCACCGAGGAGTTCCGCGTGACGCGGCTGGCCTGCGACGGCGCCCACGAGGCGGAGGCCTTCGGCAGCACCCGGGTCACCGGCTACGAGGCCTTTCCCGGCGACGAGGAGCTGACCCGGGTCGCCGCCGAGGAGTGCGGCGGCCTCGTGCAGCCGTACGTGCTCGACGTGTGGAACCTCGACAGCTCGGTGACGTACTTCTTCTACTACCCCCAGCAGTCCGGCTGGGCCTACGGCGACCGCGAGATCCTGTGCTTCTTCGGCCACCAGGACGGCTCGCCGCTCACCGGCTCGCTGCGCGGCGACGCGAGCGGCTTCAGCGAGGAGCAGACCAGGTACCTGGAGATCACCGCGCGGCTGGAGGCCGTCATCTGGCAGGAGCCGGCGCCCGGCGCGGCGCTGGACGAGCACCGCTCCTGGGCGGGCGAGATGTCGCGGACCATCACCGAGGAGGCCGACGCGCTGTCCCGGGCGAGCTGGTCGGCGGAGGTCTCCGGGCTGGTCGACGACCTCGTCGCGGCGCGCGGGGAGAGCGTCCCCCACTGGGACCGGGCGGCGGACGCGGCCGGCCAGGCGGAGTACGACACGCACTACGGCGACGGCTACGCGACGCTCGGCGTCGAGACGGAGATCAGCATCCGGGAGGCGCTGGGGCTGACCACCTCGCTCCAGTGACCGGGCTCCCGGGGCCGTGTGAGCGTTCGTCACCGTTCCGCTGCAGCCGTGCCGCGGCCGGGGCATGGACCGGCCGCGTTGTCGTTCACGGCCCGTAAACTCGTGGCTTGTGGACACCACCCTGCACGACCCGCTGATCGGTCAGGTCATCGACGGCCGCTACCGCGTCGACCAGCGGATCGCGGTCGGCGGCATGGCCACGGTCTACCTCGCAACCGACGCGCGGCTGGACCGGGTGGTGGCCCTGAAGGTGATGCATCCCACGCTGGCCGGGGACGACACCTTCGTCGAGCGCTTCACCCGCGAGGCCAGGTCGGCGGCCCGGCTCGACCACCCGAACATCGTCGGCGTGCTCGACCAGGGCACCGACGCCGGATACGTCTACCTCGTCATGGAGTACGTGGCGGGCTGCACGCTGCGGGACCTGCTGCGGGAGCGGGGCGCGCTCCAGCCGCGCGCCGTGCTCGACATCGCCGAGCCGATGCTGGCCGGGCTCGGCGCGGCGCACCGCGCGGGCCTGGTGCACCGCGACATGAAGCCGGAGAACGTGCTGATCGGGGACGACGGCCGGGTCAAGGTCGCCGACTTCGGCCTGGTGCGCGGGGTCGACAGCCACACCTCGGCCACCACCGACGAGGTGCTGGGCACGGTGGCGTACCTGGCCCCCGAGCAGATCGAGCGCGGCCAGGTCGACGCCCGCACCGACGTCTTCGCCTGCGGCGTGCTGCTGTACGAGATGCTGACCGGCGCCAAGCCGCACGCCGGGGACACCGCCGCCCAGGTGCTCTACGCCCGCGTGAACCAGGACCTGCCGCTGCCCTCGGAGGCGGCGCCGGGGCTGCCGGCCGAGCTGGACGGGCTGGTCGGCCGGGCCGCGGCCCGCGATCCGGGGGTCCGGCCGGCGGACGCCGCCGCGCTGCTGACGCTGGTGCGGGCGGTGCGGGCGGCGCTGAGCGACGAGCAGCTCGACGCCCCGCCCGCCGCCGCGTCGTCGGCGGCGGCGGGCTCGGCGGTCCCCGGCATCCCCGGCGTGGTGGCCGCGCCGCCCGAGGTGGGGCCCGAGGACCGCACGCGGATCGTGCCGCTGCCCAAGGGCGTGCGCGCCGCCTCCCCCGACGCCGCCGGGCCGGAGGAGCGGACCGCGCCCACCTCCCGCATCGACCCGATCCTCCCGCCGCTGGTGGATGCCGAGGACGAGGCGGAGTACGGGGCGTACGCGGCGGAGTACGCCGAGGACCCGGAGGACGTCGAGGCCGGGGCGCCAGGGCCGCGGATGCCGCGCCGCCGGCTGCTGACGCTGATCGGCGCCGCGCTGCTGCTCCTGGGCGTGGGCGTCGGCGTCTGGTACATCAACTCCGGGCAGTTCCTGCGCGTGCCCGGGGTGTACGAGCTGCCGCAGGCCGAGGCGGAGGAGCGGCTGCGCGACGCCGGGCTCGACGTCTCGGTCGAGCGGGACTTCTCGCGTTCCGTGGAGGCCGGGCACGTCATCACCAGCGACCCGGAGCGCGGCGAGCGGGTGCGGCGTAACTCCACGGTCACCATCACCGTCTCGGACGGGCCGCCGGTCGCGGTGGTCCCCAACCTCCGGGGGATCCCGCTGGAGGAGGCCAAGCGGCAGCTCGCGGACGCGGGCCTGACCTCGGGCGCGGAGCGCCGCGAGTTCTCCGAGGAGGTGCCGCGCGGCTCGGTGATCGACACCGACCCGGCGCCGGGCGAGGAGCGTCCCGCGAACTCGGCGGTGGACCTGGTCGTCAGCCGGGGCGCGGAGATCGACGTGCCCGACGTCGTCGGCCTGCCCGAGGGGACGGCGATGCAGGAGCTGAGCGAGGCGGGCCTGGAGGTCGAGGTGGCCGAGGAGCGGGTCTTCTCCGAGGAGGAGGCGGGCACGGTCGCCGCGCAGACCCCGGCGGCGCACGCCTCGGCCGGGGCCGGGGACACGATCGTGCTCACCATCTCCAAGGGTCCGGAGATGATCGTGGTGCCCGACGTGCGGGGCCGGCCGGAGGACGAGGCGACCGACATCCTCGAAGAGGCGGGCTTCGAGGTCAACGTGAACCAGCTCTTCTTCACCGGCACGGTGTTCAACCAGTCCATCTATGGCGGGGACCGCGCGCCGCGCGGCTCCACGATCACCATCTGGGTCAGGTAGCCGGGCTGCCGGAGGCGTTTCGCGCCGGGTTTTGCCGCCGCGAAATGGCGCTCGCGTGTGAGTCCCGCCATAGGGACCTTGGTCATCTACGAGGGGGCCTAGTTCCCCTTTCCCGTGGGCTAATCCGGGAATTTCCGCGTCGTTGCGCGTGATATACGAGGCCGCTTAGTACCAAGGCTGATTGCGGCGCGTTTTGCTCGCCTGTTACCAAGGGCGTCGCAATTCGTTCCCGAGATCGAGGTCTCTCACGTATGTCCGCTCGCCGCTCGCTTGCCCATATCCGCTCTCCGCGATCACGCATAACCGCGACGGCCGCTCTCGCCTCGGCGGGTGTCGCGGCCATCGCGCTCAGCGTTCTGCCCGTCCAGGCCGACGCGGAGTCCTCCGCCACCACCGGCGGCTCCGCCGCGTGGGACGTGAAGGCGGCCGACATCCCCGGCCAGCGGCAGCCCGCCGGGGAGGACGGCGGCTCGCGGGTCAGCCTGGAGACCGGCCCCGACGGGGTGCGGGCGGTCGTCGGCCAGCAGGACCGGCAGGGCGGCCAGAGCGGCCAGAGCGGCCAGAACGGCGGGGCCCAGGCCGGGGAGCAGGGCCGCGCGGGCACGCAGGCGCAGGACCAGAGCCGGGAGAACGCCGGGAAGCGCGAGGCCCGCCGTGCCGAGGAGCGCGCGCAGGCCGCCGAGCGCGAGCAGGCACAGGAGCAGGAGCGGCAGCGGCAGCAGGCGCGGGAGCAGCGGCAGGAGCAGCAGCGGCAGCCCGTCAGCCGGGGCGCCGCCGGGCAGCCGCGCCACGCGGCGGAGCAGGCCGCCACGCAGGACTACCCCTACACCCTCGACGGCTGGATTCGCGAGTCGCTCGCCATCATGGCCGAGCACGGAATTCCGGGCACCTACGACGGCCTGTACCGCAACATCATGCGGGAGTCCAGCGGCGACCCGAACGCCATCAATCTCTGGGACATCAACGCCCAGAACGGCACGCCGTCCATCGGCCTGCTCCAGGTAATCCAGCCGACGTTCGACGCATATCACGTGGCGGGCACGTCCTTTGACATCTACAACCCGGTGTCGAATATCGTCGCGGCGGCCCACTACGCGCAGCACCGCTACGGTTCGATCGACAACGTCTTCGGCCCGTACTGAGCCCCTCTGGCACGCTTGGACGGTGCCCGTTTCCCAACGCAACGCCCAACGCAACGCCCAACGCGGCGTCCAGCGCAACCCCATTGGCAGCCACGTCCCCGTGGCCGGTGGCCTGGCCACGCGCGGGATCTCCTACGCCCGCTCCATGGGCGCGGAGGCCGTGCAGGTCTTCGTGGGCAACCCGCGGGGCTGGGCCACGCCGCCCGGTGACCCGGGGCAGGACGAGCTGTTCCGCGCCGCCTGCGCGGAGCGTGGCCTGGCGGCGTTCGTCCACGCCCCGTACCTGATCAACCTCGGCTCGCACGACGCGGTCACGGCCAGGCGCTCGGTGGACTCGCTGCGGCACGCGCTGCGCCGGGGCCGGGAGCTCGGGGCGCGCGGCGTCGTCGTGCACACCGGCCAGGCGACCGGCGGACGCCCGACCCAGGTGGCGCTGGCGCAGGTGCGGCGGCTGCTGCTGCCGCTGCTGTCGGAGCTCACCCGCGACCGGCGCAATCCCTGGCTCCTGCTGGAGCCGACGGCCGGCCAGGGCGCCTCGCTGTGCTCGCGCGCCGCCGACCTCGGCCCGTACCTGGCGGCGCTGGACCACCACCCCCGGGTGGGGGTGTGCCTGGACACCTGCCACGCCTTCGCCGCCGGGCACGACCTGGCCTCGCCGGGGGGCACGGCGGCGCTGCTGGATGAGCTGGTCGCCGTGGCCGGTCCCGGCCGGCTGCGGCTGATCCACGTCAACGACTCCAAGGACGCGGTCGGCTCCCGGCGCGACCGCCACGCCAACATCGCGGAGGGCTCGATCGGGGCGGCGGGCCTGGCCGCGCTGTTCGGCCACCCGGCCACCGAGGGCGTTCCGCTGGTGCTGGAGACGCCGGAGCGGGGCATCAGGGCGGACGTGGCCGCGCTGCGGAAGCTGCGCGAGGCCCACGGCCCTCACAGCTCGGGGCCGTCGCCCGGCTCCTCCTGATAGGAGTACCGCTGCTCGCGCCAGGGGTCGCCGATGTTGTGATACCCGCGCTCCTCCCAGAAGCCGCGCCGGTCGGCGGCCATGTACTCGACGCCGCGCACCCACTTCGGGCCCTTCCAGGCGTACAGGTGCGGCACGATCAGGCGCACGGGGAAGCCGTGTTCCGCGGTGAGCAGCTCGCCGTCCCGGTGCGTGGCGAAGACCGCGCGGTCGTCGGCGAAGTCGGCGAGCCGCAGGTTGGCGCTGTAGCCGTACTCGGCCCACACCATCACATGGCTGACCTCGGGCGCGGGCGGCGCCAGGGCGAGCAGGGTGGAGGTGAGCACGCCGCCCCACTCGGCGCCGAGGATGCTGAACTTGGTGACGCAGTGCAGGTCGGCGAGGACCGTCTGGTACGGCAGCGCGGCGAACTCCTCGTGCGTCCAGCAGTGCTTGTCGCCGTCGGCGGTCGCCCCGAAGACGCGGAACTCCCAGCGCTCGGGCCTGAACCTCGGCACCGGCCCGTAGTGCGTGACCGGCCAGCCGCGCTGCACCCGCTGGCCGGGGGGAAGCCGGTCGATGTGCCCCTGGCCCACATGACCTGTGCGGCTGTCCGGCTGACCCATGCCTCCATGGTGGCAGACCGCGAGGGGTGCTCCGCACCGCCACCCACCCCGGGGAGATACCGGCAATTCCGCTCATAGCACCACTAAGTAGCGTATCTCACTGCTATTTTGGTAAGGCTTCGCTTACTGGACGGATCGGCGCCGTGATGTCACGATGCGGCACACCCATCCGCGAATCCTGGGCCACCCGGAAGGAGCGCGCCGCCATGCAGGGCGACCCCGAGGTCATCGAGTTCCTCAACGAGCAGCTCACCGCCGAGCTGACCGCGATCAACCAGTACTTCCTGCACGCGAAGATGCAGGAGAACTACGGCTGGACCAAGCTGGCGAAGTACACGCGCGCCGAGTCCTTCGACGAGATGCGGCACGCCGAGGTGCTCACCGACCGGATCATCTTCCTCGAAGGGCTGCCGAACTACCAGCGGCTCTTCCACGTCCGGATCGGCCAGACCGTCACGGAGATGTTCCAGGCGGACCGCCAGATCGAGGTGGAGGCGATCGACCGCCTGCGGCGGGGCATCGAGGTGATGCGGTCGAAGGGCGACATCACCTCCGCCCGGCTCTTCGAGTCGATCCTGGCGGACGAGGAGCACCACATCGACTACCTCGACACCCAGCTCGACCTGCTGGAGAAGCTCGGCGAGGCGCTGTACCTGGCGCAGCAGATCGAGCAGCCCGAGGAGGCGTAACCCAGGGGCGGGGCGGGTGCGGGCGGACCGCTCAGGCCCGTGCCGCCGCCAGCCGCGGCGCCGCCTCGTGGGCGGACGCCGGAGGCGCGCCCGCGGGCGCGAGCCGCTCGGCGGGGCCCGGCACGGCCGCCCCCGCCAGGGCAACGCGGGCGCAGGGGGCGTCGACGCGCCCCAGCAGCCCCTGGATGCGCCGCACGCACGAGCCGCAGTCCGTGCCCGCGCGGGACTGGGAGGCTATCTGCCGGGGCGTGCACGCACCGGCCGCGGCGTGCGCACGCACCTGCTCCTCGGTGATGCCGAAGCACGAGCAGACGAACACGCGAACCTCCGCCGACGAACAGTAAGGTAAAGCTAACCTTACCCCGTCGGCGGAGGTGTGACGAGCGGGGCCCGGGACCGGGCCGGGCGTCCTAGGCCCGGTACATCTCCGCGACCAGGAACGCCAGGTCCAGCGACTGGCTGCGGTTGAGCCGCGGGTCGCAGGCCGTCTCGTACCGCTGGTGCAGGTCGTCCACGAAGATCTCGTCGCCGCCGCCCACGCACTCCGTGACGTCGTCGCCGGTCAGCTCCACGTGGATGCCGCCCGGGTGCGTGCCCAGGCCCTTGTGGACCTCGAAGAAGCCCTTCACCTCGTCGAGCACGTCGTCGAAGCGGCGCGTCTTGTGCCCCGAGGCGGCCTCGAAGGTGTTGCCGTGCATCGGGTCGCAGACCCACGCCACCTGCGCGCCCGCCGCCGTGACCTTCTCCACCAGCAGCGGCAGCCGGTCGCGGATCTTGTCCGCGCCCATCCGCGTGATGAACGTCAGCCGCCCCGGCTCCCGCTCGGGGTCGAGCCGGTCGATCAGCGCCAGCGCCTCCTCGGCCGACGTCGACGGGCCGAGCTTGACCCCGATGGGGTTGCGGATCTGTGAGGCGAACGCCACGTGCGCCCCGTCGAGCTGCCGCGTCCGCTCCCCGATCCACACGAAGTGCCCGGAGACGTCGTAAAGGCGCCCGGTCCGGGAGTCGGTGCGGGTCAGCGCCGCCTCGTACTCCAGCAGCAGCGCCTCGTGCGAGGCGTAGAACTCCACGGTCTGGAACTCGGCCGGGTCGGCGCCGCACGCCTTCATGAAGTTCAGCGCGCTGTCGATCTCCCGCGCCAGCGCCTCGTACCGCTGGCCGGAGGCGGAGGTGCGCACGAAGTCCTGGTTCCAGGCGTGCACCTGGTGCAGGTCGGCGTAGCCGCCGGTGGTGAAGCCGCGCACCAGGTTCAGCGTGGCCGCCGAGGAGTGGTACATCCGCCGCAGCCGCTCCGGGTCCGGCGTGCGCGCCTCGGCCGTGAACTCCGGGCTGTTGACCGAGTCGCCCCGGTAGGACGGCAGCGTCTCGCCGTCCCGCGTCTCGGTCGGCTTCGAGCGCGGCTTGGAGTACTGCCCGGCGATCCGGCCCACCTTCACCACCGGCACGGCGGCGGCGTAGGTCAGCACGGCGCTCATCTGCAGCAGCGTCTTCAGCTTCGCCCGGATGTTCTCGGCGCTGACCTGGTCGAACGCCTCGGCGCAGTCGCCGCCCTGGAGCAGGAACGCCTCGCCCCTGGCCACGGCCGCGAGCTTGTCCCGCAGCTGGTCGCACTCGCCGGCGAAGACCAGCGGCGGATACGTCGCCAGCTCCGCGGTCACGGCCCGCAGCGCCGCCGGGTCGGGGTACTCCGGCTGCTGCGCCGCCGGCAGATACCGCCAGTCGGCCCCGGCCCCGACGCCGGCGCCGGACACGGCCGGCGCGGGTGACGCGAGGGAGGAGGCGGAGGCGGAGGTGCTCTCAGTGTTCACGGTCACCCGTCCAGATTAAGGGGTCGTGTCCACTCCGTTTCCCGGCCCCCCGCACAGCGGGACGGCCACGGACGGCTGGACGGACACGCGCCGCTGCGCACGCGCGGCGCCGTGGCGTATAGTCCCCCGCATGTTCGCGCAGCCAGCCCAGCACACCCGCAGCTGGTGGTGGACCGCTCTCCCGGGCGGCCCACCTCACGCGCGTACCCACTGACGACGCGAAGGCCGCCCCGGGCGAGGGGCGGCCTTCGTCGTGCGGAACTCCTGCCGGGCCGGTCCCTCCCCCACACCACGGAAGGACCGCCCATGTCCGAACCCCTCTCCCCGTCCCTGACCCTGTCGCGCCTGCGGCGCCTGCTCGACGCCGACGCCCCGTTCGCCCTGCTGCGCCGCCGCACCCCCGGCCACGACCCGGGCCTGGTGGAGCTGCTCACCGGCCCGGTCACCCAGGTCGCCCGCCTCGCCGACATCCCCCTCGCGGAGCGGGCCCTCGCGCTGGTGCCCTACCGGCAGCTCGCCGAGCGCGGCTTCGTGGCGGCCGACGACGGCACCCCGCTGGCCGTGCTGCTGCCCGAGGAGTCCCACGAACTGCCGCTGGAGGAGGTGCTGACGGCGCTGGCGGCACTGCCGAGCCCCGATGTCGCCGTCGCCGGCGGCGGGTTCGACATCGGCGACGACGACTACGCCGCGATGGTCCGCGCCGTCGTCGAGCGGGAGATCGGCGCCGGGCAGGGCGCCAACTTCGTGATCAGCCGCGCCTTCACCGGCCGCGTCGACGGCTTCGGCCGCGCCCACGCCCTCGCCCTCTTCCGCCGCCTGCTGGCCGCCGAGCGCGGGGCGTACTGGACCTTCCTGGTCTGGACCGGCGAGCGCGTGCTGCTGGGCGCCAGCCCCGAGGCGCACGTGCGGATGAGCGGCGGCACGGTCGTGATGAACCCCATCAGCGGCACCTACCGCTACCCGCCCGAGGGCCCGGGCGCGGAGGGGCTGCTGGCGTTCCTCGACGACGCGAAGGAGACCGAGGAGCTGTCGATGGTCGTCGACGAGGAACTGAAGATGATGTGCGCCGTCGGCGACCGTGGCGGCGTCGTCGTCGGGCCCCGGCTGGTGGAGATGACGCACCTGGCGCACACGGAGTACGAGCTGCGCGGCCGCAGCACGCTGGATGTGCGCGAGGTGCTGCGCGAGACGATGTTCGCCGCGACCGTGACCGGCAGCCCGCTGGAGAACGCCTGCCGCGTCATCGCCCGCCACGAGCGCGGCGGCCGGGGCTACTACTCCGGCGCGCTGGCGCTGCTGGGCCGCGACGCGGGCGGCGCGCAGTTCCTGGACTCCCCGATCCTCATCCGCACCGCCGACATCGACCTGGCCACCGGACGGCTGCGGGTCCGGGTCGGGGCGACGCTGGTGCGCGGCTCCGACCCGGCCGCCGAGGTCGCCGAGACCCACGCCAAGGCGGGCGCGGTGCTCGCCGCTCTCGGCGTACGCCCGGGGCGGCCGGCCGGGGAGCGCGCCCGGCCGCGGCTGGCCGCCGACCCCCGGGTGCGGGCGGCGCTGGCGGCGCGACGCGAGAGCCTGGCGCCGTTCTGGCTGCGGATGCAGACGCCTGCGGCGGGCTTGGAGCAGCACCCGCCGGTCCTGGTGATCGACGGCGAGGACACCTTCACCTCGATGCTCGCCCATCTGCTGCGCTCGGGCAGGCGCGCCGTGGAGGTCGTGCGGTACGACGCGCCCGGCGTGCGGGACCGGGCCCTCGCGCACGAGGGCCCGGTCGTCCTGGGCCCGGGGCCCGGCGACCCCGCGGACGGGGCGGACCCGAAGATGCGGGCCCTGCGGGAGCTGGCGACCGCGCTCCTGGAGGGCTTGGCCCCCCAGCCCCCCCTCGGGAGAGAAGGCGAGCCACTGGCCGGTGCCGCGCCGCTGGGCCGCCACGCCGACGCGACGGACCCGGCGACGGGAGCGCTGCACGGGCCGGCGCGTGGGCTGCCGGCCGAAGCCGCCGCCGGTGTGCCTGCGGCCCGGCCCGCGAGCCCGCGCGGCGTGCTCGGCGTGTGCCTGGGCCATGAGCTGATCGCCGCCGAGCTGGGCCTGCCGCTGGTGCGCAAGGACCGGCCCTACCAGGGCGCCCAGGAGCGGATCGACTTCTTCGGCCGCCCCGAGACCGTCGGCTTCTACAGCTCCTACGCCGCCCGCTGCGACGACGAGGCCGCCGCGGCGCTCGCCCGGCGCGGCGTGGAGGTGAGCCGCGACGCCGCCACCGGCGCGGTGCACGCGCTGCGCGGCCCTGGACTCGCCGGGGTGCAGTTCCATCCGGAGTCGGTGCTGACGCTCGACGGCCCGGCGGTCGTCGGCGAGCTGCTGGCCGGGCTCGACGCCCCCTACGGGCCGCCGCCGTCGTCGTCCAGGCCGCGCTCGATGGCGTAACGCACCAGCTCCGCCCGGTTGTGGAGCTGGAGCTTGCCGAGGGTGTTCTGGACGTGGTTCTGCACGGTGCGGTGGGAGATGACGAGGCGGTCGGCGATCTGGCGGTAGGTCAGGCCCTTGGCCACCAGCCGCAGCACCTCCGTCTCCCGCTCGGTCAGGCGCGGCACCTCGGGCCCGCCGCGTTCGTCCGGCGGGGCGGTGGCCGCCACCGCCAGCCTGCGGTACTCCCCCAGCACCAGGCCGGCCAGCCCGGGGGTGAAGACGGGGTCGCCCGCCGCCGTGCGGTGGACCGCCTCGACCAGCTCCCGGGCGCTGGCGGACTTCACCAGATACCCGGTGGCGCCGGCCTTCACCGCCTCCAGCACGTCCTCCTGCTCGCCGCTGGCGGACAGCACCAGCACCCGGGGCCCGGGACCCTCGCCCTCCCCGGCGAGCCGGCGGCACACCTCAGCCCCGGGCATGCCCGGCAGGTTCAGGTCCAGCACCAGCACGTCCGGCCGGGCCGCCCGGGCGCGGCGCACCGCCTGCGGGCCGTCCCCGGCCGTGGCCACCACCGCGAACCCGGCCTCGGTCAGGTCGCGGGCGACCGCGTCCCGCCACATCGGGTGGTCGTCGACCACCATCACCGTCACCGGTTGCTCACTCATCGCTCACTCACTTGTTGACTCCCTTGGGCAGCCGCAGCTCCACCTCGGTGCCCTGCCCGGGGACCGATACCCATTCCGCGCTGCCGCCCAGGCCCGCCAGCCGCCCCCGTATGGAGAGGGAGACGCCGAGCCGCCCCTCGGCCTCGGCGCGGGCCAGCCGGCCGGCCGGGATGCCGGGGCCGTCGTCGCGCACCGTGACCAGCACGGCGTCCGGCTCGTCCTCCAGCAGGATCCAGGCGTTGGCGGGCTCGCCCGAGGGTCCGACGGCGTGGCGGCGCACGTTGTCCAGGGCGGCGCCGACCGCCGCCGTGATCTCCCGGGCGGCGTCGGCGGGCAGCGGCACGGGGCCCGGCGGGCCGGCGTAGCTGACCCGCGCCCGGCCGTCGGCCGTCTCGCGCTGCCGGCCCGCGCCCGGCCGGCCCGCGCCCCGCTGGGCCGCGAGCGCCAGCAGCGTCCCGAGGTCCGTCACCTCCGTGCCGTCCGGCCCGGCGGGCCCATCCGGTTCCGCGCCGCTGCCCCCGAACGCCTCCCCCGCCACGCCATGGCCGGCCGCCGGCCGCGCCGACGGCCCGCCCGCGACCAGGGAGCGCAGCGCCCGCTCCTGCTCCCCGGCCAGCCGCCCCAGCTCCGCGGCCTCGCCGCCGATCGCCGCGCCCCGCCGCTGCACCATCGCCAGCACCTGCAGCACGCTGTCGTGGATGTCCCGCGCCAGCCGCTCCCGCTCGCGGGTCGCGGCCTCGATGCGCAACGCCCTGGCGAGGGTCCGCTCGCTTGCCCGGGCCAGCTCGACCACGTAGCCGATGGCGATGCTGGCCACGCAGACCAGCAGCACGTTGTGCAGGGTGCCGCGGGAGAAGTGGTCGTCGTCCTGGACGAGGTTGGCGACGCCGACCAGCACCGAGGCGCCGGCGGCCCACCGCCAGCCGCCCTTGAGGGCGACGGCCAGCACCGAGCCGGCCATCCAGATCGACGGCAGCGTGGGGCTGACCGTGTCCCCCGGGTCGGTGGGGATACTCAGCAGGATCCCGGCCACGCCGATGGTGAGGTCGGCGGCGAGGAAGCGCGGGGTGCAGCGCTCGTTGGAGGAGACGCGGCGCAGGGTGGCCAGCGTCCATGCCACCAGCCCGGTCAGGTAGCAGACGCCGATCGCGGGGCGCTGGAATTCGCCGTAGTTCAGGCCGAAGAGAAGGACGGCGTAGCCGGCGGTCAGCACCCGGTAGCCGGCGAGCGCCCGCCACATCGGTGCCTCCAGCGCGGACACGCCGGTGCTCCGCTCCCCCGCCGTGGTCACGCCCCCACTCCCCTCAGGCCGCCGGCTTCTTCGGCTTCCCCTGCTCCTCGGCCCCCTTGGCCTCCGCATCCGCATCCGCCCGCTGCTTCGCCTCCTCGGCGATCGCGCGCTTGGCGACGGTGGCGTAGATGTCCACGTACTCCTGCCCGGAGAGCTTCATGATGGCGTACATCACCTCGTCGGTGATCGACCGCAGGATGAAACGATCCGCCTCCATGCCCTGGTACCGGCTGAAGTCCAGCGGCTCGCCGATCCGGATGCCCGGCCGCATCAGCTTCGGCACGATCTTCCCCGGCGGCTGGATCTTCTCGGTGTCGATCATCGCGACGGGCAGCACGGGCGCCCCCGTCGCCAGCGCGATGCGCGCGAGGCCGCCCGGCCTGCCCCGGTAGAGGCGGCCGTCGGGCGAGCGCGTGCCCTCGGGGTAGATCCCGAACAGCTCCCCCCGCTCCAGCACCGCGATACCGCTCTGGATCGCCGCCTCGCCCGCGCCGCGCGCGCCCGAGCGGTCCACCGGCAGCTGGCCCACGCCCCGGAAGAACGCCGCCGTGAGCCGGCCCTTGACCCCCGGGGAGGTGAAGTACTCCGCCTTGGCGATGAAGGTGACCCGGCGGTCCAGCACGGCCGGCAGGAAGAAGGAGTCGGAGAACGACAGGTGATTGCTGGCCAGGATCGCCGGCCCGGTGGCGGGCACGTGCTCCTTGCCCTCCACCCACGGGCGGAAGGCCAGCTTCAGCCCCGCCCCGACGGAAACCTTCAGCGCCCCGTACAGCACCCACGACCTCCTGTGCCCCGTTCCCTGCCCGACCCTAACCCGGAGTTTCACTCTCCGGCAGCACCCGATGGTCGCCGGGCGCGGGCTACCCGCCGACCTTACGGCCCGCGTAGGCTGACAGGCACCCCGTCGCCACACACCCGCATCACACCTGCCGCCCATCCATGACCGAACCGGGAGCCTCGTCGTGCCGCTTCTCCCCGGGGCCGAGCCCTTCGCCCACCAGGGTTCGGACACCGGCGTTCTGCTGTGCCACGGCTTCACCGGGTGCCCGCAGTCGCTGCGCCCGTGGGCCGAGCACCTGGCGGGCCAGGGCCTGACCGTCTCGCTGCCGCTGCTGCCGGGGCACGGCACGCGCTGGCAGGACATGCGGCACACCGGCTGGCAGGACTGGTACGCCACGGTCGAGCGCGAGCTGCGCGAGCTGACCGGGCGCTGCGAGCGGGTCGTCGTCTGCGGCCTGTCGATGGGCGGCGCGCTCGCGCTGCGCCTGGCCGCCCGGCACGGCCCGGCCGTCGACGGCGTCGTGGTGGTCAACCCGGCGCTGACCTTCCCCCGCTGGCAGGGATACGCCCTGGGCCCGCTGCGGTACGTCCTCCCCAGCGTGAGGGGCATCACCTCGGACATCGCCAAGCCGGGCCGGCGCGAGGCCGGCTACGACCGGGTCTCGCTGCACGGGGCGTACGCGATGCGGCAGCTGCTGGCGCTGGTCCGCGCCGACCTGCCGCGCGTGACGCAGCCCCTGCTGGTCCTGACCAGCCGCGTGGACCACGTGGTGCCGACGTCGGACTCGGCCCTGGTGCTGGCCTCGACGGGTTCGGCCGACGTGACCGAGCGGGTGCTGGAGGACAGCTATCACGTGGCCACCCTGGACCACGACGCCGAGCGTATCTTTCAGGAGGCGGACGCCTTCATCACCCGGCTGGCGACAAGGGCGACAAGGAAGACTGGCTCGTGACGGAACGTGACCCCGAGCGCGGCGAGGGCCGTGACCCGATCGACGAGGAGGCCGCGTGGGCCGAGATCGTCGCCGGATACGGCGACGAGCCCGCGGATCCGCCGGGCGTGTGGCCGCGGGCGGAGGAACTCGACCTCACCGACACGGTGGACCGGACGGACGGGGAGGACCGGGCTGGTGATGAGGCCGAGCAGACGGACCGGCTCGGCCCGGTCAACGACGCCGACGCGGTGGGCGGCGACCTCGGCGAGCCCCTCGGCCCGATGGCCGGCCCGCGCGACTGGGAGGCGGCCGAGGACGAGGACGAGGGCCACTTCGTCCCGCCCGAGCCGCCGCCGCTGCCGCAGACCGACCTCACCACCAAGCTGGCGTGGGTGGCGGTGCTCGGCGGGCCGCTGCTGCTGATCGGCGCGGTGCTGCTGCAGTTCGAGATGACGTGGTGGCTCGCCACCCTGGGCATCGGGGGCTTCCTCGGCGGCTTCGGCACGCTGGTGGCGCGGATGCGGAACGACGATGACGACGAGTGGCCCGACCCGGGCAGGGGCGCCGTCGTCTAGCCGCTCTGGTCTGGTCACAGCCGCGCGTCGATGCCAGACTCCCCGGCAACCTCGCGTCACGGACGCGTCACCCGGTCGAGTCGCCTCGGGAGGCCCGGTTGCTTGGCACGATGCAGGACGTTCCGCTACTGGTGAGCCGCATCCTCACCCACGGCTCCACGGTTCACGCCCGCTCCCAGGTCGTCACCTGGACGGAGGAGGGCCGGGCGCGGCGGCGCGACTACGCCGAGACCGGGGCCCGCGCGGCCCGGCTGGCCCACGCGCTCCGCGACGAGCTCGGCGTCGCCCCCGGCGACCGCGTCGCCACCCTGATGTGGAACAACGCCGAGCACCTGGAGGCGTACTTCGGCATCCCGTCCATGGGCGCCGTGCTGCACACCCTCAACCTGCGGCTGCCGCACGACCAGCTCTCCTGGATCGTCAACCACGCCGCCGACCGGGTCGTCCTGGTCGACGGCTCGCTGCTGCCGCTGCTCGCCCGGCTGCTGCCCTCGCTGAAGACGGTCGAGCACGTGGTGGTGGTCGGCGCGGGCGACGCCGACGCGCTCGGCGACCGCCCCGGCCCGGCGGTGCACGCCTACGAGGAGCTGATCGACGGCCGCCCGGCGGCGTTCGACTGGCCCGCGCTCGACGAACGCGCCGCCGCCGCCCTGTGCTACACCTCCGGCACCACCGGCGACCCCAAGGGCGTGGTGTACTCCCACCGTTCGATCTACCTGCACTCCATGCAGGTCAACATGGCCGAGGCGTTCGGCCTGACCGTCGCCGACGTGAGCATGCCGGTGGTGCCGATGTTCCACGTCAACGCCTGGGGCCTGCCGCACGCGGCGCTGATGTCCGGGGCCGGCCTGCTGATGCCCGACCGCCACCTCCAGCCCGGCCCGCTGGCCGACATGATCGAGACGATCCGGCCCACGCACGCCGCCGCCGTCCCCACCATCTGGCAGGGCCTGCTCGCCGAACTCACCGAGCACCCGCGCGACATCTCCTCCCTCACCCGCGTCTCGATCGGCGGCGCGGCCTGCCCGGAGTCCCTGATGCGGGCGTTCGAGGAGCGGCACGGCGTGACCGTGCACCACGCCTGGGGCATGACCGAGACCTCCCCGCTGGGCACCTACTGCCGGCCGCCGGCCGGGCTCACGGCGGGGGAGGAGTGGCCCTACCGCCTCACCCAGGGGCGCTTCACCTGTGGCGTCGAGGCGCGGCTGGCGGGGCCGGGCGGCGAGATCCTGCCGTGGGACGGCGAGGCGGCCGGGGAGCTGGAGGTGCGCGGGCCGTGGATCGCCGCCGCGTACCACGGCGGGGCGGGCGCGGGGCCGCAGCGCCCGGAGGACAAGTTCAGCCCGGACGGCTGGCTGCGCACCGGGGACGTGGGCACGGTCTCGCCCGACGGCTACCTGACGCTGACGGACCGGGCCAAGGACGTCATCAAGTCGGGCGGCGAGTGGATCTCCTCGGTGGCGCTGGAGAACCACCTGATGAGCCACCCCGGCGTGGCCGAGGCGGCGGTCATCGCCGTGCCGGACGAGACGTGGGGGGAACGCCCGCTGGCGGCGGTCGTCGCGGCCGACGCGGAGCGGCCGGTGGACTGGGCCGAGCTGCGGGCGTTCCTGGCGGAGCGGGTGCCGCGCTGGCAGCTGCCGGAGCGGTGGGCGCGGATCGAGGCGGTGCCGAAGACGAGCGTCGGGAAGTTCGACAAGAAGCTGCTGAGGGCCCGCTACGCGGCGGGCGAGCTGACGGTCACGGAACAGCGCTGACCGCATTCCACCCCGGGTGGGTGCCGGGGTGTGGGCGGCCGGGGGTCCGGGGGCGGAGCCCCCGGCTACACGCGGAGCGTGGCCAGCACCGGCAGGTGATCCGTGGCGCGGCGCAGGTCGGCCGGGTCCAGTCCGGGGAGCGCCGCAGGCACCCCGCACCCCACCACCTCGACCGACGGCGTGCAGAACACCGCGTCGATCCGCTGGTGCGGCTCGCTCGCCGTGGACGTGAACTCCCCGCCCTCCGGCGCCGCCGCCCAGGCGTCCGTGAGGCGGCCGGCGAGCATCCGGAACGTCCGGCCCCCGGGGCGTTCGTTGATGTCGCCCGCGACCACCGCCGCCGGCGCGCCGAGCGCGTCCAGGTGGCGCAGCAGCAGCCGCCCCTGCTCGTACCGCTCCGCCCGCTGCAGGCTCAGGTGGCAGCTGATCACGCCCAGCCGCGCCGCGTCCGCGCCTCCCCCGGCCGCTACGCCCCCATTGCCGGGGGGACCCCCACTGCCGAAGCGCAGCACCGCCATGGCCAGGCCACGGCGGTGCAGCCCGCGCGTGAGGGGGAAGGTCACGTCCTCGGCGTGTTCGACGGCCGGGCGCAGCGTGGACATGATCATCGTGCCGCAGGAGGGGGCGCCGCCGCTGACGTACGTCAGGCCCGTGGCCCGGCCGAGCCGGGCGGCGTGCTGGCGCCAGCGGAAGAAGCGCGGGGCCTCCTGCACGCACAGCACGTCGGGGGCGCAGGCCCGGATGACCCGGGCCAGCGCCGCCGTGTCGTCGCGCATGGAGCGGATGTTGTAGCTCAGCAGGCGCAGCCGCACCGCGTCGTCAGCCCTGACGGGCCAGGTCCGCGGCGCCGACCAGTCCGGCGCGGCCGCCGAGCTGGGCGGCGACCACCTGGGCGTGGGGGCGGTACCGGCTGCCGACCAGCCAGCGCCGGAAGGACTTGCGGATGGGCTCCAGCACCAGGTCGCCCTCGTCGGAGACGCCGCCGCCGACGATGAACGCCGAGGGGTCGAAGAGCGAGGCCAGGTCGGCCAGTCCGGCGCCCGCCCAGCGGGCCAGCTCGCGGAAGGAGTCGATGGCCACCGGGTCGCCCTGGCGCGCGGCCTGGCTGACGTGCTTGCCCTCGATGCCCTCGGGGCTGCCGTTGCCGAGGGCGAGCAGCACGCCGGCCGCGTCGGGGGTGGCGGTGGCGCGCTGCCGGGCGTAGCGGACCAGGGCGCGGCCGGAGGCGTACTGCTCCCAGCAGCCCTGGCTGCCGCAGCCGCACAGCAGGCCGTCGGGCACCACGCGGATGTGGCCGAACTCCCCGGCCACGCCGAACCGGCCGCGGTGCAGCCGCCCGCCGATGATGATGCCGCCGCCGAGCCCGGTGCCGAGCGTGATGCAGACGACGTCGTCGTGGCCGACGCCGGCGCCGAAGCGGTACTCGCCCCAGGCGGCGGCGTTCGCGTCGTTCTCGACGACGACGGACAGGCTGACCCGCTGCTCGATCTTGTCCTTCAGCGTCTCGTGCCGCCAGTTGATGTTGGGCGCGAAGAGCACGGTGGCGCGCTTGTCGTCCACGTACCCGGCCGCGCCGATGCCGACGGCCTCGGCGGAGGTGCCCTGGCCGACGGAGCGGATCGCGTCGGCGATCGCCTCCACGACGCCCTCGGGGGTCGGCGGGGTCGCCACCTGACGGGTGTCGAGGATCGCGCCGTCTTCGTCGACCACGCCGGCCGCGATCTTCGTACCGCCGATATCGACGCCGATGGTCAGTCCCATATGTCCCTCAGTCAACTCGGTCGAGCCCCGCCGCCGACCCACGTTACCGGAGGCGGGGCGGGGGCACGGGGTTCAGTCCAGGTCGATGCGCTGCGGACCGGCCGGGCCGTCCGGCTCGTCCTCCGGGCCGTCGGCCCCCTCGTCGCCCTCGGGCTTCTCCGTACGCCGCGGCGGGGGGAGTTCGCTGCCGGGCCGCCCGTCGGCGGGCCGCGCCCAGCTCCGCTCGTGGTCCTCCACCGCCGAGCGGTAGGCCGCCAGCAGTTCCTGCCCGGCGGCGGCCAGGTGCCGGAAGACCTCGGTGTTCCGCTCGATCACCGGCTCCAGGGCGGCCCTGGCCTGCGAGGCCAGCGGGGCCGTGCCCAGCCCGAAGCCCGCGCCGATCCGGCCGATCTGCTCGGTGACGGCGTCGGCGAGGCGGCGCAGCTCCTGGGCGGGGTCGAGGGGCGGGGCGCCGTAGCGCTCCTGGCGGCGGGCCTGCTCGGCGGCGAGGTCCTCCTGACAGGCCGTGGCCCAGGCATCGGGATCGGTTGCGTCGCTCACCGGCGGACCTCCTGACGAACGTGGCGATCGTCTGTCGACGTTACCGGAACCGGGCGGACGCCGGTCAGGTCCCGGCGGGCCCCTGGCGGGGCCACTGGTCGGGGTCGGGCTTGAAGCGGACGGCGAGGACGCCGTTCTCGCCCAGCGCGGCGCCGGTCACCTCGCAGCGGCGCAGCGCGGCGGGCAGCGGCAGCATGCGGCGGAACGGGCCGATGGTGACGACGAGTTCGTCGCCGCGCCGCACCAGGCCGAGGGCGTCGCGGGTGGCGCCGGGCAGCGGCAGCCGCCAGACGAGGAGGCCGTCCTCGGCGAGGCGGTCCTCCAGGACGGGCTCGTCGCGCAGCGCGGCGGCGGGGGCGGGCAGTGGGGGTCCCCCCGGCAATGGGGGCGTGGCCGCCGGGGGAGGCACGGCCAGCTCGGGCAGGGCGGCCGCGTCCGGGTCCTGGCCCAGGTGCGGCGCGTGGTGGAGGTGGTTGAGGCGCGGCCCGGCGAGGCCGGTGGCGTCGGCGAACTCGCGCAGCGCGGCGCGCTGGCGTCCGGCGAGGGCGGCGAGCCAGGGGCTGGTTCCGGGGTCGGGCAGCATCCGGTTGGCGATGACGGCGTCCAGGGCCAGGCCCTGGAGGGCGATCCCGGCGCGTGCGGCGCGGGCGGCGGCCAGGGAGCGGGACGTGGCGGGGTCGAGGACCAGCCGCACCGAGGTGGTGGGCGCCTCGATGATCCGCTGCGCCTCGGCGAGTTCGGCGTCCCACCGGTCAGTGGCGTCGAAGAGGCCGGGCACGGGCACCGGCACCCCGGCGAGCTGGGCCAGCAGCGGGCGCAGCGCGCGGGCGGTGAGGCGTTCCGGCGGCAGGAGCCTGCGCAGGTAGCGGCGCAGCTGCTCGGGCAGCGCCAGCAGCCGCAACGCCTCGGTGGCGGGCGGCAGGTCGATCACCAGCAGCTCCCAGCGGCCCGAGGCGTGCGCCGCGCGCAGCGCCCGGAGCAGCGCGAGCGCCGGGGCGCCGGGCAGCTCCGTCAGCTCGTCGTCGTCGAACGCCTCCGCCCCCAGGGCGTCCAGCGCGGGGCGTACGCGCCGCTGGAGGCCGAGGACGCTCTCGCGGAACGCCCGGCCCGCGTCGACGCGGGCGGCCCAGGCCCCCAGCGCGCCGGCCTCGGCGGGGGCGTCGGGCCAGGCGGGCGGCTCGGCGCCGAGCAGCGCGGCCAGCCGCTCCGGCGGGGCGGCGCTCAGCAGCAGCGTGGCCTGGCCCTGGCGGGAGGCGGCGAGCGCGGTCGCGGCGGCGATGGTGGTGGCGCCGTCGCCGCCGGGGCCGGTGACGAAGAGGGTGCGCGGCCCGGACGCGTGCCCGGGATGACCGGCGTTACCGGCGTGACCGCCCTGACCGGCGTTCACTGTCCGCCCGCGCTCTCGCTCTCCACGCGCTTCTTCAGCCCGTCCAGGGCCCGTTCGATGATGACCTTCTCCGCCTTGCGCTTGATGGTGCCGAGCATCGGGATCTTGACGTCGACGGTGAGCTGATAGGTGACCTCGGTCTGCTTGCCGCCCGCCACGGGGTCCAGGCGGTAGGTGCCGTTCAGCGCCCGCAGCATCTTGGACTTCACCAGCGACCAGCTCACCTCCCTCTCGCCCGACCACTCGTAGGCGAGGGTGTGCTCGTCCCTGATGGCGCCGGCGTCCAGCAGCAGCCGCACCTGCTGGGCGCGGCCGGAGGCGTCGGCGGCGAGCACCTCGGCCTCCTTCACCTCGCCCGTCCACTCCGGGTAGCGGCCGAAGTCAGCGATCACCGCCATGACCTCAGCCGGGGTGGCTTCGATGGTGATGCTCGACCTGGTGTGTTCCGCCATCGCCGTGGCTCCTTGAGTTGTCATGCCGTCCGCTGCCCCGCGAGGCGCTCTCGCGCGGGGGCTACGCCGGAGGCTACAGCAGCGAGCGCAGCCGCTCCGCGATCAGGTCCCAGCGCCAGCGCTCCTCGACCCAGGCCCGGCCCCGCTCGCCCATGCGGCGGCGCAGCCCGGCGTCGCCGAGCAGGGCGACGAGGCGTTCGGCGGTCTCGGCGGGCGCGGTGTCGGCCGCGCCGCGCACGACCCAGCCTGTCTCGCCGTCGAGCACCGCGTCGGGGGCGCCGCCGGAGTCGCCGCCGACGACGGGCAGGCCGGTGGCGGAGGCCTCCAGGTAGACGATGCCGAGGCCCTCCACGTCGAGACCGCCGCGCCGGGTGCGGCAGGGCATGGCGAAGACGTCGCCGGCGCCGTAGTGGGCGGGCAGGTCCTCCCAGGGCACCTCGCCGGTGAAGCGCACCGCGTCGGCGACGCCGGTCTCGGCCGCGAGCTTCTCCAGCGCGGAGCGGTACGGGCCGCCGCCGACGATCAGCAGCACGGCGTTGGGCTCGGCGGCCAGCACCCGGGGCATGGCGCGGATCAGGGTGTCCTGGCCCTTGCGGGGCACGAGGCGGGAGACGCAGACCACGACGGGGCGGTCGGTCAGGCCGAGGGCGGCGCGCACGGCCGTGCCGCCGGAGTCGGGGTGGAAGGTCTTCTCGTCGACGCCGGGGGTGAGTTGCACCATGCGGGCGGCGGCCTCGGGGGTGAGGCCGCGGGCGATGCGGGCGCGGTGGTACTCGCCGAGGTAGGTGATGGTGTCGGTGTGCTCGCCGATGCGGCGCAGGAGCCGGCGGGCGGCGGGGAGCCGGGCCCAGCCGGACTCGTGGCCGTGGGTGGTGGCGACGAGGCGCTCGGCGCCGGCGGCGCGCAGCGCGGGGGCGAGCAGCCCGAGCGGGGCGGCGGCGCCGAACCAGACGGCGGTGCAGCCGTGTTCCCTCAGCAGGGCGGTGGCGCGGCGGCGGACGCGCGGCGTGGGCAGCAGCATGGTGGTGCGGTCGCGGACGACGGTGAAGGGCTGCTCGGCGTCGAAGCGCGCGGTGGCGGCGCGGCCCTCGGCGTCGTGCTTCCAGGTGGAGGCGTAGACCACGACCCGCCGGGGGTCGAGGCGCCGCGCCACCTCGTGCAGGAAGAGCTGGATGCCTCCCGGGCGGGGCGGGAAGTCATTGGTCACGATCAACGTCTTACGCATCGCCTCCGACCCTATCGGCTGACGCCCGGAGGGGGCCGGGCCGCGTTCAGGGCCTGACGACGGAGGCGACCGGCATGACGCCGACGGGGTCGTAGCGCACCTCGGCGCCCGGGTAGGGGGCGTGCACGATCTGGCCGCCCCCGACGTAGATCGCGACGTGGCTGGCGTCGGCGCGGTAGACCACGATGTCGCCGGGTCTGGCCCGGCCGTGGGGCACGGGGCGCCCGGCGGCGGCCTGCCCCTGGGAGGTGCGGGGCAACGCCACTCCCGCCTGCGCGTAGGCCCACTGCACCAGCCCGGAGCAGTCGAAGGCGTCGGGGCCCGCCTGGCCCCAGGCGTACGGGGCGCCCACCGCGCCGCGGGCGGCGGCCACGGCGGTGGCGGCGCGGGCGGAGGACGGGACGGCGCCTGCCCCGCCCGCGTCCGCCGCCGTGGACAGGGGCTGGGCGGCGGCGAGCCGGGCGCGGCGTTCGCGGCGTTCGCGCGCCTCGCGCTCCTCGGCGGTGAGCCGGTTGTAGCGGCGCTGGGCGGCGGCCAGGCGGCGCTGGGCGGTGCGCTTGTCGCGGGCCAGCCGGTCGTGTTCCTCGGTGAGTTCGGCGAGCACGCCCTGGGCCTCGGTACGCCGCCGCTCCAGGGTGCGCTGGGCGGCCAGCAGCTCCCGCAGGGTGCCCGACTGCCGGTCGCCGACGCGGTCGAGGGTGGCCGCGCGGTCGAGGTAGCCGTCGGGGTCGGTGGAGAGCATGAGGGCGAGCGAGGGGTCGACGCCGCCGGCGCGGTACTGGGCGGCGGCGGCGGTGCCGAGGGTGCGCCGCTGTTCGTTGACGGCCTGCTGGCCCTGGGCGACGCGGTGCTGGCGGCGTTCGGCCTCGGCCCGGAGGTCCTCGACGCGTTCGGCGGTGGCGTTGAACGCCTCAACCGCCCGCTCGGCCTTGGCGAAGAGCCGGTCCACGTCGGCCGCCGCCTCGGCGCTGGTGTCGGGGGGCGGAGGGTCGCTGGGCTCGGCGAGCACCGGCACTGCGGTGAGGGCGACGGCCGCCGTGGTGGCGGTCGCGGCGCTCACGGACAGCACGGCGACCCGGGCGGTCAGCGTCCGGCCCGTCAGGGCGTGGGCCGGTCGAGGACGGCGATGGCAGACCACGTGGAGCGGCGCTCCCTTCGGTGGAGTCCCGGTGGGGTCCTGAGGGGAGCAGAATGTAGCGGGATGGAAGCGCTGAGTAGCGGAGGGGGGAGGCCACCGTCGCCGCGGCGTCGGCGCAGCCGCAGGTCACGCGGGGCGCGTGGGCGAAGTGCGACTCCCCGGAATCACCCGGACGGGCTCCCTCGGGGCCCGTCCGTGGAGGCACTTCCCAGGCCGCCAGGGTCTCGGGGAGGAGGGGGCAGGACGCTCGGCCGTGTCAGCCGACGCGGATGCCCCACATGAACGGCATGTAGTCGATGTCGATGTACTCCACCACGTCGCCGGGCTTGGGGGCGTGGATGACCTGACCGTTGCCGGCGTAGAGGCCCACGTGGTGCAGGTCGTCGTAGAAGAACACCAGGTCGCCGGGCTGGAGTTGGTCGTAGCCGATCTGGGAGCCGGCATAGGCCTGTTCCGCCGAGGTGCGTGGCAGGGAGACACCGGCCTGGCTGTAGGCCCAGGAGGTCAGCCCCGAGCAGTCGAAGCCGCTCGGAGTGGTCCCGCCCCAGACATACGGAACGCCGAGCATGCCCTGGGCGTAGGCCAGGGCGGTCGCGCCGTAGGTGGAGGCGCCGTCGAGATTCACGTCCTGCGCGGCCTCGGCGGCCTCCTGCGCCTCGGCCGCCTCCTGGGCCTCCAGGGCGGCCTGCTGCTCCTCGGTGAGCTGGTTGAGCAGGTCCTGAGCGTCGTTCAGCTTCTGCTGGATGGTGTCCTTCTGCTCCTCCAGCCGCTCGCGCAGGTCCTCCAGCTCCGCGAGCTTCTCGGTGGCCTCCTCGCGCTGCTGGTCCAGGGAGCGCTGCTGGCTCTCAACGGTGCGCAGCGTCTCGGCCTGGCGTCCGCTGACCTGGTCGAGGGTGGAGGCCTGGTCGAGGTAGGCGTCGGGGTCGGAGGAGAGGAACAGCTGGACGGAGGGGTCGATGCCGCCGGTGCGGTACTGGGCCGAGGCGGCGGAACCGAGGCTGCCGCGCAGCGCGTTGAGCTCGTCCTGGCCGCGGGCGGTGGAGTCCTGGAGCTCCTCGATCTCCTCCTGGAGCTCCTCCTCGTCCTCCTTGGCGGCGTTGTACTCCTCGGTGGCGGCCTCCGCCTCCTCGTACAGCCGGTCGACGTCCTCCTGCACCTCTTCGATGGTGGGCTCGGGTTCGGCCTGGGCGCCCTGGGTCGTGATGGCGACGGTGGCGGCGGCGGTTGCGCCGAAGAAGCCGATGCGGGCGCGGCTTGGCTGCTTGGGACGACGGTGGGACCCCACGGAGGTGGTCTCCTTCTTCCTCAGCCGCCTGCCGGGTGAAGGGGGGACCAGGCGGTACCTCCACGGTCACCCCCGGTGGGTGATCGACCGCGTGAAGGTTCGACGCCAGACACTAGCGAGGGAGGTTTAGCTCGTACAAATCCCTACCGTTATTTTTTACTTACCTCACACTGGTTGCGACAGCAACGGCACCATGCGTGGATGACATCGCACACCATTGACCTCGAAGACGGGTCAGGACGGGCGAGTTGGGACAACAGCCGCCATGTCCGGTTACGTTCGGGAGAGGCGTCTGAGGAGCAGGGCGGAGGCGACGGGGCGTGCGCCGGAGCGGGCGACCGAGTCGGCGACCTCGCGGTCGGAGGAGACCACGACCACCGGACGGCCCGGCGGTTCGGCCCGCACCAGACGCCGGATGAGCTCGTCGGCGGTCTGGCCCGGCCGGCTGAACAGCACCCGCACGCCGCGCGGCGCGGCCAGCATCACCGGCGCGGCCAGCTCCGCGCCGTCGAAGACGCACGTCATCTCGGCACCGGTCTGGGCGGCGAGCACGGCCAGGCCGCCCAGCAGCCGCAGGCGCTGCTTCTCCAGCGGCATCGTGGGATAGCCGGTCTTGGTCACGTTGTAGCCGTCCACCACGAGGTGGGCCTGGGGCAGCGCCAACAGCTGGTCGAGCAGGGCGGGGTCGTCCTCGGCGAGGGCACGGTGGGCCACCTCCTGCGGGCTGACGCCGCTCGGCTCGACCGCCTCCACGGTCTGCGCGGGCCGCAGCCGGGCGGGCGGCAGCGCCAGCTCGCGGCGCAGCCCCTGGGCGGCGTCCAGCACGGTATCGAGCAGCAGCCGCAGCCGCATGTCCTCGATGCCACGGCCCTCCCGGACCGCCTTGCGGCTGGCCTCCAACGCCGACTCCGCCTCCGCGAGACGCGCTCTCAAACGCCGCGCCTCGCCCTCGGCCTGGGCGCGGGCGGCGGCGAACTCGGCGCGCAGCTCCTCCAGTTCGGCGCGAAGCTTGCGCAGCGACGCCTCGCCGCGGCGCACGTCGCTGTGGGCGGCGCGCAGCTTGCGGTGGACGGCGTCGGCCTCCTTGCGGGCCGTCTCCAGCTCCGAGCGCAGCCGCTCGTTCTCGGAGCGGGCGGCGGCGCGCGCCTGGTCCAGCTCCTCGCGCAGCCGCGCCAGTTCCCGCTCGCGCTCCTCGCGCTCGCGCTCCGCCTGCGCGCGCCCGGCCTCCTCGCCGGCGGCGGCGACCAGCTTGGCCCAGCCCTGGGGCCGCAGCACGAAGGCCGCGGCGGCCACCGCCACGGGGTCGGCGGCGGGGGGCGGGGCGCCGCGCTCCACGGCCTCGGCGAGCTCCGGCTCGGCGGCACTGAGCCGGGCGGCCACGCGCTGCCGGAAGACGGGGTCGTTCTCCAGCGCGGCGGCCATGGCGCTGCCGCCGAACCGCATCCGGCGGGACGGCGTGAAGCGAGCGTACTGGCGCAGCGGCGGCGGCAGTTCGGACACGGTCAGGCCCGCGAAGGAGTCGCTGGCCAGCGTGATCACGCGGTGCCTGACGCGCTCCGGGAGCGGCCGGTCCAGGCTCTCTCCGTCGTCGGGCCGGTCGGGCTGCTCTTGCTGGTCTGGCTGGTCTGGCGCCGCGCCGCCGGTGGCCGCGTCGTCATCAGTGGGATCCATCACCGCGGGCACCGTCCGCCATGGGTCTCGCCTACTTTCCGAGTACGTTCCGTGCTCGCGCCCCGCGCATGCGGTGAGCGCTCTCCAGTGTCACCCTACGACCTGGTACCCGCCGCGTCTGCCGTGCCGCTGGTGGCACGCCAGGGTCGGGGGGCTAAGGTGTGCCGCGTACGGCGTCCAACGCTCCTACGGCGTGCCGGTGACGCCCGGGCAAACGCACGACAGGAAGAAGAGGCCCGTAGGTGATCACTTCGATCGTGCTCATCAAGACCAGCGTGGACCGCGTCCCGGACGTCGCGGAGGAGATCGCCTCATTGCCGGGGGTCAGCGAAGTCTACTCGGTGACCGGCCCTCACGACCTCATCGCCATCGTGCGGGTGCGGCGCCACGAGGAGCTGGCGGAGGTCATCCCCGGCCGCCTGAGCAAGGTCGTCGGCGTCGAGTCCACCGAGACGCACGTCGCCTTCCGCGCCTACTCCCAACATGACCTGGAGGCGGCGTTCGCCATCGGCCTCGACGCATAGGCCTCCGGCGGTCGGGCCACGCCTGCGCACGGCGAGCGGCCGCCGACGGCGCGCCCCCGGGGCTCCGCCCCGGGCCCCGCTCCGTGGAGACCTCGGCAACGCCCGGCCACGCACGCCACGCCGAGCGCCCGGCCCCAGGTCCGCCCCCGCCGTGGGACCCCGGCCCCGGGCCGGGACGCCTCGCCGGCACCTGGGAGCCGGGGCCCGGGACGCCCCCGGCCCACGACGGCGCCGGGCCTCAGCTCTTCCCGCCCGCGGCCCCCAGACCGAATCGCCGACCCCGGCGAGGAGTCCGGAACCTCAGGAGCCGAGTCCCCACCCAGCCCGGGCCCGGGGGCCAAGCCCCGACCCCACGACGCACCAGGCCTCAACTCTTCCCGCCCGCGGCCCCAAACCGAATCGCCCACCAACCAGGAGCCCAGAACCGGAGCCGAGCTCCCACCCAGCTGGGGACCGGGCCAAGCCCCTCGTCCAGCGTGGACCCGGGGCGGAGCCCCGACCCCACGGCGGCGCCGAGGGCTCGACCCCTTTCAGCGCGGCCCCCAGACCGAATCGCCGACCAACCAGAGCCCTCCGGAACCCAGGGCCGGGCCCCACGCCCGGCCGGGGCCCGGGGCGAAGCCCCGACCCGACTGGGCACCGGCCGAGGTTCCTCCGAGCCGAGTCGCTGACAAGCCAGGAGCCGGGGGGCGGGGCGGAGCCCCGAGCCGACGGCAGCGCCCGGGGCCCGGGGGCGAAGCCCCCGGGATCGCCGACCGGCCGTGCCGGGCGGGTGGTGGAGCGCGCCGCAGGCGCTATGCGTTGCTGGCCGCCACCCAGCGGTCCAGGGTGTCCTTGGCCGCGCCGGAGTCGATGGACGTGGCGGCCTTCTTCATGCCGGACGCGAGTTGGTCGGCCAGGGGGGCCTCGCGCGGGGACAGGGCGACGAGCGCGGCGGCGGCGTTCAGCAGGACCGCCTCGCGCACGGGGCCCGGCTCGCCGTCCAGGACGCGGCGGGCCACGTCGGCGTTGTGTGCCGCGTCCGCGCCGCGCAGTGCCTCCACCTCGACCAGGTCCAGGCCGACCGAGCGCGGGTCGAAGGACTCCTCCGTGACCTTGCCGTCGCGGACGATCCACACCGTGGACGTGGCCGTCGTCGTCAGCTCGTCGAGGCCGTCGTCGCCGCGGAAGACCAGCGCGGAGGTGCCGCGCTCGGCCAGCACGCCCGCCATGATCGGGGCCATCCGGGCGTTGGCGACGCCCGTCGCCTGGGCCCGCACCCGGGCGGGGTTGGTCAGCGGGCCGAGGAAGTTGAAGACCGTGGGGATGCCCACCTGCGATCGCATCGAGGCCACGTGCCGCATCGCCGGGTGGAACTTCACCGCGAAGCAGAAGCTGATCCCGGCCTCCATCGCCACCTCGGCGACCCGCTCCGGGGTGAGCTCCAGGTTGACGCCGAGCTTCTCCAGCACGTCCGAGGCGCCGGAGGCGCTGGACGCCGCCCGGTTGCCGTGCTTGACGACCCGCGCGCCGGTGCCGGCGACCACGATGGCCGCCATGGTGGAGATGTTCACCGTCTTGGCGCGGTCGCCGCCCGTGCCCACGACGTCCACCGTCGGCCCGGGCACCTCGATGGTGTTGGCGTGCTGGTACATGCTGCGTACCAGGCCGCCGACCTCCTCCACCGTCTCGCCCTTGGCGCGCAGCGCGACCGCGAACGCCGCGATCTGCGCGTCCGTGGCCTCGCCGCTCATGATCTGGTCCATCGCCCAGGCCGAGTCCGCGGCGCTCAGGTCCCGCCCGTCGAGCAGCGCGGTCAGCACCTCGGGCCAGGTGCGCGCGGCTCCGGCGTCGCCTCCGGCGGGGGTCACAGCGCTCATGGGGATCACTCCTGGCGTGTCGGCGTGCGAACGGCGGATGGGGACGGCCCCCACGGACGCCGTCGCCCCTCGAAGCATAGAGCCTCACCGACGAGGCTCACGGACCGCGCTTGCCGCGCGCTGACCTCCCCCTGACCGTGCCCTGACACGGAGACGGCCCGGGGGAGGGGGGTGCTTCTCCCAAAGGGGGGGGAGCCCCGGTCCCAGGGAAG
>NZ_JBQQCA010000063.1:0-41719 GCF_052246635.1 Streptomyces sp. 6N223 | reverse complement strand
ACCCCCCACCCCCGCCACCCCCACACCGCGGCCGACCAGGAGGACGCACGCAGTGAAGACGAAGACGGGTTCGCCGATCCGCAGAGCAGTTCGCATCCTCGCCATCCTCACCGGCGCCTTGGCCCTGGTCGTCGCCCTCCCGGGCACCGCCCTCGCGGACCCGCCCCCGGCCCTGGCCGCGAGCGCCGAAGCGCTGGAGGACGCCTTCCAGCCGGCGTACGACTACGACACCGACGGCTGCTACCCCACCCCCGCCATCGGCCCGGACGGCATCGTCAACGGCGGCCTCAACCCGACCGGGGACCTCAGCGGCGAGTGCCGCGACGCCTGGGACCTCGACAACACCAACGGGTACGCCCGCTACACCTGCAACAACGGCTGGTGCGCCATCATGTACGGCCTGTACTTCGAGAAGGACCAGGCCCTCGCGGGCAGCAGCGTCGGCGGGCACCGCCACGACTGGGAGCACGTCGTGGTGTGGGTGCCGGAGGGCCAGGCCGAGGCGGAGTACGTCGCCACCTCCGCCCACGGCGACTTCAACGTCTACGGCCGTGACCAGATCCAGTGGGACGGCACCCACCCCAAGATCGTCTACCACAAGGACGGCATCGGCACCCACGCCTTCCGCCCCGCCACCACGGGCGACGAGCCGCCCGAGAACCACGAGGGCGCCTGGCAGTTCCCGGCGCTGGTCGGCTGGAACGGCTACCCCGGCGACCTGCGCGACCGCCTGAGCCAGGCCGACTTCGGCAGCGCGACCTTCGGCCTGAAGGACGGCAGCTTCAGCACTCACCTGGAGCGCGCCCTGCCGGCGGGCATCCCGTTCGACCCCTACGCCTGACGTCTCACGCCTGACGGGCCCCCGAGGACACGGCGTCGCGTTCCTCTCCGGTGGCGGCGACAGGGCGCACAATTGGATGAATAGCGCCCACATCACCAACAACGGAGACAAGCATGACCACCACACACGCCTTCCACGCCGAGCACGTCCACCAGCACCGCGAGGGGTGCGGCCACGTCGCCCTCCCCCACGGAGACCACGTGGACTACGCGCACGACGGCCACCTCCACCGCATCCACGACGACCACGTCGACGAGTGCGAGCCGAGCGGGCACGTCACGCACGATGGCCACGCGCACGAGCACGGCGAGGGCTGCGGCCACGTCGCGGTGCCCCACGGGGAGCACGTCGACTACGTGCACGACGGTCACCGCCACGCCGCTCACGAGGGTCACTGGGACGACCACTGAGCATGCTCCGTCCCCGCGGCTGGACGGGGAACGGGAGCACCCGCGCCCGCGCGCGCCCTGCCGCGAACGCCTCGGCCTCACCTGACGCGGTAGGTGGAGCTGCCCCACCGTCGAACGGTGGCTGACCGGATGGCGGCCAGGCGGGGGCTCACGGAGGGTGAGAGGCGTTCGCCGTCGTCACCGTCCGAGGAAGACGGATGCCGTACACCCACCCCTCACACCGAGCGCTGCTCGCCGCTCTGCCCGGCGCGGTCCTCGCCACAGCCGCCACAGCCGCCACGGCACGCCCCGCCGCGGCCGGCGGCTCGCGGACGGTCCTGTCCAGCCTCACCGGCGCCGCCCACGCCCTGCACGGCACCGGCGACTCTCGCGCCATCATGGCCGAGGAGTTCGGTGGCGGCGCCTTCCCGTGGGGCGTTCGCGAATACCTCGACGTGATCACGTGGACACGCGAGCACAACCTGCGCCACCCGGACGCCCCCGTCCACTTCATGGGCAACGACTTCGCCCATCCCCGCATCCCCGCGTCACTCTTCGCCCGCGTCACCGGCTACGTCGCCCGCCACCACCCCGAGCTCGAACCGGAGTTCGCCGCCCACTACCGCGAGCTGCGCGCCCACGCCACCACCGAGGCGTTCAGCGCCCTGCCGCAGCACGAACGCCGCCGCATCGCCGCGAAGGCCCGCCGCGCGCGTCGCCTGCTCGCTGCGCGGGACCCCGGGCCGGAGCGAGGGCCGTTCTGGACCGGGTCCCCCACCGACCCGCCTACCTCCTCGACCTGCGGACCGCCCACTCCGGTGCGTCCGGTGAGTCTGCACCGTCGCAGGTCAGAGGGCAGCGCCTCGGGTCATCACGTGTTATCGCGTCCGTCACGACCGTCCAGCCCGGGGCGTCCGCGCCAGCAGCGGGCCAGCAGAATGGCCCTCCCACCAGCGGCGGGCCCGTCGGCTCGGATGGAGCTAGTCGCGTCGCGCTGCGCCGTCCGGCCACACGACGTCTACCGGCAGGCCAGCCTCCCGGGCCTGGATGACGACGTCGGCCGTGCCCCCGCCCTTACCGCTGGGCGGCTCCCCGTTCCATACCGCCACCAGCCGGTCGGCGCGTTCCAACAGCACCTTATTCGCCGCCTCATACGCCTCGCGGTTCGCTGTCTCGTGCGGCACCTGATGCACCTCTGCCGCAGTGTCCACCAGCCGGTCGAAGGTCGCCGCGTGGTCGGGTTTCACCTTGGTTTGCCGGTAGTCCCGCGAAGGGATGACCGCTACCAGTCGGCCACCCGCTTCAAGCACGGCCTCAGCGAAAAGCGAGTCAGCGCCCTTCGCGATGCAGGACACGCCGATGAGGCCGTCTGCGTAGGTGGTGAGCAGATCGCGGAGCGCCGCCCGAACGAGCGGGATGCTCTTCTCGGTGAGGTCCATGTGCCCGGTCACGGCGATGGTCGTCATGTGGCCCTCTCTATCCGGTTGATAGCAGGTCGCGGATCCTATCGCGGGCTTCCCGCACAGGCGCTGAGGCGCTGCGCCCTACGGTGTAGGGGTACAGGTTGCCAAGCTGTGCCCGGACACGGCTGGACTGGGTTCGGGAAGAGGCGTCTACGGCGCGGTGGGTCTCCGCGACGGCTGCGGTCAGGTCTCCGAGCAGGTACGAACATTCGGCGAGGCCGATCCGATCGAGAGCGTGGCTCCGTCGAGCCTCGGGCCCCCGGGTTGTGATCGCCTGACGGATCTGCTCTGCCGCAGCGTCGGCATGGGCGCGGGGATCTTTCCGAGCCATGTCCAGTAGGCGCCCCCCGGTCACTCCTGCCAGCTCGGAGGCGTCGAAGTACCGAATCCAGTAGGGCTCGCTGTCCGTGGTTGCGTCGACCAGCGCCTCCGCAGCGTGCGCGGTGGCGCGGTGGAACGCGGCTGGCCGCCCCATCGCTGCGAACGCCCATGCCTCGCGGGTGTGGAGCATGGCGCGCACCCGGGCGCCGACGGCTCCGCGTGATCCGTCCTGAGCGAGCCGCACGAGTTCGAGGGCATCCTGCGGGCGGTCCCGGTAGAGCAGTTGTCGCGCCATGCCGGCCAGGACGTTGGCGCCGAACGCGCGATCTTCGCCAGCATGGGCGGCGCGGAGGGCGAGCCGGTAGTAGTCCTGCGCGGTGCGCTGGAGGCCACTGTCCCAGGCCATCGTGGCCGCCGTCCCGGCGAGCTGGGCGAGCACGCGGAAGAGACGCCGCTCGATGTCGGGGGTCTGGTGCTCCTCCAGGGCTGCGGCCACCTCGTTCAACTGGCCGAGCACAGCCTTACGTCGCAGGCCGCCACCGAACTGGTGGTCCCATCTCCGGAACGCCTCGGCTGTCTGCTCCAGTTGTTCGACCTCGCGGCCTCCCAGCCGCCCCACCCGTTGGGCTTCCGGGCTCCTGCGGGCATTCTGGAGCCAGCCTTCGAGCGAGTCGAGCAACGAAGCACCTGACGCCACGGTGGCGGCCAGGGCACGTGAGGCGGCACGGCGATCCATCACGAGGTCGTTCCTTGTGAGTCGGGCTGCGAGGCTCACGGTTGCCTCGGGCATCCAGGGCTGTTCGGTGGGCTGAGCGGGGGCCGACGGTGGTGGTGTGGGCGAGGCTTCTCGTGTTTCCCAGGGGCGCGCGGCCAAGCCGACCAGGTGCCCAGGGATGCGTAGACCGTCGGCGATCCGAGCGATGACTTCGTAAGAGGTCACCTGGTGCGAGTTGTTGACGATCCTGGAGACCTTGCCGGGCGTGAGGCGGCAGGCCGCAGCAATGCGGTTCTGGCTGAGGCCGCCGTACTTCTTCAGCAGGGCGAACGCGCTGGCGAAGTCATGCTCCGCCAGCGCGCGCGTCAGGTCCTCTCTAGTGAGCAGGTCCGGCGAGATGAGGGGCGGCGTTGCGGTCATGGCGGCCATCTCCGACGTGCGTCATGCACTCAGTAACGGTCAGTGCGGGGGGCGAGTCTATTACCGCCTTGGTAACCCCAGCCGGTCATTCCTAACCCCCCGTCATCGCCACGAGACTCGCCGTACTACTCGGCTTTCGATGACGGAGCGCGCTATGCCACAGCAGAGCGAGCCAGCCCAACCCTCGCCGCCCCCGGCCACGCCGCCGCTTCCGCCCCACCTTCGGCGACCCGTGCGGCGGACGGTGAAGTGTGGGTACTGCGATGCCTGGATGTCCGAGGGCGACGAGTCCGATCACGCGCGGAGCTGCCCCAAGCGGCCGAGGCCGAGGGGGTGAGCGCCGTGGAGACGCCCGCGCCCGTGGCCCTGGACGACTTGCTGCCGCCACGCCCCACACCACCGAGCAACGAGGTCCTCGGCCTGGACGACGTGCGCGCCCGCGTCATCTGCTACGCCACCCGGATGGGCGGCGGCGTGTGGGTGCTCACCAGCGTGCAGCGCTTCGAAAGATCACACGAACTGGTCGGCGTGTACGAGGACGCCGCCGACGCCCTACGGGACCTGGACGACGAGATCGCGACCGAGTGCCTGTCGGCACACGACGCGGTCACGGCCGACGAAGTGCACGAAGCGGCGTGGGAGATCACCGCCGGCACCGTCGTGCTCCGGCTGGCGTGGGACAGCATCGTCCCGAGGCAGCAGGCCCAGCGGTGAGGCGGCGACCGGTGCGCCTCGGGTACGTCTCCCTGGTCGTCACGCCCGAGACGATCCGCCCCGGCGACATCGTATGGATCGAGGGCCGGGAGATCATCGTCACGGACATGCGGGCCGTGGGCGGCAGGCGCGACGCCGTCACGCTGATACTCCCCGGCGGCCAGGCCCGGCTCATGGGCCCCGGCGACACCCTCGACGCCCTGCGGCCCGTCGAGTTGCCCGCGCAGCCGGAGCGGGCGCGGTGACCGCCGTGACGGCCGAGCGCGAGCAGACGACGGCCGAGGCGCTGCCGGAGCTGGAGGCGCTGACGCTACGGCAGCAGATCCGCGCGGACTGCGTGTGGTGCGGGCGCCGCCTCGGCGTCCGCGCCCGGCCCGTCGGCGTCATCACCAACCACGGGCAGCGACTCCCGCTGGCAGCGTGCCTGCCCTACTGCTGGCACGACACCACGGTGTACACCCTCCGCCGAGTCCTGGACGGGCTGCACCGCCTGCCCGACCCCCCGCCGCCGCCCTGACGCCCCCAAGCTGCCTGCCCCGGCGTCCACCCCCCGCCGGGGGCGGGCACCCACAGTCCCCTGCTCCGGCCCGAGGGCCGGACGGACCGGCCCACGGTACGCCGGGCCGGAGCAGGGACCGGGGCGCCCCGGGAAACAGGGCCCGGGGCGCCCCAACCCACACCACAGAAAGGGACCGAGTCATGGGAGAGCCCGGCGACCCCGGCGAGCGCGATCTCACCTAGGACGACCTCACACCGGAGGAGAAGGAGGAGTACAAGGCGCTGGAATGCGAGAAGTGCGGCCCTACGGGCGACCTGTGCGACTGCGACTGACGACGCCCACCTGTCCGGCCCGCAGCCCTCGGCAGGCCGCACACCACCAGGCCCGGCCGATGGGTAGGAAAGGAGGTGACCATGCCAGACGAGGACGAGGTGAACGGGTACGACGTGTTCGAGCAGGAGATCGTGACCCCGCCGCCGCCCCCTCCGCCTGAGGACGACGATGGCAAGTAACGCAGTCGATCCACGCGAACCCCCGCGCATCAAGGACATGGTGCACCGGCCGACGATCGACACCGCCCCGCCTCCGCCGGAGTGCGAGGAGCACCCGGACGCGAAGCAGCGCCGGGTGCTGCGGGCGACGTGGATCTGCACGGCCTGCGTCCGCGACCGAGCGGGGAGCTGAACCGGCCCCGGCCGCCACACGTGGCCGGGGCCTCCGGGCGGTCGGACACGTCCGCGCATGCGGACCGTTGATCTCCGGGGCGCGAGGGCTACCGCACCAGGTCGGCAAGCTCGGTGCCGCAAGCGTCGGCGATGGCGATGAGCCACGACAGGCGGGCGTCGGCGGTCCCCAGCTCCACGCGGATGATCGTGTCCCGAGAAAGTCCCGTGGCTTCTGCCAGGCGTTCTTGCGTGAGGTTGGCGTGGAGCATGACGCCCCGGATGCGGTCGCCGATCTCGCGGCGCCGCTGGAGCACACGGGGCGAGGGCGGGTCACCGGCACCCGGCCACGCTCGGATGATCATGGTTGGATGTCAGTAGCTGGCCACCGACAGAATTGGATCATCGATTCGGTCTAGACCCGGACAGGTCCGACCAGGCAGGATCTGCCGGTCACGGGCCACATGTCCTACAGGTTGGCGCCACCCCACAGACGGGCCGCCGGCGGTTCTGCCCCCAGGCGACTGCCGACGGCACTCAGCTATGCGTGATCGCGTAGCGCTCGGGCCAGCAGCGGGCCAGCAAACGCCTTGAATCGCCGAGCTGCCGCCTGTGGTCCCGGCTCACACGCCGTCTGACCAGGTCTCCACGGGTAGGCCGTGTGGGACTCGAACCCACAACCAACGGATTAAAAGTCCGCTGCTCTGCCAATTGAGCTAACGGCCCGTGAGGAGCAGCATAGCCCCCCTCTCGGGCCCCGTCCGAGGCGATAAGTGACCCGGGGTGGGGTGGTATGTGGTTGTTTGCGGGGGATCAACGCGCGTAGGGGTGGTCCAGCAAGGAGCGCGGCAGGGCGACGGGGCGAGGGGTTCTGGCGACGGTGAGTGAAGGCCCGGGTGGGCGGGGCGGCCGGGGGTCGTGGTCCCGGCCGCCTCCCGAGGACTAGCCGCGCTTCCAGCCGGGCTTGTCGGTGCGGCGGAAGCCGTCGCGGGGGTAGGGGCGGCGGTCGCGGTCGCGGCCCTGGAGGCCGCCGCCACTCCGCCGGTCGCCGCCGCGGTCGCCGCCGCGGTCCCGGTCCCGGTCCCGATCGCGGTCACGGCCCTGGTAGCCACCACGGTCACGGTCGCGGTCACGGTCACGGCCCTGGTAGCCACCACGGTCGCGGTCACGGCCCTGGTAGCCACCGCCACGCCGGTCGCCGCCGCGGTCGCCGCCGCGGTCCCGGTCCCGGCCCTGGGAGGGGCGGCGTTCCCGCTGCTCGCGTTCCCGCTCCGCGGCGCGCCGCGCGCGCTGCTCGGCCTCGCGGGCCTCGCGCTCCTCGCGCGCCGCCTCCCGCTCCGCCTCGGCGGCCGCCTGGGCGATCGCCTCGGCCGGGTCGTCGCCGCGCTCGCGCGCCGCGCGGCCGATCAGGCGTTCGGCGTCCACGCGCAGCTCGGCCGCGCGCTCCTGGGCCCGCCGCAGCTCGCGCTCCAGCCGCGCCGCCTCCCGCTCCGCGTGCCGCGCGGCGCGCGAGGCGGACTCGGCCTGGACCTCGCTCAGCGAGCGCGCCCCGACGATCCCCGCCAGCTCGTCGGCGAAGAGGTCGCCCCGGCCGATGATGTGCCGCGCAGCGTCCACGCCCGCATCCTCCATCAGGCGGAAGATGGTGCGCCGCTGGTGGGGCAGGGCGAGGGACACCACGGTCCCGGAGCGGCCCGCCCGCGCCGTGCGGCCGGAGCGGTGCAGGTAGTCCTTGTGGTCACCGGCGGGGTCGACGTTGAGCACGACGTCGACGCCGTCGACGTGGATGCCGCGCGCGGCGACGTCCGTCGCGACGAGCGCACGCACACGGCCGTCCTTGAAGTCGGCCAGCGTACGGGTGCGCGCACCCTGCGTCATGCCGCCGTGCAGCGCGTCCGCCCGCACGCCCGCCTCGCGGAGCTGCTCGGCGACCCGGTCGGCGCCGAGCTGGGTGCGCACGAAGACGATCGTGCGCCCCTCGCGCGCCGCGATGGCGGCGGTCAGCGGCGCCTTGTCCTGCGGCTTCACCACCAGCACGTGGTGGCTCATGGTGGTGACGGCGCCCTGCGCCGCGTCGACCTGGTGGCTGACGGGGTCCACGAGGTAACGCCGCACCAGCGTGTCGATCTCGCGCTCCAGCGTCGCGGAGAACAGCATCCGCTGGCCGCCGGCCGGCAGCATGTCGAACAGCTCGGTGACCTCGGGGAGGAAGCCCAGGTCGGACATCTGGTCGGCCTCATCGAGCACGGCGATCTCGACCTCGTCCAGCGAGCAGGCGCCGCGCCGGATCACGTCGCGCAGCCGCCCCGGCGTGGCGACGAGGATGTCGACGCCGCGCTCCAGGGCGTAGATCTGGTTGGCCATGGAGGTGCCGCCGCAGACGACCTTCATGCGCAGGCCGAGCAGCACGCCGTACGGCTCAAGCGCCGCCGAGACCTGCATCGCGAGCTCGCGCGTGGGCGTGAGGATCACGGCGCGCGGGTGGCCCGGACGGCTGCGGGAGCCGGTCAGGCGGGCGAGGGTCGGCAGGCCGAAGCCGAGGGTCTTGCCGGAGCCGGTGCGGCCCCGGCCCACCACGTCGCGCCCGTTGAGGGCGTCGGGAATGGTGGCGGCCTGGATGGGGAACGGCGTGGTGACGCCGTTCTCGGCGAGGCGGCGCACGATGGGCTGCGGCAGGCCGAGGTCGGCGAAGGTGGTGGTCGGCTCGTCCGGCGGCAGTAGCTCGGTGTCGGACGCGGTGACGGTGGCAGTTGCGGACATGCGAAGTGGAGACCCTTCCGGAGTCGTTGTCGGCACGCGCCTTGGCTCCGGCTCCGCAGGTGCTCATGACCGCCTGTATGCGGTCCGCCACGGCTTGGACGAGGAACGCGCCACACGGCGCGCTACGCGGGGCGCCGGGCAAGTGGGATCAAACGATCTACAAGCATACGCACGGTGTCGCCTCGCGCGCAAACCGGTTCCGCCAGGGGTCACCCGGGGCCAGCCGGGGCACCCCGGCGGTGTTCGTTCTTTGGTTGTTCACGCGCGCTTTGGCCAGGATGGCTGAATCTCCGCATAGCTTCCTGCAACGAGATGCATCAAGACCGTCCATATTTCTTCCGTATGGAGTCCAGTCCAGTCCAGTCCTGGAGGAACCGTGTCCCACCCATCCCCCGACGACCGCGACAAGAAGCGGATCGTGCCCCTGCCGCTGCTCTCCTCGCACCCGGGGCACCCGGGGGGACGCGCCGCACTGACCTGCCGGTACCGCTGCGGTGACGCGTGTAGCCACGCCGTGCCGAACACCTCGGAGAACTCCTACCTCGGCGACCTGATCGCCGGCGCCGTCTCGCGCCGCTCGCTGCTGCGCGCCGGTGCCGTGGTGGGCGTCACGGCCGGCGTCGGCGGAGGCGTGCTGGCGGCGACCGCGTCCGCGTCCCGGGGCGGCGGCAACGGCGACGGCGCGGGCGGCGCCGCCGGGAGCGGGCCGCGCGGCCTGGGCTTCGAGCCGGTGGCGCCGAACCGGGCGGACGCCGTCACCGTGCCGCCCGGCTACGAGTCGCAGATCGTGATCCGCTGGGGCGACCCGGTGCTGAGCGGGGCGCCCGAGTTCACGCCGGCCCGGCAGACGGCGGCGGCGCAGGCGGCCCAGTTCGGCTACAACTGCGACTACCTCGGCCTGCTGCCCCTCCTCTGGGAGCGGGGCAAGCGGCTGCTCGTAGCCAACCACGAGTACACCAGCGAGGAGATGATGTTCCCCGGGTACGACCCGGACAACCCGACCCGCGAGCAGGTGGAGACGGCGTGGGCGGCGCACGGCCTGACGGTCGTCGTGCTGGACGAGGACCGCCGCTCGGGGGCGTTGACCCCGGTCGTGGGGCACCGGCTGAACCGGCGCATCACGGCGACGACGCCGTTCGAGTTCACCGGCCCGGCCGCCGGCAGCGAGCTGCTGGCCACCTCGGCCGACCCGACCGGCACCACCGCGCTGGGCACGCTCAACAACTGCAGCGGCGGCACCACCCCGTGGGGCACGATCCTCTCGGCCGAGGAGAACTTCAACCAGTACTTCGGGAACGCCGCCTCCGTCACCGACCCGGTCGCCGCGGCCCGCCTGGCCCGCTACGGGATCGCCGGGACCGACAGCGAGCGCAAGTGGGAGCGGTTCGACCCGCGCTTCGACCTGGCGCAGGAGCCGAACGAGGTCAACCGCCACGGCTGGATCGTCGAGATCGACCCCTACGACCCGGAGTCCACGCCGCGCAAGCACACCGCGCTGGGCCGCTTCAAGCACGAAGCCGCCAACATCCGCGTCACCGGCGACGGCCGCGTGGCGGTCTACATGGGCGACGACGAGCGGTTCGACTACTTCTACAAGTTCGTCTCGAAGAGGCGGATGATGTCCGGCACCGACGAGCGGGCGCGCCGTCACAACTGCGGCCTGCTGGAGGACGGCACCCTCTACGTGGCGAAGTTCACCGGCAACAGCCCGGCCGAGGAGATCGACGGCACCGGCGCCCTGCCCGAGGACGGCGCGTTCGACGGCGTCGGCGAGTGGATAGCGCTGGCCGCCGGTGACGAGTCCTTCGTCGACGGGATGAGCGCCGAGGAGGTCTACGTCTTCACGCGGCAGGCCGCCGACAAGGCCGGCGCGACCAAGCTGGACCGCCCCGAGGACATCGAGGCCAGCCCGAAGACCGGCGCCGTCTACATCGCGCTCACCAACAACACCAACCGCGGCGTCGGAACCTACGCCGGGCCCGACGAGGTCAACCCGCGCAACGCCAACAAGCACGGCCAGGTGGTCGAGGTCGAGGAGAAGCGGGGCGACGCCGCCGCGCTGCGCTTCGGCTGGCGGCTGCTGCTGGTCTGCGGCGACCCGGCCGACCCGTCGACGTACTTCGCCGGCTTCCCCAAGGACCAGGTCAGCCCGATCTCCTGCCCCGACAACCTGGCGTTCGACCCGCACGGCAACCTGTGGATCTCCACCGACGGCAACGCCCTGGGCAGCAACGACGGCCTGTTCGGCGTTCCGCTCGAGGGCCGGCGCCGCGGCCAGGTCAAGCAGTTCCTGACCGTGCCGATAGGCGCCGAGACCTGCGGCCCGATCGTCGAGGACCGGCGGGTGCTGGTCGCGGTCCAGCACCCCGGCGAGCTCGACGGCGCCAGCTACGAGACCCCCGGCTCCCACTGGCCCGACGGCCAGGGCACGCTCCCGCGCCCCTCCGTCCTGACCGTCACCCGCGACGGCTACGGACGCATCGGCGCCTGACACGGATCGGGGAACGCGGTGGCGGGTGCGCGGTGCGCCGCGCACCCGCCATGGCCGAGAATGGCAGCGTGCTGGAGATGACGCGCGATGCGTTCGAGGAGCTGGTCGGCGACGCCCTGGACCTGATCCCGGTCGAGCTGACCAGGCTGATGGACAACGTCGCCGTGTTCGTGGAGGACGAGCCCCCGCCCGAGGACCCTGGGCTGCTGGGCCTCTACGAGGGCATACCGCTCACCGAGCGCGGCGAGTGGTACGCCGGGGCGCTGCCCGACCGCATCACGATCTACATGGGCCCGACGCTGCGCCTGTGCGAGACCCCGGAGGAGGTCGTCGAGGAGGTGGCCACGACGGTCGTCCACGAGGTGGCCCACCACTTCGGCATCGAGGACGCCCGCCTCCACGAGCTCGGCTGGGGCTGACCCGGCCGGCCCAACCCGAATCGCTTTGCTGATCGCCCGCCCCATCGCCTATGCTGCCTGCGCCCCCAACCGCACCGCAGGGTGCCGAGGCGGCCCGCCAGCCCCCGTCGTCTAGTGGCCCAGGACGCCGCCCTTTCAAGGCGGTAGCGCGGGTTCGAATCCCGTCGGGGGTACGTACAGCATCCACACCACAGCTCGCGATCTTGGTTGTCGCGGGCTGTTCTGTGTGCTGGGGCATGATGTCGATCCTTTCGGCCGCGTGAGTGACCGCTGGTAGCTGCTCGGCGGGCAGCTTGATGCTCAGGGTCACGTCGTCGCTGTCCTGGTGCAGGGTGATGGTGAGCTGCGTGACCTCGTACAGACGCCGCTGGAGCCGCTCGGGCGCACGGTCGAGGCTCAGCCGCAGGAGCGGGAGCGCGTCGAGCAGCTCGGCGGTGTCGGCGCTGGCACGGGCCGGCTCGGCCGCCTCGGCGTCGTCGAGCTCGGCCAGCAGGGCGAGGGTGGCCTTCCGCTGGGCCTCCAGCTCGTTGTAGCTGCGTCGCAGGCCCTCGGCGAACGGGTCTCCGGGCTCGCTGTCCTGTGCTTGTCTGAGGATGTTGTCCTGGCGGCGGGAGATGTCCGCGAGAGCGCGTTGACGTCGCTCTCGCTCGGCCTCTCGCAGTCTCGCCGCGCGGTCGTCCACGCTCGCGATCTCCGCCGCGAGCAGCTCTCGCCGGTGCGGGCCGAAGACCCGGTCGCCGTAGAAGGCGCTGACCGCCTCCAGGAGGAGGCTCTCGCGCAGGTAGACCGTCTTCGGGTGTCCGGCGTAGACGTCGGGGCGTCCTCGGTTGTTACGCCGGGGCCAGCACGTGTAATACGTGTTCCCCTTCCGATGGGCGCCGGACATACGCCGCCCACAGGCGCAGCGCACCATCCCGCGCAGCACGTAGGTCCGCCGCGTCAGCGGATGACTGTTGCGCTCCCCGCCATCGCGCGAGCCACGCTTGGCGTTCCGGCGCTGCTCCAGCTCGTCGTACATCCACTTCGGGATGAGCGGCTCATGCACGGCCTCCGGAGACCGGACCCAGAGAGAGGGGTCGTTGTGCGCCCCGCGCTTCGAGCGGGTGGCGCGGCGGTTGAAGACCTGGTACCCCGTGTACTTCGGGTTCCGCAGGATCTCCGAGACCGAGGACTTGCCCACTTTCCCCGGGCCCGTGTGCCGCCGGGTGGGACCGGCGGCGGGTAACGCTGTGGGTCGGCGTTGAGCCGGTCGACGATCGTGGAAACCGAGGTTCTCGTGGTACCGCCACAGCGCGATCTGCGTGACCGTCTCGCCCCTGACACCGCCAGCTCACCGCCCGCCCGGGGTTCGAGGGCCGCTCTTCTCCTGCGGGGCAATCGGCACCAGGTGAACGCCTCCCGCCGTGACTGAACCACTCCAGTCATGGCTCATGCCGTTGCGTGATCGTTCAGATGGTGCGGTCGTACTCGAGCTGAAGCAGGACGAGGGCTGCGGCGGCGACCTCAGAGTTTCGAAGCGCTTCGACGCTGGTTGAGAACCCACTGGCGCCGAGAGGTCGTCAGGGAAACAGGGGAAACCCCCTGCATCCTCTCGCAAATGGGCGTCCTGACTCGTTCATCGAACTTTTGCCGTTGGGCTTGTGCGACCCCTTCATCGGTCCTAATGTCAGCCGACATCGAAGCGCTTCGACCCTTGTCTTACCCATGACGGCGGGCCCCAACGACACGAACACCTGACTCCACGCCCCACCCCCCGCTCCCCACAGGCGGTGGCTCCGAGCGGTGAGAACCCGACTGGCCACGACCGTCCCCCCCTCGCCTCCGCCTACGGGGGCGCGAGCCGCCTCAACCCCCCACAGAAAGGGGACACCTTGTGAAGCATCGAAAGCGCAAACTCCTGATCGCCCTGGTGGCGGTCCTCCTCGGCTTGGTGGCCATACCTATGACCGCCCTGGCTTCGAACGCCGACGCCGAAACGGATCGGAAGCCGCCACAGGCGACCACCGCCATGGAGCAGGTCGCGGCTATGCAGCCGGGCTGGAACGTCGGCAACACCCTGGACGCGCTGGGCGGTGAGACCGCCTGGGGCAACCCGCTGATCACCGAGGAACTCTTCCAGACCATCAAGGCCAACGGCTACAACTCGATCCGCCTTCCGGTGTCCTGGGACGAGCACACCGGCCCGGGACCGGACTACACGATCGACCCGGCCTGGCTCGACCGCGTCGCGCAGGTCGTCGACTGGGCGATCGCGAACGACCTCCCAGTGATGGTCAACATGCACGACCAGATGTGGACCAAGCAGCTGCCGGACGACCGCGAGAACGTGTTGGCGAAGTTCGACTCGATGTGGACCCAGATCGCCGAGCGGTTCAAGGACTACCCGTCCGAGCTGTCGTTCGAGAGCATCAACGAACCGCAGTTCCCCACTGACGAGGCCAACAAGGACGCCCACACCGCCACGCTCAACGTCGCCTTCCACGAGGCCGTCCGCGCCACCGGCGGGAACAACGAGGACCGGCTCCTGGTGCTGCCGACGTGGGTCACCAACTCCGAGCAGCCGCACCTGGACGCGCTCAAGGCCACCATCGACTCCCTCGACGACCCGATGATCGCCGCGACCGTCCACTTCTACGGGTTCTGGCCCTTCAGCGTCAACGTCGCCGGGGTCACCACCTACGACGAGGCGACCCAGCAGGACCTTGAGAACACCTTCCAGCGCGTGAACGACACCTTCGTCGACAACGACATCCCGGTCATCGTCGGGGAGTGGGGCGTCCTCGGCTACGACTACACGCGCCCTGGCGTCCCCCAGTCCCAGCAGTACGGCGAGCTCCTGAAGCTCTTCGAGGGCATCATGTTCCAGGCCCGGGAGCAGCACCTGACTTTGATGCTGTGGGACGCCGGCTCGTACCTCAACCGCCACACGCTCGAATGGCGCGACCCGCACCTGCACTCGTACATGTCGACGGGCTTGACCACGCGTTCGGGCACCGCCTCGTTCGACTCGATCTACCTCGAGAAGGCCGGGACCATCGCGGACGAGTCGCTCACCCTCAACCGCAACGGCCTGGAGTTCGAGGGACTGTGGCACGGGGACACGGAGTTGGCCGAGGGCGACGACTACACCGTCGAGGGCGACACGCTCACCCTCACCGCCGCCGCGCTCACCCGCCTCGCCGGCGACCGCGCCTACGGCGTGAACAGCACGATCGAAGCCCGCTTCTCGGACGGTGTGCCGTGGCGGATCCACGTCATCACCTACGACACGCCGCAGATCTCCGACCTCACCGGGACCACGGACCGCGTACCTTGGTCCCAGTGGGAGGACTGCAACTCCTCGTGCTTCGCGATCCCGACCGAGTTCAACGGCGACGAGCTTTCCACGATGGAGGCCAAGTACGCCGACGGCACCAACGCCGGGCCCCACACGTGGACCGCCTTCAAGGAGTTCTGGTGGACCTACCGGCCCGACTACGATGCGGGCACGATCAGCCTCACCCCTGACTTCTTCAACGAGGTCAGGGACGACGAGCCCGTCACCCTCACCTTCCACTTCTGGGGCGGCGGCACGATCGACTACACGATCACCAAGACCGGCACGACCGTGACCGGAACCTCCGCCTAGGCGGCAACCCGCAAGGCGGCGTGGGGACCCAGGTGCCCACGCCGCTTCAGCGGATGATCAGATCCTGGCCCTCGGTGCCGATGATGACGTCGTCGCCAAACGTTCCGCCGGTGGTCCCTCCGCCGGGTTCTGCCGTGATGGTGGCGGGTTTGCCGTTGCAGGTGGGCACTTCCTGGGCGGTGGCCGCCCCGGGTGCGGTGGCCCTGAAGATTACTCATCTGTGAGTGCCTCTTCTTCGACGGGCGCAGTCCATACTGCAGCGAGTAATCGAGACGCTACGACACATCAGGGCCAAGGTCTGGTTGAATCGACAGCTGTTCATACTGTCGGGAATCCGACGGGGACCGAGGTGTGCACCAGACGTGTTCGGCGGCTGCAGTCCATCCTGGCGGCCCACGGCCGACCGGCAACGGATGTCCTCGCCGGCGCCGATGCGGGCCGCGAGCCCACCACGGGTACCTCCCCGCAGACGACCGAAGGGCCCTACCAGTCCGCCGGCGGCAAGGACCTACTCCTGAACGTGCAACCGATGGTGCCCGGCCATCTGCAAGAAGGACTCACAGCGTCATTCAGCATGACCGTCGCCCTCTCCTGAGAGAGTCCGCCGTGCCGCCCCGCCAGCGCGGCGGCACGGAGTTCAGCCCACCCCGCGCACACCACCAAGGCGTAGAAACACGTCCCGGCCGCTGTTCATCGCTCCTAACCTCTGTGGATGGAACACCTAGGGCAGCAGGGCCGTCACTTGGGATCGTCGAGCAGGTCCCGGATGTACCAGTCGAGCCGTGTGCCGTCCTTGCCGTGCGTCTGCTTGCTGGGGGTGAATCCTGCCCGCTGTGCGACTGCGGCAGATGCGGGATTCTCCGGCTCCACCGGGATCACCGCTTCCTGCCCGCCCTCACTGGCCGCGTACTGGGGACGCCAGGAGGACCGCGCGGGGTGGCCAGGCCGCGCCCCCTCCAGGACGGGTAGAGGCCGTACGCGACATTCACCTGACCGGGACGGGAGTCAGGCCCTCTCCTTCGAACCGCAAGCCGATCGTCCCCGCGAGCGCCTCGTGAGCGCCCGCCCGGATGACGAACGCGCGGAGTGACCCGGCAATCTCCCACTGTTCCCGACCGTGCCGGAAGTACGCTTCGACGCCCTCGCGTGTGCCGGGACCGCCGTTGCCGTCATCACAGCCGTGACCACCGGCCAGCTCGCCCCCCGCTGACCACACGATCGGGGCGTACAGGACCACCACCCGGTCCCGTGCGCAGGCTTGATCACGTTCCGTGGGTGTCCGGGTCGTTCGCTGATGGCCGGGGAGTCGACGAAAGAGAGGAACCCCGGCCGACGCGCGGCTGGGGTTCCTCAAGGCGGTGGGTATCGGTCAGCGGGTGACGTTGCCCACGGCGTAAACCGCTCGTCTACGCGTCGGTGGACCGCCCCGCATCGCGATCACCGTGGATCGGGCGGGTCAGGGCTGCAGGGTGAGCAAGCCCGGCCGCCACGGCAGTTCGTTGTAGGGGGTGTCCGGCGGGGTGCCGTGGGGCAGGCCCTGGTAGAGGAACTGCAGGTTGCAAGGGTCGATGGTCATGGTCTGGTCGGGGTTGCTGCGGACCAGGTCACCGTGGCTGATGTGGTCGGTCCAGGTGGCGCCGCTGTTGGCCTTGCCCGCGAAGGGGTTGTCCTCGCTGGTGGCCTGCGGGGTCCACTCACCGTCGAGGCTGGAGGCGGTGAAGGAGCGGAAGTAGCGCGCGGCGTTGGTGCCCATCGCCTCGACGATCATGAGGTACTGGTCCTGGCCGTCGACCTTGTAGACCTGCACTCCCTCGAACAGGTTTTCCCTGGCGTCGGTCATGATGGTCTCGTAGGAGGAGCCGAAGCTGCTGGGGAAGTCCCCGATCGGCATGCTGGCCCGGTAGATGCTGCCGTTGTCGCCGGCGAAGAACAGGTACATGTTCTCGTCGTCAGCGATCAGGGTCTGGTCGATCGGGCCGGTGTCGGAGTTGGGGATGCTGCCGGTGAACAGCTCCTGGGGCTGGGACCAGCTGGTGGGGTCGGTGGGGTCGCTCGAGGTGCTGTAGAAGAAGGGCCACTGACCCCACTGGGACGCCATCACCCAGATGTCCTTGGGCGCGAAGTAGAACAGGGTGGGCGCCACCGTGCTCACGTTCATCTGGGTCTGGGGGGCCGAGGCCATCTCCGGCCAGTCCGTGAAGGGAGCGAAGCCCATCGAGCTGTACCCGGCCTCGTTGAAGATCGAGCCGTAGACCAGGTGCTGGCCGTTGTGGACGACGTTGGTGAAGTCCTTCAGCGAGACCGACCCGTTGGCCGGCTCCGCCAGCGCATCCGTCGAGGACCAGTTGTACGTCGATGGAAGAGAACACTGCTTGGTGTCGCTGGTGCCCGCCTGAGCCGGGTTGCCGACGAGCAACGCCGCCACCGCGACCAGGGCCGCGACCGCGGCGGTGAGCATCGCGGACAGACGCCCGCGGCTGATTCTTCCTATTCGCATGGGGGGACCTCCTCGTCCCTGACTGATTCCTGAGCAAGCGGTTCCGGTCGGCCTCGTTCCGCCGGAGGCTGTCCGGACTGTCGATGTGCTGCGGTGCGCAGCGGCTCTGATCGAGACCGGGGCCCGTGGGACGCTGCGGATGGGGATCGGAGACGTTGCGAGGCGGAGACAGTGCTTCCCCGCGTCACGCCGGCTGCCACCGTCGTACCGGATCAGCGCCGGTGCTCAGCCACCCGCGCTCTGCGGTACGGAGGTCCGCGAATCACGCTGTGCGACATGAACTGCTCCTCGCTGTCCGTGGTAGCTCCGGGCCGGGCGGGTCAGGGGCCGTCCGGGCCCGAGCGCCGCGTGTGGGGGGTGTCGCGTGGCGTCGATGCGTTATACGTAAGACGAGTGATCGAAGCGCTTCGATCGCGCAGAGATTAGGACTGATGAGCGGGTCGCACAAGCCCTGCGGCAGAAGTTCAAGGGACGAGTGTGATCGCTGTTTGACGAGGAGACGCAGGGGGTTTCCGTCGTTGCCTCACGGCCTCTCGGGCCACATGGGCTCCCAACCAGCATCGAAGCGCTTCGAAAGATGATGGTCGAGGAGCGTGTCCCCGAGTCGTGCCGGACATGGATGGGCGTCCCCGCACGGGGTGCGGGGGCGCCGGTCAGGAGGGGGTCAGCAGGACGAGTTGGTCTGGCTGAGCAGCCCATGCGCCGCGGCAGCTGGCTGTAGTCACCGCTCAAGCGCGGCCGACCGCGCCGCCGCCCGGACGTCGCACTCGGAGACCGCGGCTACGACCACGACAAGTACCGCCGACTCGTCTGGGACCTAGGCGTGAAGCCGGTCATCGCCCGCCGCGGCACCGAGCAACCCTCCGGCCTTGGAACCCAACGCCGGGTAGTAGAGCGCGCGTTCGCCCACCTGCACTGGTTTCGCCGCCTGCGGATCCGCTGGGAGATACGGGACGACATCCACGAGGCTTTCCTCACCCTCGGGTGCGCACTGATGTGCTGGAGACGCCTGCGCTCACTCTGTTGACTGGTTGAGTGGGTATGAGGAGGGGAGCGGGGATCTGTGCCGACGCGGCTACTTGAGGTCTGCGAGGAGCGCGTCGAGCGCCTTGGTCAGGGCCTCGGCATTGGCTGGGTCGAACCACGTGGTGCGAAGGCGTTCGTTGAGTCCCTTCGGTGTCTCGTGGTCGCCCGCGAGCTGCTGCAGCGAGCGCGTGTCGTCGCCCAGCGCGCGCCCGACGCCCTGGAAGAGGCCGCGGATGTAGCGGTCCGCGCCCTCGGCGGGAACGCCCTGCCGGGCAGCCCAATCGGCGAGCGTGGCCAGATACCGGTAATGAGTGGTCAGCGTGGCCGTCAGCGCCTGGAAGACGTTGAGGGTCGCTTCGTCCGCGACGGGGAGCGTCCCGCCGAGGCTGCCGAAGAGGTCGTCCACGGCCGGGTGGGAGGGGCAGGTCACGGTGACAGACCGGCGCTCGCGCGCGGAGGGCAACGGGATGGCGCGCACCACGGGGCCATCGGTGCCCAGCGTGCGGCGCAGCTCGCTGATGGCGACGCCGGCCATAACGCTGACCACGACCCTGTCGTCGCCGACCCGGAGCCCGGTGAGGGCCTCGACACGGTCCTGGGGGCGGACGGCGAGGATCACCAACTCTGAACAGTTCAGCACGTCCTGGTTGTCGGCGCACACATGCACCGTCGGATACCGCTGAGACAGCTCGGCGGCTGTACGGGCGCCTCGTGGCGAGAGGTAGATCTCCGGCGGCTCCTCGTCGCCCTCACACAGGCCGTCCACGAGGGCCCGGCCGATCTCACCCACGCCGATGATCCCGATGCGTTGCACTGTGCCTTCCCGTCGTCTTGCCAAGCGGTGACCCTCGCTTCGATACGCGGGCCACCGCCGAGTGTAGGTGCGAACAGCGCGTGCAGAGGCCGCTGAATGTCCCGGCGAGACGGCACCCCGGATTATCGGTCCCCGAGTGCCCATCACCCACGACGCCGAGTTGTACAAGGAGCGCAACACCGTCGAGCGCCTGACCAACAAGCTCAAGGCATGGCGCGGCATCACCACCCGCTTCGACAAGACCCACGAGAGCTACCTCGCTGGACTCCACCTCCGCGCCTCCATGATCTGGATCAAGGACCTCGCGCAAGCCAATCAATGATCACGACTCGATACAGGCCCTAGGAGAGGGCGTTGGGGGCTGGTAAGGAGCGATGTACTCGAATACTTCGTCAGCAGGTGAGCCCGCGGTCTTCCCCTATGAACCATGCCGCTCTCCCCGTCTTACAGCCCGATGTCCTCGCTCGACCACGTCGCGCTCCAGCGGCTCCTGGCGCCTCAGGCGTTCTCGGGCGGCGATCCGAACCAGATGTCCAGGGTGCGCTCCGAGCCCTCCAGCAGTCTGACGGGGCAGATGACCGGGGCGTCTCCGCTGGTCGTGCTGGCCGTCACCGTGTAGTCGCCGGGAGCCAGCCGCGTGAACGCGAACCGGCCGTCGGCGTCGGTCACGGTGGTGGCGTTGATGACCGCGACGCTGTGGCCGGCGCCGACGCTCTCCAGGGTCACGCGGACCGCGTTCAGCGGTGTCTGGCCGTTGCTGACGGTGCCGCCGATCGTTCCGGGTGTCCCCGTCGTGAGATGCCCGCCGACGGCGACCGGCTCTCCGGGCGCGGGCGCGAGCGGGCCCGGCGCCTCCTCGGGCGGCTCCACGGCCAGGTGCGGCAGTCGCCGGTCCAGCCAGCCCGGCAGCCACCAGTTGGACCGCCCCAGCAGGTGCATCAGCGCCGGGACGAGCACGGTGCGGATGACGAAGGCGTCCAGCGCGACCGCGCCCGCCAGCCCAATGCCGAACTCGGAGGTGACCCGCTCGCCCCGCAGCACGAACGCGGCGAAGACGCAGATCATGATGGTGGCGGCCGAGTTGATCACGCGGCTGGTCTCCGCCAGGCCGACGCGCACCGCGCGGTGGTTGTCCCGCCGGTGCACCCACTCCTCGTGGATTCGGCTGATGAGGAAGACCTGGTAGTCCATGGACAGGCCGAACAGCAGCGAGAGCATGATCACCGGCAGGAAGGACTCCACGGGCCCGCCGGGCCCGGCGCCGATGACCTCCGAGCCCCAGCCCCACTGGAAGACCGCGACGAGGATGCCGAACGAGGCGGCCGCGGCGACCAGGTTCATCGCCGCCGCCGTGAGCGGCACCACCAGGCTGCGGAAGGCGACGAGCAGCAGCAGGAAGCCGAGGCCGACGATCACGCCGATGAACATCGGCAGCTTCGCCGTGATGCCGCAGGCGAAGTCCTTGAAGACCGCCGTCTGGCCGCCCACCAGCGGCTCGACACCGGCGCCCGCGACCGCCGGCGGGATCACCTCCTCGCGCAGCCGGTTGATCAGCTCGTCGGTCGCCTCGTCCTGCGGGGAGATGGCGGGGACCACCTCGATCACCGACAGTCTGCTCTCCGGCGGGATGGGCACCATGGTGGCCCGCGCGACGCCGTCGGCCGCCGCGATGTCCGTGGCCAGGGAGGCCATCACGCGGCGCTCGGCGCCGGAGTCCGTCTGGGCGACGACCTGCAGGGGGCCGTTGAAGCCGGGCCCGAAGCCGGAGACGAGCATGTCGTACGCCTCGCGTGTCGTGGTGCCCTCGGCGTCGTTGCCCTCGTCGGAGGAGCCCAGGCGCAGCGAGAGCGTGGGGATCGACAGCGCCACCAGAACGGCGAGGGCGGCGGCCACGAGCACCTTGGGGTGGCGTTCGGCGAAGCGCGACCAGCGGGCGGCCGCGCCCGTCGGCGCCTCGGACGCGGGCCCGTGCTCGAACAGGCGGCGCCGCTCGCGCCGCGACAGCACGCGGAGGCCGAGCACGCCGAGCAGCGCGGGCAGCAGCGTCACCGAGGCCAGCATCGTCAGCGCCACCACCACGGTGACCGCCAGCGCCATGCCGTAGAGGAAGGCGATGCCCATCGTGAGGAGCCCCAGGATGGCGACGCTGACGGTGCCGCCGGCGAACAGCACGGCCCTGCCGGAGGTGTTGAGCGCGGCCACCGCCGCCTCCTCCGGAGTCCTGCCGCGCTTGATGCCGTTGCGGTGCCGGGTGACGATGAACAGGGCGTAGTCGATGCCGACGCCGAGGCCGACCAGGGTACCGAGCGTCGGGGCTACCTCGGCCACGTCCATGGCGTGGGCGAGCAGGCCCATCGCGGAGATGCCGACGCCCACGCTGAAGAGGGCGATCAGCAGGGGCAGCAGCATGCCGAAGAGCGAGCCGAAGGCCAGGTAGAGCACGACGGCCGCCGCGGCGATGCCGACCAGCTCCGCCATGGGGCCCTGCTCCTCCTCCCCAGCCTGGGCTACGTGACCGCCGACCTCGACCTCAAGCCCCTCGACCTCGCCGCTCGCGGCCCGGGCGGTGTCGACGAAGCCAGCTTTCTGGTCCCGCTCCAGCTCCGGCGTCTTCTTGGTGAAGGTGACGGTCGCGTACGCGGTGGAGCCGTCCTCGCTGATCCGCCGACCGCCGTCCGGGCCGTAGGGGCCGGCGACGGAACCGACGTCGGGCAGCCCGGCCAGTTCCTCGAGGGTGGCCGACATGGTGTCCCGGACGTCCTCGTCCGTGACGGCGCCGTCCGCCACGGACCAGACCACGTTGGCCGAGTCGCCTGACCGCTCGGGCGCAGCGGCGTCCATCAGCTCCGTCGCCTCCGAGGCCTCCGCTCCCGGCATCTCGAAGTTGTCGGTGTACGCGTCACCGGCGCGGTTGCCCGCCACGGTCACGCCCGCCATGGCCGCCAGCCACAGCAGGATCACCACCCACTTGTGCCGGAAGCACCAGCTCGCCAATGCGGCCACGGTCACTGCTCCTGTCGTTGTGCCCCATCGCGTTCGTGTCATCGCGCGTGGCCAGCGTCGATGGGTGGCGCGCGGCGGACAAGCGCGGCCCGGATCTCACAGCGAACTCACAAGCGAACCTGACGGGCCTCCAAACTTCGGCCGGGAGAGTGGCCGGGACGAGACCCAGCGACGCACCGTGAGAGGCCACCGACGATGACCCCCTCCGCTCCCGTCAGGACACGTGCACACGGCAGCCAGCGCCCTCCCCGCCCCCGGGTCGCCGCGGCGCGCATGCCGCCCCCCGGGTCGTTCTACGATCGCCATCACACCGGGGTGAACGCCGCCGCGCTGCTGCTCGCGGGGGTGCTGATCTTCCTCGCCGGCGCGGGCACCAGCCTGCTCTACATGGGAAACAAGATGAACGGCGTCAAGGACTCGATGAGGGATGCCATGTCCAGCGGGATGCTCGACCCCGGTGGCGGAGGCAGCCCGGGGGCCGGTGGAGGCCCGCCGACGGGCGGCGGCAGCAGCGGTCTCAGCCCGGAGGCGGAGGCGTGGGCCCAGGAACAGGGCATCCCCACCGACCTGGATCCGATGATTCTGGAGCGGCTTTACGCGCAGTTCCCCGACGGCGTCCCGCCGGAGACCCTTGACATGATCTGCGCTCAGCTTGGCTGCTGACCCTGCTATGGCGCTCGATACTGGGCCCATGGACAGCCCACGCGACTCGGCCACCGTGCTGATCGTCGAGGACGACCCGAACATCACGGACATCCTCACCATCACGCTGCGGTTTCACGGCTTCCGCACGCTCACCGCCGCCACCGGCGCCGAGGCCCTGACGCTGGCGCGCCGCCACCGGCCCGAGCTGCTGTTGCTGGACGTGATGCTGCCGGACGGCAACGGCTGGCAGGTCTGCCGCGAGCTGTGCGCGGAACGCGAGGACCTGGCGGTGATCTTCCTGACCGCCCGCGACGCCGCCGCCGACATCGTCGGGGGCCTGGCGCTGGGCGGGGACGACTACATCACGAAGCCTTTCAACGTGGACGAGGTCCTTGCCCGGGTGCGGGCGGTGCTGCGCCGCACCCGCCGCGCCGAGGCAGCGGGGGGCAGCGTGCTGCGCCACGGCGACCTGGAGATGGACGAGGCCACCTACTCCGTGCGCCGCGCCGACCAGCCGGTGGACCTCACCCCGACCGAGTACCGGCTGCTGCGCTACCTGCTGCACAACGCCGACCGGATCGTGACCAAGGAGCAGATCCTCAAGCAGGTATGGGAGTTCGACTTCCCGGCGGAGTCCACGGTCGTGGAGACCTACATCAGCTACCTGCGGCGCAAGCTCGACGGGCTGGGTCCGCCGCTGATCACCACCCGGCGGGGCATGGGGTACGGGCTGCGCAGCCCCGAGGATCCCGAGTGAGGCTGCGCCCGCGCACGCTGCGCGGCCGGCTCACCCTGGTCAACGTGCTGCTGCTGGCCGTCGGTCTCGTGGTGGCGGCCGGGGTGAGCCTGATGGGGCTCTACGGCTTCCTCCTCGGCGAGCTGGACGGCGAGCTGACCGACACCCGCGACGCGTTCGCCAGCGCCCCGGTCAGCTCCCAGCGGATCGGCACTGCCTGCCGGCTGGTCGACGAGGCCAGCGAGACCGCCGCGGGCGCCGTGGTCTCGGCCACCACGGAGCCGCTGTCGGAGGTGGTCGCCGTGGTGACCTCGGACGGTCGGATGCGACCGGCCTGCGCGGAGGTCACCTCGTTCACGCCGGAGGAACGCGCGGCACTCATCGCGGGGGTGGACGACCCGGACGCGCTGGCGGACGCGGACGGGCCCGTCTCGCTCCGCGCCGATGGCGCGGGCAGATACCGCGCCACGGCCGCCCAGCTCTCCGATGGTTCCGTTCTGGTGCTGGCCACCTCGCTGGCCGAGGCGCGCTCCAGCGTGCGGCGGCTGCTGCTGATCGAGGCGGCGGCGGGCCTGACACTGCTGGTGCTGCTCACGGCGGCCTCGCTGGCGGCAGCACGGCGGCGGCTGCGTCCGCTGGAGGACATGGCGCAGGTCGCCGCCGCGATCGCGGACGGCGACCTCTCGCACCGGATCGGCACGGCCCGGGCAGGCAGCGACAGCACGGAGGTGAACCAGCTGCGCACGGCGTTGAACGCCATGCTGCAGGAGACCGAGCGCGTCAACGGCCAGCTGCGGCAGTTCGTCGCCGACGCCTCCCACGAACTGCGCACCCCGCTGGCCTCGATCCGCGGCTACCTCCAGCTCCACGAGCGAGGGATGCTCGACTGTGAGGAGGAGCGGCGGGCGTTCGAGCGCATCGCCGCCGAGTCGGAGCGGATGGGCCACCTGGTCGACGAACTCCTCGCCCTGGCACGCATCGACCGCCGCCCGGCGCCCCGGCCGCGCCCGGTGGACCTGGCCCGGCTGGTCGCGGACGGCATCGCCGACCTGCGGGCCCAGCAGCCCGAGCGGCCGGTGGCGACGGAGACGGACCGGGCGGTGGTCGTGCGCGGCGACGAGGCGTTGCTGCGGCAGCTCGTCGGCAACCTGCTGAGCAACGTGCGGGTGCACACCCCGCCGGACAGCCTGGTGACCGTCTCCGCCCACGCCGCCGAGGGCGAGGCGGTGCTGCGGGTCGCCGACAACGGGCCAGGGATGGCACCTGAGGATGCGGCGCGCGTCTTCGACCGCTTCTTCCGCGCCGACCCCGACCGCGCCCGGGCGACCGGCGGCAGCGGCCTTGGCATGTCCATCGTCCAGGCTGTGGTCGAAGCGCACGACGGCAGCGTGGAACTGGACACCGCCCCGGGCGAAGGGCTGACGGCGACCGCGCGGCTGCCCCTCGGCACCGGTAAGCACGGTCAGCACGCGAGCCCGTAGCCGTACGGGTAGAAGGGCTCCCTGCCGTCGCCCTCGTTGACCGGCCGCTGGCTGGCCGAAGCCGTCCAGCTCACCGGCAGCGTGCCAGTGACGGCCTCCACCTGCTCGACCAGCGTGGGTGACTCGTGCGCGAGCGTGGAGGCTCGGTACGAGGTGCTGCTTGGTGTGCTTGCCCGGCGGCTGTCTCAGCGGGTAGAGATGAGGCACAGCAGCGCTGAGGAACTATTTCCATGCTTGCCTCGCTGGGCGGCTTCTTGAGTCGCCGTCCGGTCGAACAGCCAAATCGGGTGCTGCTCCATCGGGATCAGGTCGAGCGGGAGTAACGCCCGGAGAGCCAGTCGGCCATGCGTGGGCCGGTGACGGGGTAGAGGGCCGGTCGGCGGAGATGCTGTGCAGGTCAGGGTCGCTATGCGCTCCCAGAACGTGGTGGCTTGAAAACCGTCGCGGGTGAGATTGCCGCCCGCGCAACGGGCATCCATGCGTCACCGCAGGTCAGGCGCCGATCTGCAACGGCTGCGCCTGGCGCCGGGTCGATCGCCCTACCGCTTCAGCCGGACGACCGCGTCGATCGTCAGCTGACCGCCGCCGCCGACGGGCGGCGCTGGCTGCGCCCATGTTCTGGGTTTCCCGTCGGGGGTACCTTGCCGGTAAGAGCCTGACCTGCACATACGCGGTCAGGCTTTCTTCATGCCCGGATGCTTGGGAACACGCCGGGAACACGATCATAAAATCCGGTCGTATCGTCCCGTCCATGGCATCCATCGTGGACCGTCCCAAGAAGGACGGGGAGATCACCCATCAGGTGCGGTGGCGCGAGGGTGGCGGCCGTACCGACCCGGTACAGGCCGAGCAGTTCCGCGACCTCGTCAACGCCCACGGCCAGCGCTGGCCCCCGGGCTGGATACCCGGCAAGTGGTTCGTCGAGCCCGAGACCACGCCGGACGACATGTCCCTGCTCGACTGGGCGCACCGGTACGTCGACAGGCTCACGGGCATCGACGAGCGGACGCGCAAGGACTACCGGCGCGAGGTCGACCGGCACCTGTCCCTCATCGTCCACACCCGCCTGGACGGCACCGGGCCGCCTGCCACGGTCGGCAACATCGTCAAGGACGACACGACGAGCACGGCATCCGGCTGTCCTCGACGGTGACGTGGAAGCCCTATCCGGCCAGCTACGGCCCCAACGGTGTGCGCCTCACCGGCGCTCAGTGGCTGGCGTACTACGGCTGGCTGGGGCATCAGCACGTGCCGGAGAACGACCACGGCGACCCTGGAGACATCGACTTCGCCCGGGTGCTGGAGCACGCCAAGGGCACCGCCACGCAGCCCACAACCCCCAAGCCACCCCCTGAGCAGGAGAACGACATGGCCGTCGCACGAGAGACCGCCGACGAGGTGTGGCGGCACCGACTCCCCAACCAGGACGGCCGCCACGCCGGCGCGATCCTGCGCTCGGCCGACGAGGGCGTGGCCGAGCTGATCCGCGAGGTGCGCGAGTGCGCGCGCTCGTGCAGCAGCTCGTCAACGCGAAGGAGGGCTGACCATGAAGCGCTCAACGAAGACCGTGCTGCGAACCGATCCAGTGGATCGTGAGCGTGTCCGTCATGCTGCCCGGCATCGTGGCCGCCTCGGGCATATCGGAGTCGTTGCCGTGGGTGGCGGGCGGTCTGGCCGTCGCCGCGGCCGTCACCCGCATCATGGCCCTGCCGAGTGTGCAGGCCGCGCTCGACCGCCTTGGCCTGGGCAACGCGCCCCCGGACGAGGTGGGTCGGCATCGGGTGGTGCGCCGGTGACGCCGCCGGAGACGAGCGCGATCGCGGTCGAGCTGGAGCAGCTGCGCGGGGTGATGACGACCGGCTTCGCCGAGCTGCGTGGGGAGCTACGCGCCGCGCTTCAGCGCACGGATACCGCCGAGCAGGACATCCGCGACCTGGACGCGCGGGTGAGCGCACTGGAGCGCCGCGTGTGGACCGCGTCCGGCGCCGCTGCGGCGATCGGCGGCGCGGCTGGATACATCGCAAAGGCCCTCGGCGGCTGAGCCCTCGCGGGCGGCGGGGAATCACGGGAGATCGTGTGAGCCTTGCCCGTTACACATGTAGCAAGGCACCTGTTCGTGGTGCCCGGTGCCGTCGTGATCTCGATACCCGGTGCCGTCGCAGACCGGGCACGTTCCCCCCTCATGATGCTTTGCGGCCCAGATCATGAGCGGGACAAGGATGGCGAGTGCGGCCGCCCCCAACAGCACTACCACGAGATGTTCTTGGAGCCACTCCACGCCTTAAGAGTTACCCCGCGTGACGCGACCATTCCCGCGGCACGCCAGAGCGCCCCCGCCCACCGAGCCCCACTACGGGGACGGCCGGGCGGGGGCTTTCGTCATGCCTGCCGCTGCTCAGGCCTGCAGATGTCGCACCGGATGATGCGGTCGCCATGCTCGGCCAGCAACACCCGTACCTGCTCGGCGGTCAGCGTCGGCTCTCCCGGCCGCCAGCAACCCTCTTGGTGCAGCAGCCCGTGCCGCGCCTCCCCCTTCCGCCTCCGGGCCCACTGCACCCACCACCAGGGCCGCTGCTCGGCCGCGGCCAGCGCGGTGTGGACGGCGGCGAGCTGGAGTTCGAGGTAGCGGGCGATGGTGTGGAGCCGTGCCGGGTCGGGCGGGAGCGGATCGGACATACGTTCGATCGTAAGGGGGGTGGCGTTCCGTGGCGCGCGCCGGTGCGCTGTCCTGTGACACCGAATCTTGAGCTTGTGCCAACGAAGTTGATCGGTAGAAGCCCTGGTCACGGGCGCACCGGTGCTGTGCCGCACGTGCTGAGTACCCCAGGCCAGCACTGGACCCGGCTGCGCTGGGGGCCTCTGACCAGCGCGATCAATCTTCGATGACACAAACTCGCGTCCAACAAGGTTCAATGGCACGCACTCGGGGCCGTGTGTGGCGTAGTTGGTCAGGAGGCTGGCCCGAGAGCGTCAGCGATGAATGCGTGACAACTCACGTGCGACCTCACGGGGGCCCAGCGCCTAGCCAATGAGTCACACCAAAGGCGGCATCGGCCGAATCGTAATACGAGCCGAACTCGTCATTAGTCGCGAAAAGCCGCCAGCCCCGCGAGGTATTAGGCGTGACATTCTTGGCCACAGGCCAGTCCTCAGCGTCGAGATCGTTGCTGTCGCAGTCCGCCCCCTCGTACAGCCTCAGCCTTGGCGAGCTGGAAACCACGTCGGAACCAAGCAGCCGCACCGTGACACTCAGCTCGGCTCTGGTCTCGCCACCTGCACACTCCACGACCAACACATTCGCTCGCGGGCGATTGTGGGTAAGCGTTACTCGTCTATCGATATTTTCGATTTTGGTTTCACTGCTCCCGAACAATCCACCATGGTCATACACCGTTAGAGTCCCGTCGACATCTACGGTGTGTGAAGTGGCTGCCTCTGCGGGCTGCGCGGCGAACGGGATAGGGGCCAGCAGAACCGCAGCTGCCGTGAGATATGAGAGTCTCATCTTCGAACCTCGCGGATCTTGGGGCGTAACTACCGCTAGAGAAAGACTTCGATGCGGTTCCCACAACCATCAGTGTCCCACTACGGCAATTCAGATGCATCTCGGGAAGGCGGGCCGCTGGCAGCCGTCGGCGGCACGCCCCTCTGCCCCGGGCCGGCCCATCGTCCTATTTCGGGAGCGTGTGTCAGCGCTTGTCCTTATCGTGGGATGGCATGGACACAGGTCAAAGGTGGTCGTGGGGCGTCGTCCGGGAGTGTTTGTTCGGCCGGTGAGCATGGAGGAGGGCCGGAGGCTCCAACGGATCGGCCGGACCTCGAAGGATCCGGTTCGGCTGCGTCGAGCAATCGTGGTGCTGATGTCCGCCCAGGGCCAGCCGGTGCGGAACTTTACCTCACTGTTGCAGGTCAGCAAGGACTGGTGCGCGAGCGCATCTGTCTGATCGCCACGAACCACTAGTGGTTTCGCCTACATGTCAGGACGGGGTCGAAGCTTGAAGATCAGGATGCCGAGGTGCTTGTTCATCCACGCCTGCTTGTGCGGGTAACGGCGCCCGGCCTCCTCGGAGAGCTGCGGTTCGACCGCGGCCTCGATCCACAGTCCTGCCGCACTGAACAAGTTGACCAGGTCAGCGATCGTGTACACGCGTTTCGTGAGCGTGACCTGGTCGTTCCATCCGCTGTGGACGTACTCGTAAGGGGTGTTGGAGTAGTACTCCTCGCCCAAAGTGGTCCCGTTTTGCTCCGCCCGTTCGACGGCGTACCGGATCGGGTGGGTGCGGGTCAGGAGGATGAAGCCGTCGTCGGCCAGCATCCTCCGCGCCGCCTGCAACGTGCGAACTGGATCATTCGCGTACCCGATGGACTGCAGGAACATGATCCGGTCGAAGGTGCGACCAGTCAGCGCGGGCACCGAGTCCAGTTCCGAGAGGTCACCCTGGACGAGTTCCATCCCGGGCGGTAGATCAGTAAGGAAGTTGCCACTGATGTCGACGCCAACCGACGTAGTTGCTCCGTCTCGAACGAGTTCAGCGAGCTTCGCGCCGTTTCCGCAACCAAGATCGAGCACGGACCGGGAGGTGACGTCGCCTAGGACGCCGCGCTGCGCGGGCCACTCGACCAGCCGATCCAGCGAGTCCTCCTTGGCTCGGGCTTGCTCGTAGCCCCGGGCGAGTACTAGCCACGGCTGGCTTGCGTCCCCGCCAGGCTCATCGAAGGTCGTCGTCACTTCAGAGTTCTCGGAGTGTGCCACGGAGGAAAACCTAGTGGTTCGTCTCGGATCGTTGTCGGGCAACTCGGCAGGCTGCTCCGGATTGGGGCCCAGGAGGGAAGGATGGCGAGTGAGCGAGTCGGACGCCTCCGGCGGGGGTTGGCCGTGAACAACTCCGTGTCGCTGGGTGTGTTCCTCGCGGTCGCGGCGGATGACCGGACACCGTTCGCCGTGGTCGAGCTGGCCGGCCGCGAGCGCGTCCGCAAAATCGCTGGGTGCTTGAGGTCGGTAAGCCGTCGCTGGACGGGTTCACGCTGGCGGACAAGCTGATCGAGTCCGGCAAGTGGGAGGACCTGCTCGTAGGCCCGTGGCAGGCGTTTGGGCGAGGCGAGGTCGAGATGGCGGACTTCCAGGCCCAACTGGCGTAGGTCGTCGCCATCGAGAGGTGGCCGAGAGTTCCTGAGGACCCGGTGGAGAACTTCTCAAGCCGCCTTCGCCGTGTACTGGGTCCAGGTGCGGATGCGTGAATCGGGGGCGAAGTTCGTCTTCGGCTCGGCGCGGGCGTTGTGCCAGCGGATGTAGGCGCCGATAGCAGTGTTCTGCTCGTCGTGGCTGCGGTGGTCGGTGCCGTTGAGGGCGAAGTAACGCAGGGCCGCGAACTCGGACTCGATCCAGTTCAGCCATGAACCGTAGGTGGGCAGGAAGACCAGTTCGACCTCGTTCGCCGCCGCCCAGGCCCGGACGTTCGGGTGCTTGTGCGGGGAGAAGTTGTCCAGCACGACGTAGAGCTCTCACGGGGCCAGCGGCTGCGCAGGGCCTTGAGCAGGCCGAGGAACTCACGCCACCGCTTGCGCTTGCGGATCCGGTAGTAGATCTTGCCGGTCGACAGGTCGAGAGCGGCGAGCATGTGCATCACGCCGTCGTAGCGGTTGTAGGTGGCCCGCAGTCGGTGCGGGGAGCACAGTGGGCGCCACGCTTTGCCCTTGCGGGGCTGGAGGTTGAGCGGGCCGAACTCGTCGACGCAGACCACCCGGCCGTCGGCGGGTGGAGCGTCGTACAGCTCCAGCACGCGGTGCATCTTGGCTATGAAATGCGGGTCGGTGGAGGCTTTCCATGTCGTCGTGGTCTGCCAGGAGACCTTGCCCTCATGCAGGATCCGGCGCAGGGTTCCCGGCTGAGAGCCGGCACGACCTTCCGCTTGACCAAGTGCTCGGCGAGCTTGGTCAGGCTCCAGGTGGAGAACGCGGCGATGCCCCAGTCGGCGGGGGACGTCCGGGCGATCAGACAGATGCGCTCGCGCACCTGGTCATTGATCGTTCTGGGCCGTCCCCCGCTCCATTTTGGGTCCAGCGCGTCGAACCCCCGCTCGTTGAACGCGTGAATGACATCACGCACGTAGTCATCGCTGACCTGCAACAGTGAGGTAATGTTCCGCACCGGCTGGCCCTGGGCGGACATCAGCACCACGATTGCTCGACGCAGCCGGACCGGATCCTTCGAGGTCCGGCCGATCCGTTGGAGCCTCCGGCCCTCCTCCATGCTCACCGGCCGAACAAACACTCCCGGACGACGCCCCACGACCACCTCCAAGATCAGTTCTTGGAGACAGCCTGATGGCCAACCGCCTACACAGCAATTACCGGGTCGACCAACTGAGTCGAGCCACTAGTGCCGTTCCGCATCGTGCCGCACTGGCGCTCAAACCACCCGGAAGGTCCAGCGGCAGAGCGGGCTGCGGCATGGCTCGCGCAGGCCGGCTTGGAACACCGCTGCCTGAGCGATGGCCAAGTCCTGACTCGAGACGGCACCGTCATCACTCTGCTCTGACGGTCTCACAGCGAGCCTTCGATCTCCTGATGCCATGCAGACAGCAGACGTCACCCACGGTTCCTGGCCTCCTGCCCGGGGTGCTGGCGCCTGCCTGCGGCGTCGCTCATCACGATCCGCCTGAGAACAGAACCCGGGCTCCTATATCGGCCCGGCTTCATTCAGTACCCAGTCCACGAACTCCGGGATGTCCCTCGGGTCGTCTTCCGTCGCGAAGGTGGCGATCTTGAACTTGCTATCGGTCCACATCATCACTGCCTCGTTGTACTGGTTCATGTAGCAGGCGATCTCGCCTCGCTGATCACCGTCCACGGTGTACAGGTACCTACCGCTCGCTTGGAAGTCTTCCCAGGTCTCACACTCGGCCCTCGAGAGTTCCTCCGGCATGGCGCTCTTGGCGTAGTAAGAGCGCATATCGCCATGAGTACCGAACTGCGCGTATTCAACCCACCCCCGCGTCAGCGGGGGTGTCGTCGTTCCTCGAAGCGCCAGCGTTTTCGCCGGCCAGCTCCTGGACGGCGACGCGGGAACCGGGGCGTACCGCATCGGCGTCGATCGCCAGGACGACGCCAGTGCGATATGCCGAGATGGCAAGACGGAGACCGCAGGATGACGACCGCCGAAAACCATGCCCAGCCCGCTCCTCCGTCCCAGGCGAATGACTATGACAGCTTCGCCGAGGCGTACTCGGCGCTGAGCGAGTCGAGCCTGGTGAACGCCTATTACGAGCGGCCCGCGATGCTGTCCCTCGCCGGGGACGTGGTCGGCCGCCGGATCCTCGACGCCGGCTGCGGCTCCGGCCCCCTGTTCGCCGCGCTACGCGATCGGGGTGCCCTCGTCACCGGCCTCGACTCCAGCGCCGGGATGGTGGAGCTGGCGCGGCGGCGGCTGGGCGCCGACGCCGACCTGCACGTGGCCGACCTGAGCGACCCGCTGCCGTTCACCGACGGCGCGTTCGACGATGTCCTCGCCTCGCTGGTGCTGCACTACCTGGAGGACTGGAGGCCGACGCTGGCCGAGATGCGGCGGGTACTCAGGCCCGGCGGCCGACTGATCGCATCGGTGCAGCACCCTTTCGTGGACTACGCCATCCAGGATCCCCGGCCCGACTATCACGCGACCACCAGCTACACCGACGACTGGGCCGACCTGGTGGGGCAGGCCGCCCCGATGACCTTCTGGCGCAGGCCACTGCACGCCATGACCGACGCCTTCACCGCGGCCGGCTTCCGCCTGGCCGTCATCAGCGAGCCACAGCCCGATCCGGCCGCCCGCGAGCTGTACCCCGACGACTTCCACAGCCTCTCGACCAAGATGTGCTTCCTTTTCTTCGTTCTGGAGGTGCCCCCGGCTACCGGCTCGGCCGAGTAACGAGCAACCAGGGCAGAACCCCTTGCATCCACCCCAGCCGGTACATGCGGTTCTGGCTCAGTTTTCGTGGTCGGTTACTGAGAGTTCAGGTGCTGGTCTGAGGCGCGCGTGAAGAGAGCGCGTGATTTCGTCCACCAGGTCAGGCGCCACGCGTTGCCGTGCAGGCCGCCTGAGCAATCCGAAGACGCGCGGGCCGTGGGGGAGACTGGAAGGTGAGCTAGGAGGGCGCCCTGTGGAGATCATGGTGTTCATGACGCTGCCCGGATTGGTCATCCTGCTGATCGCGGTGGCCTTCGTCGATCGAGTGCTGTTGTCCTGGCGGGGCGTAGCGCGCGGTGGCGGAGTCTCGGCGACGGGCTTCGAGATGCTGCACGCCAGCCTCCTTCCGGGCAAGGAACACGAACTCCGGCAGCGCGAGACGATGACGCTGCTCCGTGAGGAGGAAGGGGACGGCGCCCTTCCACACTCCAGGGTTGATCTGGACCGGGGCAAGGCGGTCATACGCCTGCGCGAACTCCCCTGATCTGACGGGCAGCCACCGCATCACGGGAGTTGAGCCAGAGCTCCAGTTTGGACATCACTTGTCGATCAGTGGACCGCAGAGCCTCCGCCATCCTGATTTCTGCTGGTGTGCGGGGGTGGTGTGACGGCCCGGCGTGATGCTCGGCCTGGTGGCGGGCGACCGTCACGCGTCTTGATCATCTGGCAGACGTCAACGCCGGTCTGTCCGTTTGCAGGTCGCGTGGCCAGGCCCCGCTGCTGTCCGACAGCGGACTCGTCCCTGGGCCAGGGCGCGGGGTTTCCTACGGTCACTCCAAGGCCTCGCTCCGACGTTTCCTGCACCGGTCGACGGTTCGAGGAGGCCGGACGGCCGGCCGTCCCGCCACGCAGCAGTGATGTGCTCCCTGCCGTCCCCGGTGAAGCGCAGGATCATGCCGGCTGGCTTCGCATGCTCTGGTGTTGCATGATCGGGGCTCCGCTGAGAGCGGTCAGCGGTAGTCGTTTTCCTTGAGCGGGATCACCCAGGCGCGGCGTTCGCAGATCAGGCTGTCGCGCATGCGGAACACCTCGGCCATTGTCATGCGCATCACCGTGTTCTCATCGCCGACGGCCACGCTGCCGGTGAGCTCCGCCATCACCACGTCGCCCTCTTCGACCATGCGCACGACCTCGAGCTTCGGTGGGGAGACGAACCCCGGGCCTTCGATCGCGGCGTCGTATGCCTCCTTGCCGGTGAGGTTGAAGGCGCCGTAGACGGTCCACTGGATGTCGTCAGTGAGGCAGCCGAGGATCTGCGCGTGGTCGTTCTTGCGGAAGCCGTCCAGGTAGCGCTCGACGGTCTGCTTGTTGCGGGACATGGTTCCTTCTCTCCTCAGCTGCTTGTACTTTGCAAGCGGTTCCGAGCCTAACCAAGAGTGCTAGTAAAATGCAAGCGGTATCCCGAGGAGGATCACATGAAGACCAAACCGCAGACAGCGGCCCGCTCAGGGCCGCGCTCGGAATGCCCCATCAACGCCGCTGTAGAGGTGTTCGGGGACCGCTGGACACTCCTCGTGCTGCGCGACATGATCTTCGGCGACCGGCGGCACTTCCGACAGCTCCAGGCAGGCTCGGAGGAAGGCATCGCCTCCAACATCCTCGCCGACCGGCTCGCAAAGCTCGTCGAGGCGGGCATGCTCACCCGCGACGCCCCAGGCCGCGGCCGGCGCGCCACCTACAGCCTCACCGAGCCCGCCATCCACCTGGTCCCGACCCTGGCGCACCTGGGTGCCTGGGGCGTGCGGCACCGCCCCACCACCCCCGACCGGCGGGCCGGCGCCGAGTGGCTGCTGGCCGCCGGACCGAGGTTTTGGGACGACTTCATGGCCGAGCTCCGCGAACGGCACCTGGGCATCCCCCGTCCCGAGAGTGCCGAGCCTCCCCCGTCCCAGCGGATGGCCGCCGCCTACGCGCACGCCCTCGCCGAGAAGCAAGCTGCCGATCAGGGCGACGCCTGATCTCAACGAGCGAGTCTGCGCCGACGAACAGTCCCCCTCCACCATCCCGATGTCCACTGGTGGGCGGGGCTGGCGTGAAGCGTCGGTGGGGTATGGGGGATGGTCGGCGGCGGAAGTCCCACGTCTTGATCGTTAGCCGGTTTCAGCGGCGGATCTCGCGGACGCCTGCCAGATGATCGAGACGCGTGACTGTCGCCCGCCACCAGGCCGAGCATCACGCCAGGCCGTCACACCACCCCGCACACCAGCCGAGATCAGGATGGCGGAGGCTCGCAGAATGTCTGCGAGAACTGGCACCTTTGGATCACGCCAGGTTGTCCCAGGGGGCCGGAGGGACTGAGGCGAAGAAGCGGAGCAGGCCCAGGAGCCGACTGGCTGGAGGGGCAGTCCAGTGGCGTTCGCCTGGATGCGGGAGAGGATCTGCCAGGCGGCCGAGGGCCCAGGTGAGGTGGAACCACAGCACACGGGCTTCCCAGGTCGGTGTACTCGTTGCGGTTTGTTCACCGGTTTCCAGCCGGTAGCCGTCGAGCATGGCCGGGATGCCGGTCAGGGGCATCTTGGCGAAGTCGACAGCAGGATCGGCCCACTGGGCATCGCCCCAGTCCACGATCCCCGTCAGCTGAGCCCCCTTCTGGGAGACGAGCAGGTTCTGGGGAGCAATGTCGCCGTGGACCAGGACCAAGGGCGGGTCCGCAGGCAGATGTGGCGAAAGACGGTCGAACCATCCGGTGAGCCAGCGGGCGATCTCGACGTCTATCCAGCCATCCGTGAGAAGGCGGTTGATGAGTGCCCAGGGGTCTGCGGTTCCATCGTCTGCCGGGACAGTGCCAAGGTCAGGTGCGGTCGTCGGGGTTACCCGGTGGAGCCTGGCAAGCTCTCGACCCACCTGGCGGCAGACACGGTCCGTGTCGGTGGTGGGCAGTTCGAGATCTGCGAGATCTGCTCCCGGCGCTCGGGTGAGCAGCATGTAAGGCACGTCCACGACTGAGCAGGTGTCGTCGAAGGCGACGACTTCGGGCGTGCACACGCCCGCGCGCAGGGCGGCAGGGGCGACCGCAGCCTCCTTGACCAGGTCCGGGAGGAACTGCTTTGTCCGGGGGATGCGCAGGACCAGGTTGTCACCGAGAAGAAAGACGCGGTTGGCCACCCCTGTGGGAAGGGGCCGCACTTGCTCGGCGGTGGCCCCATGCCGCATGGCGATGGCGCCCAGCGTTTCGTCACTTGTCTCGTATTCCACCATGACCGGACAGGCTGACACGGAGGCCCGGCGCCCTCCACGTCCGCCCGCCCCCACTCCGGGACCGCTTCCGATCGTCCGAGCTGCTGAGCGGCCGGATCGACCACCAGACGCGGCATACCTGAGGGGGCGCGGCGGAAGGTGGTTGCGGGGGCCAGTAGCCCGTTGCAGCATGGGGTGTATGGAGTTGGGGGGACATATCGCGGCGGTGCGCGCGGGGGCGGGTGATCCGGCCGCGATGGTGGGGGAGTTCCGGCGCACGGCGCTGCTGGTGCCGGTGGTCGCCGGGCGTTTCGTCTCGGCGGTGCAGGGTGGGGTGCGCTGGGTCTATGCCTTCTCCGACGAGGCCGCGCTGGCGCGCTTCGCGGTGGCCCGTGGGGCGGCGCCGCGTCAGGAGTGGGAGTACGCCTCGGTGCTGGGGGCGCGGCTGCTGGATGTGGTGCTGCCGTCGCTGGACGGCCCGGTGGGGGTGGCCCTGGACGTGGCGGATGAAGAGCGTTCGATGCTGTTCCCGCCGGTCAGGGGGATCGTGCCGGACGCGATCGCGGTGGACGCGACCGAAGCCCGACGCTGACAGCACAAAGAACGAGGGGAGGCCGGACGATGAGTGGCGAAGCCGATCTGTCGATCAGTCAGGAGTCCGTGGACCTGATCACCAGGGGGCTGCGGGCGGCCATGGACGAACTGGGGGTCGTCGGGGACGCGACGGGGGCTCTTCAGGGCAGTGGTTTTGACGATATGTCGCTGACCGAGATGGAGGCCGGTGGCGGTGGGCTGACCGAGGCGTTCGAGGGTTTCTGCGAGCGCTGGGAGTGGGGGGTGCGCGGGCTGATCCAGGACGCGAACGTGCTGGCCGAGCGCCTGGGGCTGGCGGCGGGGATGATGTGGGAGGAGGACCAGTACTGGGCGGACACCCTCGCGATCGGTGCCAACGCCGTGCTGGCGACCGGGAATCCGCACGCCACGGAGGAGGAGGTCTCCGGTGAGAGCTTCGGTGACATCCTGACGCCGGACGCACCGGACTACAGCAGGGAGTCCTTGGGCCAGGCGGGCAGTGACATCGCGCAGACGTGGCAGGACACCAGGCAGTCGTTCGGGGTGGGCGACCTGGGTGCCGCCGATGGACATACCGGCAGCGACGGGGGGTGAGGTCCGGTGGGGATCGGGGACGTCGTCAGTGACCTCACTCCGGACTCGGTCGAGAACGCCGTTGAGGACGGCGTCGAGATGGTCGGCGAGGGTGTCGACGCGGCGTCCGACTTCAGCGCGGATCGGCTGGAGGACGTCGGCCTTGACGGCGCGGCGGGCTGGGTGCGGGAGACCGGCGACTCGGTTGCCAACCGCCTGGGCGCCGACGTCGGGGAGTGGCAGCTCGGGCAGACGGAGGATCCGAAGCAGCTGATCCACGGCAGTGTGGGCAAGCTGCGCTCCACCGCCGCCCATCTGCGGGACTTCAAGAAGGCGTTCAACGACGTCGGCGAGGGCCTGCGGGGTGTCGACGCCGACGAGCTGCGCGGCCAGACGGCTGACGCGTTCCGCGCGCAGGTCCGGGTGGAGCCGGAGAAGTGGTTCACGGCGGCGGACGCGTGCCGACGCGCCGCTGACGCGCTGAGCGATTTCGCGGACACGGTGGAGTGGGCACAGGGTCAGGCGCAGGAGGCGATCGACCGGTACAAGGCGGCGGGCGAGTCGTCGGAGGAGGCCCGTGCCGCGTACGACGCGGAGGTCGCGGCGTACAACGCGGCGGTGGAGGTGTACAACGCCACCGCGCCGGAGTGCCGGAATCCTGGCACGCTGCCGGCGCGCCCGGCGGATGAGTTCCATGATCCGGGCCCCGGGGAGCGGGAGGCGGCGGAGGAGATCCTCGCCGAGGCGCGGCGCCAGCGGACCGACGCCCGCGACGCCGCGCAGCGGGAGATCGAGGCGGCGCGGGACGCGGCCCCGCCGATGCCGTCCTACTCCGAGCAGGTCGGCGACGTCCGCGACGGCGTGCGGTTGCACTTCTCCCACTACTGGGGCGGCATCGTCCGCGGTTCGGCCGGTGTGCTGAACACCGTCCGCGGGGTCAATCCCTTCGATCCGTACAACCTCACCCACCCCGGGGAGTACCTCACCAATCTCAACAGCACCGCCGCCGGTCTGGTCCAGACGGCCAACGACCCGGTCGGCGCGGCGAGCAGCATGTGGGATGGGTTGCAGCGGGACCCGTCGGAGGGCGTGGGCCGGATGGTGCCGGAGTTACTGGGCACCCGGGGCGCGGGGGGCGCCAGGGCGGCCGCAGGCGCCGCCCGGCACGTGCCGGACTCCCCCTCGCCCTCGCCGGGGCGGGCGCAGGTGCGCGAGGACGGCCCCGACACCAACGCCACCCCGAACGAAGGCAGGGAGTCGGGTGGGACGGACCCGGTGGACCTGGCCACCGGGAGGATGTATCTGGCGCAGACGGACGTGGTGCTGCCGGGCGCGCTGCCGCTGGCGTTCCACCGTCAGGTGGAGTCCGGTTACCGCGCGGGCCGGTGGTTCGGCCCGTCGTGGTCGAGCACGGTGGACGAGCGGCTGGAGATCGACGCCGAAGGGGTGGTCTTCCTCTCCGAGGACGGGCTGGTGCTGACCTACCCCCACCCCGCGCCCGGCGTTCCCACCCTGCCCTCGGCCGGTCCCCGCCGTCCGCTGGAGCGGACGGCCGAGGGCGACTACCTCCTCACCGACCCCGGCACCGGCCGCACCCGGCGCTTCGCCGCCCCGCCCGGCGCGCCGAACGGCGGCGACGGCACCGCCCGCCTGGTGGAGGTCAGCGACCGCAACGGCCACCGTTACACCATCACCTACGACAACGGCGGTGTCCCGGCAGGCATCGTCCACTCCGGCGGCTATCACCTGAAGCTGAGCACGGACGGCGGCCGGATCACCGGGCTGCACCTGGCCGGCGGCGCCGAGGACGGCTCCGATCTGACTCTGGTGAGCTACGGCTACACCGACGGCAACCTCACGGAGGTGACCAACTCCTCCGGCCTGCCGCTGCGGTTCGAGTACGACGACGAGCGCCGGGTGATCGCCTGGACCGACACCAACGACCGCCGCTACGACTACGTCTACGACGACCTGCACCGGTGCGTCGCCGAAGGCGGCACCGAGGGCCACCTCGCCGTACGCATCGCCTACGGCGAGCCCGACCCGGCCACCGGCCACCGGGTCACCACCGTCACCACGCCGCAGGGCCATGCCTCCCGCTACACGGTCGACGCCGCCAGCCGGGTCATCGCCGCGACCGACCAGTTAGGCCACACCACCCGCACCTCCTACGACGAGCGAGGCCGGGTCACGGCCCGCACCGACGCCGTCGGCCACACCACCGGCTTCCGCTACGACGAGCACGGCAACCTGACGGCCGTCACCCACCCGGACGGCGGCGAGTCCGCCGCCACCTACAACGAGCTGAACCTGCCGGCTGTGATCACCGAGCCGGGCGGGGCCGTATGGCGCCAGGAGTACGACCAGCGGGGCAACCGCACCGCCGTCACCGACCCCGCCGGCCACACCACCCGCTACCACCACGACGCCCACGGCCACCTCACCGCCGTCACCGACCCGTTGGGCCACACCACCCGCATCCGCTGCGACGCGGCGGGCCTGCCGGTGGAGATGACCGACCCCCTCGGCGCGGTCACCACCTGCCGCCGCGACACCTTCGGCCGCCCCACCGCCATCACCGACCCCCTCGGCTCCTCCATCCACCTCGCGTGGACGGCCGAGGGCAGGCTCGCCCACCGCACACACGCCGACGGCGCGCGGCAGAGCTGGGCCTACGACGGCGAGGGCAACTGCGTGGCGCACACCGACGCGGTCGGCGGCGTCACCACCTTCGAGTACACCCACTTCGACCTGCTCGCGGCCCGCACCGACCCGGACGGGACGCGGTACGAGTTCGAGCACGGCACCGACCTGAGCCTGCGGAAGGTCACCAACCCGCAGGGCCTGACCTGGACCTACGCCTACGACGCCGCCGGACGCCTGATCTCCGAGACCGACTTCGACGGCCGCACCCTGCGGTATGAGAACGACGCCACGGGCCGGGTGATCTCCCGCACCAACCCCCTGGGCCAGACCCTCACCCTCGAACGCGACGCGCTCGGCCGCGTCATCCGCAAGATCGCCGACGGCCGCACCACCACCTACGCCTACGACCGGGCCGGCCGCCTCACCGAGGCCGCCGGACCCGACGCGCAGATCGTCTACCGCCACGACCGCATGAGCCGGATCAAGGCGGAGATGACCGGCAGCCGCGTCCTCACCCACGCCTACGACCCGGCCGGCCGCCGCACCCGCCGCTCCACCCCCACCGGCGCCACCTCCGCCTTCCGCTACGACGCCGCAGGCCACCGCACCACGCTCACCGCCTCCGGCCACACCCTCGACTTCACCTACGACCCGGCAGGCCGCGAAACCACCCGCCACATCGGCAACGCCGACCTGACCCTCACCCACACCTGGGACCTCGCAGGCCGCCTCACCACCCAAACCCTCACCACCGCCGCCCGGCCCATCCGCCACCGCGCCTACACCTACCGGCCCGACGGCCACCTCACCGGCATCCACGACCAAACCCGCGGCGACCGCACCTTCGACCTGGACCCGGCAGGCCGCGTCACCGCCGTCCACGCCCACGGCTGGACCGAGACCTACGCCTACGACACCGCAGGCAACCAAACCCACGCCACCTGGCCCGACCGCCACCCCTCCACCGCCGCCACCGGCCCGCGCGCCTACACCGGAACCCGCCTGGTCCGCGCCGGCCGCATGCGCTACGAACACGACGCCGCCGGCCGCGTCACCCTCCGCCAGAAGACCCGCCTCTCGCGCAAGCCCGACACCTGGCACTACACCTGGGACGCCGAAGACCGCCTCACCACCGTCATCACCCCGGACGGCACCCACTGGCGCTACCTCTACGACCCCCTCGGCCGCCGCATCGCCAAACAACGCCTCGCCCCCGACGGCCACACCATCGCCGAACAGACCGACTTCACCTGGGACGGCACCACCCTCATAGAACAG
>NZ_JBQQCA010000062.1:0-42466 GCF_052246635.1 Streptomyces sp. 6N223 | reverse complement strand
CCCACCGCCGCACGGTGGAAGGGGAACGGCCGATTCGTTCTGCGAACTCGCCGATCCGGTACATGCTGATCACCGTAGATAACTCTGGGCAGCAGTAGGCAAGAATCAGCCACTAGACCTCTCCTCCTCACCGGTCGTCCCACTCGGTTTGAATCGTTCAAGCGCAGCAGCGCGGTAAACCTCCCACCGAAGCCGTGGCCGGGTCAACCCCCAGGAACGCCCGGACCGCCGGGGCCTGCCCCGGGCGTTCCGGGCCCGCCCAACCGTTCGTCAGGCGGGAGGCGGCGGAGCCGTCGACGCGCGGGAGATGAGGGAGGCCGGGCACGTGGCGACGCCGCCGGGGGGCGCGGCGTCGCGCCCCAGCGCCAGGCGCGCGGCCTGGATGCCCGCCTCCGCGAGCGGCAGGCGGACCGTCGTCAGCGCGGGGGCGGCGTCGGCGGCGAAGGGCAGGTCGTCGAAGCCGGTGACGGAGACGTCCTGCGGGATGCGCACCCCGCGTTCGCGCAACGCCGCGCAGGCGCCGAGCGCGACCGTGTCGTTGGCGGCGACGATCGCCGTCAGGCCGGGCTCGCGGCGCAGCAGCTCCATCGCGCCGTCGTAGCCGGATGAGCGGTCGTAACGCCCGTAGACGGTGAGGCGCTCGGCGTCCCCGTCGAGACCCGCCTCGGCTAGGGCGGCGCGGTGGCCCTCAAGACGGTGCCGGGTGGTGGTGCGGGCGGCGGGCCCGGCCAGGTATCCCAGGCGGCGGTGGCCGAGGGTCAGCAGGTGGGCGGTGAGCTGGCGGGCGCCGCCACGGTTGTCGAAGGTCACCGCCAGCGGCCCGCGCGCCGCGGCGCCCTCGCCTTCTTCCCCCTCCGTGTCCCTCTCCGCCTCCGTCCCCGTCTCCGCCTGCCTCCCCGCCTCCGGGGCCCGCAGCGGCGGCCTGCCGCACAGTACGACGCGCGCGCCCGCCGCCTCCAGGCGGCCGATGCGCGAGATGAGGGCGGCGGAGTGGTGCGGGTCCTCCACCGCGCCGCCGGTGAGGACGACGGCGGCGGCTCGCTGGCGTTGCAGCAGGGTCAGGTAGGTCAGCTCGCGCGTGGGCGAGCCGCCGGTGTTGCAGACCACGGCGAGCTTCTGCTGCGCCCGGCCGCCGCGCCCGCCCGTGGGGTCCGCCGGCCCCAGCTCGGACTGGACGGCGGAGGCGATGATGCCGAAGAAGGGGTCGGCGATGTCGTTGACGAGCACCCCGACGAGATCCGAGGTGGCCGCCGCCAGGGCGCTGGCCGGGCCGTTCACCACGTACTCCAGCTCGTCGACGGCCTGCATCACGCGGCGCCGGGTGGGCCCGGCAACCGGATAGTTGCCGTTCAGCACCCGGGAAACCGTCGCCGCGGAGACCCCGGCCCGGGCCGCCACATCGGCAAGCGTTACTGACATGGTCCGCTCCACACTTGTCCCAGCCACTGGGGAGAGGTTAGCTTCTCTCTTGGTAGTAAGCGCTTTCTGGGAGGAACGCCGGGTATGAACGCGGGCACGACACAGCCGGACGCCGACAAGCGGGCGCGCCGCCACACCGTCCGGATCGCCATGAACGGCGTCACCGGCCGCATGGGGTACCGCCAGCACCTGGTCCGCTCCCTCCTCGCCATCCGCGAGCAGGGCGGCATCGACCTCGGCGACGGGACGGCCATCTGGCCGGAGCCGCTGCTGGTCGGGCGGCGCGAGCACGCCCTGCTCGCGATCGCCGAGCAGCACGGGCTCGACCCGGACACGGCCGTCGCCACCGACCTCGACGCCGTCCTCGCCGACGACTCGGTCGACATCTACTTCGACTCCCAGATCACCCTCGCCCGCGAGGAGGCCATCACCAAGGCGATCGAGGCGGGCAAGCACGTCTACACCGAGAAGCCGACCGCGACCAGCCTCGCCGGCGCACTGCGGCTGGCCCGGCTGGCCGCCGAGGCCGGCGTCAAGCACGGCGTGGTCCAGGACAAGCTCTTCCTCCCCGGACTGCTGAAGCTCAAGCGGCTCGTGGACGGCGGCTTCTTCGGCCGTATTCTCTCCGTCCGCGGCGAGTTCGGCTACTGGGTCTTCGAGGGCGACTGGCAGCCCGCGCAGCGCCCGTCCTGGAACTACCGCGCCGAGGACGGCGGCGGCATCGTCGTCGACATGTTCCCGCACTGGGAGTACGTGCTGCACGAGCTGTTCGGGCGCGTGGAGAGCGTGCAGGCGCTGGCCACCACCCACATCCCGCAGCGCTGGGACGAGCAGGGCAAGCCGTACGAGGCCTCCGCCGACGACGCGGCGTACGGCATCTTCCAGCTCGCCGGGGGCGCCATCGCCCAGATCAACTCCTCCTGGGCCGTGCGGGTCAACCGCGAGGAGCTCGTCGAATTCCAGGTGGACGGCACCGAGGGCTCGGCCGTCGCGGGCCTGCGCCGCTGCCGCGCGCAGCACCGCTCCGCAACGCCGAAGCCCGTCTGGAACCCCGACCTGCCCGCCACCCACCGCTTCCGCGAGCAGTGGCAGGAGGTCCCGGACAACACCGAGTTCGACAACGGCTTCAAGGCCCAGTGGGAGCTCTTCCTGCGCCACGTGGTGCGCGGCGAGCCCTACACCTGGGACCTCATGGCGGGCGCCCGCGGCGTCCAGCTCGCCGAACTGGGCCTGCGCTCCTCGGCGGAGGGCCGCCGCCTCCCCGTCCCCGAGCTGAGCCTGTGAGGAGGAAACACCGATGATCCGCCTCCCCGACACGACCGGCGCGCTGCGCTCCTACGAGCCCCGCGCCGAGCCCGCTGCGCTCCCGCCCGGCGGCGCCCCCCTCGCCTCCCGCATCGTCTTCTCCGCCGCCCACGTCGTGGCCGACCCCTACGCCGACACCACACCCGACGGCCCCGCCGCCGTGGACTGGGACGCCACCCTCGCCTTCCGCCGCCACCTGTGGTCGCACGGCCTGGGCGTCGCCGAGGCCATGGACACCGCGCAGCGCGGCATGGGCCTGGACTGGGGCGGGGCCCGCGAGCTGATCCGCCGCTCGGGCGCGGAGGCGCGCGCGTCCGGCGGCCGCATCGCCTGCGGCGTCGGCACCGACCAGCTCCCGCCCGGGCCCACCGGCCTCGCCGGGATCCTCGCCGCCTACGAGGAGCAGCTCGCCGTGGTCGAAGAATCCGGGTCTCAGGCCATCCTCATGGCCTCCCGCGCCCTGGCCGCCACCGCCTCCGGACCCGACGACTACGCCGAGCTGTACGGCCGGCTGCTGCGCCAGGCCGCCGAGCCGGTGATTCTGCACTGGCTGGGCCCGATGTTCGACCCGGCGCTGACGGGCTACTGGGGCAGCGAGGACCTGGACAAGGCCACCGACACCTTCGTCGACATCATCGCCGCCCACCCCGACAAGGTGGACGGCGTGAAGGTCTCCCTCCTCGACGCCGACCGCGAGGTCGCGCTGCGCCGCCGCCTCCCCGACGGCGTTCGCTGCTACACCGGCGACGACTTCAACTACCCCCAGCTGATCGCGGGCGACGAGCACGGCTTCAGCCACGCCCTCCTCGGCATCTTCGACCCCCTGGGCCCGCTCGCCGCCGACGCGGTCCGCGTCCTCGACACGGGCGACGTCACCGCCTTCCGCGCCCGCCTGGACCCCACCGTCCCCCTCTCCCGCCACCTCTTCCAGGCCCCGACCCGCTTCTACAAGACCGGCGTGGTCTTCCTGGCCTGGCTTGCGGGCCACCAGTCCCACTTCACGATGGTCGGCGGCCTCCAGTCGGCCCGCTCCCTGCCGCACCTCGCGCGGGCGTACGAACTCGCCGACGGCCTTGGCCTCTTCCCGGACCCGGCGCTCGCCGAGTCCCGCATGAAGCAGCTCCTCGCCCTCTACGGAGTCGCCCAGTGACCGTCGCCCCCGGCCTCTCCCGCCTCTCCATCAACCAGATGACGGTCAAGCAGCTCTCCATCCCCGACCTGGTCAAGGGCTGCACCGACCTCGGCGTCCCGGCCGTCGCGCTGTGGCGCGAGCCGGTCGCCGAGCACGGCCTGCACACCGCCGCCCGCCTCGTCCGCGAAGCGGGCCTGACCGTCACCTCCCTCTGCCGCGGCGGCTTCTTCACAGCCGCCGACCCGGCCGAACGCGCCCGCGCCCTGGACGACAACCGCGCCGCCATCGACGAGGCCGCCACCCTGGGCACCGACACCCTGGTGCTGGTCTCCGGCGGCCTCCCGCCCGGCAGCCGCGACCTCTTCGCGGCGCGCGAGCGCATCGCCGACGCGCTGGCCGAGCTGTGGCCGTACGCCGCCCAGCGCGGCGTACGCCTCGCGATCGAGCCGCTGCACCCGATGTACGCCGCCGACCGCTGCGTCGTCTCGACCCTGGCCCAGGCCCTCGACTTGGCCGAGCGCTTCCCCTCCGAATGGGTCGGCGTGGTCGTCGACACCTACCACCTCTGGTGGGACGACACCATCGAGACCCACATCACCCGCGCGGGCGCGGGCGGCCGCATCCACTCCTTCCAGCTCGCCGACTGGACCACCCCCCTTCCGGCGGGTGTCCTCACCGGCCGGGGCCAACTCGGCGACGGCGTCGTGGACTTCCGATGGTTCCGTGACAGGGTCGAGGCCACGGGCTTCACCGGCCCGATCGAGATCGAGATCTTCAACGACGACATGTGGTCCCGCGACGGCCAGGAGATGCTGGCCCAGACGGTGGCCCGCTTCCGCGAGCACGCGCTCTGAAGCCACTTCGCGAGCCCTCAAACTCCCATGGTTCAGGCGTCGTAGGCTGAACTACGTGACTACGCGACTACGTGCCATCGCGCGGGGAGCCCGTGCGCGACAAGGAGATCAGGAAGAAGTCCCGAGACGCCCGCCGCGCGTTCGGGGGCGAGCTGCTGCGGCTGGAGCTGCTGTCGCCCGACGGTTCGGTGGTGGCGGCGTTCCTGACGCTGATGCCGCGCGAGATGTGGCAGGGCATGACCGACGGCCACGGCTTGCTGTGGATCACCGGCGACCTTCCCAACCACTGCTACGCCATCCGGCCGGGCACCCCGGCCCCGCTCCTGGCCCTGACACCGGCACCGATCGCGTCCACGACCGCTCCGCGTGGCAGCGACGGCACTGTGCTGACCCCCGTGGTGCGTGAGGCCCAGTCCTCCGCCATCGGCGAGCCGTCCGGCTAGCGGCTGAAACGTGGATGACAGGGAGGAAAGCGGCATGAGCGAAGCTACCGGTACATATTCGATCACCATGCCGCGTGACATCGCGGAGGCGGCGCGGGCCCGCAGCGGCCCGTCAGGGCTCTCCGCGTACGTAGCGGCGGCCGTCGCCCGGCAGATCGAGCGGGACAAGCTCAACGAGATCATCGAGGCGGCTGAGGCTGTGCATGGTCCGATCACCGAGGAGGTGATCCAGCAGAAGCGCGATGCCCTCACGCGTGCCCGTAAGCAGCAAAAGGCTGGGAGCCGCGCGGCATGAACGCGCCCGGCCCCATGGCCATGCTCACAGGTCCCGGATCCCCACGCGGCTGCCGCAGAGTCGAGTCCAGTCGTCGCGGTCGGAGGTCAGCACGAGTACGGGAGCTGGCGAGCGCAGAGCCATGGCGGCGACAAGAGCGTCGATGGCGTACTTGTGACCGTGGAGGCCGCCCGCGTCCTGAAGAAGCCCAACGGCGGTCAGGCTGTCCGCCTGAGTGACCTCCTCGATCTGGAGCCGGGACAACAGCCAGTGCAGCCGTGCGGTGTCCGTCTTGCCGTAGACGGCCTCCACGATGGTCAGGACAGAGACCCGCACCGGGACGCTGTTCCGACGAGCGGCCTCGATCCTGGCCATCATCTGCCGGTCATAGCGCAGCAGCAGGGACAGGGCTTGCGAGTCGAGAATGATCGAGCGAGCCGGGGGCTCCTTCACGCCGCGCTCTGCCCGGCCGAGTGCTGCTCTCCCTCGTCGCCGAACAGCTCACGCCGCGCCGCGCGGATCTCGTCTTCAGTGAGGGCGCCGTGCTGGGCCTCAAAGTCAGCGACGATCTCGGCGAGCCCCTCCATGGCAAGCTGATGGCGGACAGCCTCGGTGACGTAGGCAGACACGCCACGCTTCCCTGCACGGGCGCGCAGGATACCCACGAGGTCTGAGGGCATGGACACGGAGATGTTCTCCGTGCTGCCAGGTCGGTTCGTCACACACCCCAGTGTACGACAGAAACTATTACAGCATGCGATAGCGCTCACCTGACCCGGCGCGCCCGCGCTCCGGCCACACGGGCGCGCGTGACGGTGATGGGCGCGCCGGAGGGCAGGACGTAGTAGCTGCCGTCGGCGAAGACCAGCATCTTGCGCATCCCCGGCAGGGTGCGCAGGTCCACCACCTCGTGGTGGTCGCCGCCGATGGGCACCGCGTCGCCTATCCGCACCGTGCTGCCGGTGACGGTGCGGTTCTCGATCAGCGTCAGCATCCTTCGCTTCCCCTCTCGCCGAGGATGCGGGCCCGCCAGGGGCGGGTCAGGATCTCGGTGTACGCGCGGTGGGTGGGGTGCCGGTCGGCGTGGCCGAGCTGCCAGGCGCGCACGATGCCGAACTCCGCGCTGACCGCCGAACGCCGCCCGCAGGCGTCGCAGCGCATCCGGTGCGTGCAGGGCGCGGCCTCGTCCCGCAGGTCCGGCTCGCTGGTCCACAGCCGCGCCGACCGCAGCCCGGCCTGCGTCGGCGGGAGCAGGCTTTCCCGCCACAGCCGGTAGGTCTCCTCGTAGAACTCGGCGGGCGCGTGCAGGGCCTCCGCGATCCGCCACAGCGTGGGCGTGCTGTCGTCCCACGCGGCGGGGTCGGGGCTGCCCTCGGGCGGTGGAGCGTCGTTGTTGTGCGGGTTTGATCGCTGCATGGTCAGCCTCCCAGCTCGGCATCCGGCCGCTCGTAACTCACTGCGTGCGGTCCGGTACTGTGCGATGGATGACGCAAGAATGGCACGGCGTCGGCCGTCATGTAAGTCGTTCCGTGTAATTTCACGAGATCTGATTCCTGTCGAACTGGGTTGCTGGCACGGGCGGTTGTGCAGAGGCGGCCATGTACTGCCATGCTCGGAGGTGAGTCGCGCACCAGAGCGGTGCGCACGTCGCCAACAGGCATATGCCGTAGGGGAGGAGACCATGCCCGACGAGATCGAGGCCGCCACGCCCGCCCTGTGCCGCCGCTACCTGGGGATGGAACTGCGCAAGCTACGCCACGCGGCCGGTCTCACGGCAGGACAGGTCGCCGACGAGACGACGTGGTCGCCGCCGAAGGTGACCCGCATGGAGACCGGCACCTCTCCCGTGGAGCCGATGGACGTGCGCATCCTGTGCCAGCTCTACCAGGCCGACGCGGAGACCACCTCGCGGCTGGAGAACTACGCCTTCGTCACCAAGACGAAGAAGGACTGGTGGCAGACAGCGGAGTACCGGCCCGCCATCCGCCCCGGCTTCCAGGCGTTCATCGGCCTGGAGGCGACGGCGGCGCAGACGCACGAGTACTCGTCTGAGTTCGTCCCAGGGCTGTTGCAGACGGAGGAGTACGCCCGGGCCATCTACCAGCCGGCACATCACTCGCCCGAGGAGGTCGACCGCCGAGTGGCCGTGCGCATGAACCGGCAGGAGGTGCTGACTCGTAGCCAGGACCCGTTGAAGCTCTCTGTGATCCTCAACGAAGCCGTGCTGCGCAGGGTCGTCGGCAGCCCTGCCGTGATGCGCAACCAGCTGACGCACGCCGCGAAGATCGCTCGCCTCCCCAACGTGAAGCTTCAGGTAGTCCCCTTCGACGCGGGTGTACACCCTGGCATGAACGGTCCCTTCATCCTGCTGAAGTTTGTCGATCAGGCGATGAAGCCGATCGTCTACCTTGAGAACCTGGTCTCTGCCGGTGTGGTCACCAAGGCTGAGTCCGTGGGTAGATACGAGGAGGCGTTCAGCGACATCACGGCCACCGCGCTGGGGCATCGAGCGTCGCTGAGTCTCATCGAGGAAGTACGCAAGGAGCTCTGAGTGTCCACCTGTGCCAACGAGTCGAACGACGCTCACTGGTTCAAGTCCAGCTTCAGCGACAACCAGGGCGGCGCCTGCCTCGAAGCCGCCCGCCTCCCCAACCGCACCCTCGCCGTCCGCGACTCCAAGGCCCCCGACGGCCCCACCCTCACCTTCGCCCCCGCCGTATGGGCCGGCTTCACCACCGCCCTCGCCTCAGGGGCCAACGGCGGGTATGGGGCCCTTTGTTAAAGGTTGACCCGGAAGTCGAACGTGCGCAGGGATGCCCAACGACAGAGAGCCCAGAACGACCGGTATTGCGGTGGTTCCAAAGCCGGAAATTCGTGGAGTGCATGGGCATCTGCCGGGCTACGATCCGTCGATGGATGCCAAGCGCAGCGGTCCACAGGCTCCGCGCCTCGCCGAGATTCGATCCCGCTGGCTCGACGCCGTGATCGCCGCACTCCAGGACGATCAGCCGGTGGTCGGCGCGGCCCTGGTCGGCTCGCTCGGCGGTGGCCGCGCCGACGACTGGAGCGACATCGACCTGCTCGTGGTCGTGGAGGATGCCGCCCTCCATGACTTCGTCGCACCCGGTCGCCTGCCCAGCGGCCCCGGTCAGCTGACTTTCGCCATCGACGCCCGCCACAACGGTCCCCGCGGCACCAGGGCTGTCAGCGCCCAATACATCCTCGACCGGCTGCCGCTGTGGGTCGACTGGCACGTTCATCCGGTCTCCCTTGCGCACTGGCCGTCCGACTGCAGCGTCGTCTTCGACCCGCGAGGCGTCGGTCGCACCTCGGCGGACTTCTCCGAATACCTCAATCGCGGCCAGCATGAGCCCTTCATCCCCAAGAGTCCCCAGGAGCATCAGGCCATGCTGCTGGCGCTCGTCCCGGTCGCGGGAAAGCAACTCGCCCGCCGCTCACCGGAGGCGGCCCGGACGATCGAGTTCCTCGGCGGTCCCTATGAGCCCGAAGCCGCATGGGAAGACCAGCTCGCCGCCCTGCGCCGACTGCTCGATGGATTCTCGACGCTCGGACGCCCTGACAGCCTCGCAGCCGCGCATGCGTTCCTCGCACTCCTGGAGGAAACCCTCTATCGCACCGCAGCATGAGAAGAGAACTCGTTGGATCCCTCGCTGGCCTGCAACGGGTTTGGTAGGGAATCCACGGCACACCACGGCTGGCAAGTGGATCTCCGGCGGCGTCATAGGGCTTCGGTCCGTGCCCACGTTGACAGTCCACGAAAGAGAGGAACCCCGGCCGACGCGCGGCTGGGGTTCCTCAAGGGGGTGTGTATCGGTCAGCGGGTGACGTTGCCCACGGCGTAAACCGCTCGTCTACGCGTCGGTGGACCGCCCCGCGTCGTGATCACCGTGGATCGGGCGGGTCATTGCTGCAGGGTGAGCAGGCCCGGCCGCCACGGCAGCTGGTCGTAGGGGGTGTCCGGCGGTGTGGCGGGGTCCATGCCCTGGTAGAGGAGCTCCAGGTTGCAGGGGTCGATGGTCATGGTCTGGTCGGGGTTGCTGCGGACCAGGTCACCGTGGCTGATGGAGTTGGTCCAGGTGGTACCGCTGTTGGCCTTGCCCGCGAAGGGGTTGTCCTCGGTGGCGGCCTGCGGGGTCCACTCACCGTCGAGGGTGGGGGAGGTGAAGGAGCGGAAGTAGCGCCCGTTCGCGCCCATCGCCTCGACGATCATGAGGTACTGGTCCTGGCCGTCGACCTTGTAGACCTGCACACCCTCGAACAGGTTTTCCGTGGTGTCGGTCATGATGGTCTCGTAGTCGGAGCCGAAGCTGCTGGGGAAGTCCCCGATCGGCATGCTGGACCGGTAGATTTGGCCGTTGTCGCCGGCGAAGAACATGTACATGTTTTCGCCGTCAGCGATCAGGGTCTGGTCGATCGGGCCGGTGCCGGAGTTGGGGATGCTGCCGGTGAACAGCTCCTGGGGCTGGGACCAGCTGGTGGGGTCGGTGGGGTTGGTGGAGGTGCTGTAGAAGAACGGCCACTGACCCCACTGGGACGCCATCACCCAGATGTCCTTGGGCGCGAAGTAGAACAGCGTGGGCGCCACCGTGCCCACGTTCATCTGGGTCTGGGTGGCCGTGGCCATCTCCGGCCAGTCCGTGAAGGGAGCGAAGCCCATCGAGCTGTACCCGGACCCGTTGACGATCGAGCCGTAGACCAGGTGCTGGCCGTCGTGGACGACGCTGGTGAAGTCCTTCAGCGAGACCCAGCCGTTGGCCGGCTCCGCCAGCGGCGCATCCGTCGACGACCATTGGTACGTCGACGGAAGAGAACACTGCTTGGTGTCGTTGGTGCCCGCCTGAGCCGTGTTGCCGACGAGCAACGCCGCGACCGCGGCCGAGGCCGCGACGGCGGCGGTGAGCATCGCGGACAGACGCCCGCGGCTGATTCGTTTTATTCGCATGGGGGGACCTCCTCGTCCCTGACTGATTCCTGAGCAAGCGGTTCCGGTCGGCCTCGTTCCGCCAGAGGCTGTCCGGACTGTCGATGTGGTGCGGTGCGCAGCGGTCCGTAGGCACCGGGCTGACCCTTGCGGCTTGCCGGTCCTGCGAGACCTTCTGAAAGACCGGTGGCGCCTGGAGTCTTCGGGCCGCCGCGAAACGCACCGGCCTGTGTCAGCCGTTGATCGTCGCGGTGCAAGCCCGCCGCACGGGGGGACCCCACGTCCTCCGCGAGCCATTCGCTCTGATCGAGACCGGGGCCCGCGCGGGACGCTGCGGATGCGGATCCCCCGCTGCCGCCGTCGTACCGGATCAGCGCCGGTGCTCAGCCACCCGCGCTCTCAGGGCGCCGGTACGGAGGGCGGACCTGTGGTGCCGGCCACCGGCCGGGACCTCGTCGGCGATCAAACCGGTGACCACCGCGAAGGCCGGGCGGAGAGGGGGCTCCGCATAGAGGCAGGACATGGAAGATCAATCTCCTCGCGTGGGGGGCAAGGCGGCAATCGCGCCTTGGCGAAGAACTGAGCGGTGCGGATCCGACCGTCGGCTGGCCGTCTCGTACTTCCTCGTGAGTGCCGTACATGACGGAGGGTTTCTCGCGATGTTTCTGACACAGAAACTGCCTCAGGTGGCACTCGCCGTCAAGACCGCGGAGCCCTGATCGGGCGCGCCCGGCAGCCCAGTTGTCCCGATTTGCGGGGTACGGCACCGCATCCGGGGCCGACCAGATCCTGACCATCAACCCGTGCCGGCTCCAGTTCCTCTGCCAGGGAATGAATCTCAGCTCGAGCGGTGACTGCAGCCAGTTGCCATGGCGTATGGGGCTGCTCAGCCAGACCAACTCGTCCTGCTGACCCCCTCCTGACCGGCGCGACTCGGGGACACGCTCCTCGACCATCATCTTTCGAAGCGCTTCGATGCTGGTTGGGAGCCCACGTGGCCCAAGAGGCCGTGAGGCAACGACGGAAACTCCCTGCGTCTCCTGCCGCAAGGCTTGTGCGACCCGTTCATCAGTCCTAATCTCTGCGCGATCGAAGCGCTTCGATCACTCGTCTTACGTATCACGCATCGACACCACGCGACACCCCCCACAGGCGGCGCTCCGGGGCCGGACAGCCCCTGACCGGCCCGGCCCGGAGCTGCCACGGACAGCGAGGAGAAGTTCATGTCGCACAGCGTGATTCGCAGACCTCCGTACCGCAGGCGACCAATCCACCCAAAAGCGATGAGCCGCTTTCCCTGACCGGATCGTTCGCCCATTCCCCATCGCCTCCGTCGACGGGGCGCGAGCCGCCTCAACCCCCACAGAAAAGGGACGCCTTGTGAAGCATCGAAAGCGCAAACTCCTGATCGCCCTGGTGGCGGTCCTCCTCGGCTTGGTGGCCGTACCTATGACCGCCCTGGCTTCGAACGCCGAGGCCGAAACAGATCGGAAGCCGCGACAGGCGTCCACCGCTCAGGAGACTGTCGCGGCTATGCAGCCGGGCTGGAACGTCGGCAACACCCTGGACGCGCTGGGCGGTGAGACCGGCTGGGGCAACCCGCTGATCACCGAGGAACTCCTCCAGACCGTCAAGGCCGAGGGCTACAACTCGCTCCGCCTCCCGGTGACCTGGGACGAGTTCACCGGCCCGGCACCGGACTACACGATCGACCCGGAGCGCATGGAGCGCGTCGCGCAGGTCGTCGACTGGGCGATCGCGAACGACCTCCACGTGCTGTTGAACCTCCACCACGACTCGTGGATGTGGGCCAGCGAGCTGCCGAACGACCGCGAGAACGTGCTGGCGAGGTTCAACGCGATGTGGACCCAGATCGCCGAGCGGTTCAAGGACTACCCGTCCGAGCTGTCCTTCGAGAGCATCAACGAGCCGCAGTTCGCCGGTGCCGAGGGCGAGGCCGCCGACGCCTACACCGCCGAGCTCAACGTCGCCTTCCACGAGATCATCCGCGGCTCCGGCGGAAACAACGAGGACCGGCTCCTGGTGCTGCCGACGATGGTCACCAACTCCGAGCAGCCGCACCTGGACGCGCTCAAGGCCACCATCGACTCCCTGGACGACCCGATGATCGCCGCGACCGTCCACTTCTACGGGTTCTGGCCCTTCAGCGTCAACGTCGCCGGGGTCACCACCTACAACGAGGAGGTCGAGCAGGACCTCACGTCCACCTTCCAGCGCGTGAACGACACCTTCGTCGACCACGACATCCCGGTCATCATCGGGGAGTGGGGCGTCCTCGGCTACGACTACACACGCCCTATCCCCAACGCCCAGCAGTACGGCGAGCTGCTGAAGTTCTTCGAGGCCACCATGTACCAGGCCCGGGACAAACAGGTGACCTTGATGCTGTGGGACGCCGGCTCGTACCTCAACCGCGAAACCCTCGAATGGCGCGACCCGTACCTGCACTCGTACTTGTCGTCGGGCTTGACGACGCGTTCGGGCACGGCCTCGTTCGACTCGATCTACCTCGAGAAGGCCGGGACCATCGCGGACGAGTCGCTCACTCTCAACCGTAACGGCCTGGAGTTCGAGGGCCTGTGGCACGGGGACACAGCACTGGCCGAGGGCGCCGACTACACGGTCGAGGGCGACACGCTCACCCTCACCGCCGCCGCGCTCACCCGCCTCGCGGGCGACCGCGCGTACGGCACCAACGCGACGATCGAGGCCCGCTTCTCGGACGGTCTGCCGTGGCGGATCCACATCATCACCTACGACACGCCGCAGCTCTCGGACGCGTCCGGGGCCACGGACTCGTTCGCGATCCCGACCCGGTTCGCGGGCGACCAGCTCGCCACGATGGAGGCCAAGTACGCCGACGGCACCAGTGCCGGGCCCCAGGACTGGACTGCCTTCAAGGAGTTCTGGGTGGCCTTCCGGCCCGACTACACTGCGGGCGCGATCAGCCTCACCCCTGAGTTCTTCAACGAGGTCAGGGACGACGAGCCCGTCACCCTCACCTTCCACTTCTGGGGCGGCGGCACGGTCGACTACACGATCACCAAGACCGGCACGACCGTGACCGGAACCTCCGCCTAGGCGGCAACCTGCAAGGCGGCGTGGGGACCCAGGTGCCCACGCCGCTTCAGTTGATGATCAGATCCTGGCCCTCGGTGCCGATGATGACGTCGTCGCCAAGCGTTCCGCCGGTGGTCCCTCCGCCGGGTTCTGCCGTGACGGTGGCGGGTCTGCGTGGACGGGACGGGGTCTGCCGCTCTCCGGACTCGGCCCGTGACCGCCGCCGCAGTCCCTGTCTCGCTCCGCACGTCATTGATCGGACGGGCTCAATCACCTCGGACGCGGGCATGCAGGTGCATGTCGTGCCGGCCATCGTCGTGCACAGCGGCGCTGCGCTTGGTGCCTTCCAGAAGGTAGCCGCACTGTGCGGCGACCCTGCACGAGGCATGGTTGCGCGTCGAGTGGTCCAACTCCAACCGGTGGAAGCCGACCTCGTCCATGGCCCAGGCAGTGAGCGCCGAGAGCGCGCGTGAGGCCACGCCGGCGCCGCGGGCGGCCGGGAGCACCCAGTAGGCCACGCCGGCGACGCCGTCGTCGAAGTCCAGGCCGCGCAGTGCGACCCGGCCGAGCACCTCGACGCCGTCGCGGGTGATCGCCCAGTGGCCGCCCATCTCGCGTTCCCAGTCCCGGCGGTATGCGTCGAACCACTCCCGGACCTGGGCCTCCGTCGAGGGACGGCGGGTGTGCCAGCGGCGGGTCTCGTCGTCCTGGTAGGCGGAGAGGAACGCTGGTGCGTCGGCCCGAACCCAGGGGCGCAGCAGCAGCCCTCCGGTGGCGGGGAGCACGGGTTGGGGGGAGCTGGCGAGAAGGCCGGAGGCAATGACGGGCGGCGTCGACAGAGCGCGAGTCATGGGCCATGGTCGCCCGACGGCGAGCACACGCGTCAAGGTGCACAGGCAGCTCTTGCGTCGACGGCGGCCCACGGACGGCGGCAACTCTCAGGGGGACGCTCCATAGCGGGTGGCGATCGCGGCGGCGCGGTCGCGCAGGGAGTCGCGCAGCCACTGCGGGGCCAGGGCTTCCCCGCTCGTGGCGAGCTGCCACAGCGCCCATTCGGCGTGTCTCGGATCCTGGAAGGTCACCTCCAGCCGCAGCCAGCCGTCCGCGTCGGTTTCTTCGGCGCGGACGGCCAGCGCGGTGCCCACCAGGTCCTCCCGCCGCGCCGGGTCCACCCGTGCCAGCACGGCGACTTGGTCGCCGCCGGTCCGGAACCGCGTGCTGCGTTCCTGCCAGGCACGGTCCAGATCCACCCGGTCGGGTCGCTGCGCGGGTTCGGTCAGTTCCTCGGCGGCCAGGATCCGGGACAGCCGGTAGGTGCGGTCCGCGCCAGACCTCGTGGCCAGCAAGTAGCCCTGGTCGCGTACGGTGACCAGGCCGATCGGGTCCACCGTGCGCCAATGAGGGGTCTGGTCCACAGCGGCGTAGCGGATGCGCAGCTTGTGTCCGGCGAGCACCGCGCGCCGGACCTCGGCCACTATGGCGTCGGGTACCTCGTCGGTGGCCAGCCGGCGCGAGAGGAGGTCGGTCTCCGGGTCGATGAGCAGTCGCTCGGCAACGCCGGCCGCCGTGTCCCGATGGCTTTCGGGTAGCGCGTCAACCACCTTGAGCATGGCCGAAGCGAGCGCCGAGCCGAGGCCGAATACCTGCGCGCCGCGCCGTGATCCGGCGACCAGCAGGGCGAGCGCCTCGTCGTGGTTCAGCCCGGTGAGTTCTGTCCGGAAACCGGGCAGCAACGCGAAGCCGCCGTGCCGGCCGCGTTCGGCGTAGACCGGGACGCCGGCTGCGGACAGCGCCTCTATGTCGCGCAGCACGGTGCGGGTGGACACCTCCAGCTCGCGGGCGAGCGTGGCCGCGGACAGCCGGCCGCGCTGGCGCAGCAGCAGCACCAGCGAGACCAACCGGTTGGCGCGCATACGAAAACACTACCGGGATACACGACGCAGGATGTCGTGATTCGTTGGGAGGCTTTCAACACGACGGACGTCAGAGACGGGCGGCTACCGAGCCGATGGACGTGCGTCCTGCCGATGAATCGAATGGAGCTGATGTGGCTGTGGGGCGAACGGCGGTCAACCCGTGCACGTGGTCCGTGGAGATGGGGTACAACCAGGGCGAGATCGTCTCCGGGCACACCCGGACCCTGTACTGCGCCGGACAGACCGCGATGAGCGGCGACGGCAAGCCCCAGCATGCCGGTGACATGGCGGCGCAGGTGGCGCTGAGCCTCGACAACCTGGAGGCCGTTCTCGGCGAGGCCGGCATGTCCCTCGTGAACCTCGTCCGGCTCAACGTCTACACCACCGACGTCGATCTGCTCTTCCAGCACTACGGCGTGCTGGCGTCGCGGCTGGGCGCCGCCGGGGTGGCGCCGGCCACCACGATGCTCGGGGTGACACGGCTGGCGATCCCCACCCTGATGGTCGAGATCGAGGGGACGGCCGTCGCGTGACGCGACCTCGCCGCCTCCGCTGCCCGTGCCGGTCGAACCGGCACGAGCGGCAGGCAGGCGGGTGATTTCCGGTGCTCAGGATCAGGATGGTGACGATCGGCGTCTATGGCTTCGACGGCGAGTCGTTCCTGCGACGACTGCGGCACGCGGACGTCCGCCTGCTGCTCGACGTGCGCCAGCGGCGCGGTGTCCGCGGACCCGAGTACGCCTGGGCGAACTCACGCCGGCTGCAGGCGGCCCTCGCCCATGCCGGGATCGCCTACGAGCACCACCCCGAACTCGCCCCGACCACCGAGCTGCGCCGGCTCCAGTACGCCGAGGACGACCGCCAAGGGGTCGGCAAGCGCTCGCGCCGCGAGCTCGCGGCCGAGTACACCCGCCGCTACACCACCGAGATCCTCGACCACGCCGACCTCACGCCGATCGTGTCGGTGCTGTCGAGCCGTGGGACCGCGGCGCTGCTCTGTGTCGAGCGCGACCCTGAGGCATGCCACCGCTCGTTGATCGCCCAGCGGCTGACCGAGCGGCACCGCGTCACGATCGAGCACCTGCGTCCGTTGTGACGCGCGGATTCCTCCCATGCTGAGCGCGGGCTACCGTGTGCGCGGCGACCAAGTCGCAGGGCGCAGACGGACATTGAGGGGTGAGGCATGAGACGGCTGTGGAGACTCGGTGCGGCGGTGGCCGCCGGTGCGGCGGCGGTGCTGCTGCTCGCGGGGTGCGGCACCCCGTCGGACTACAGCGAGATCGTCACGTTCACCGACGAGCACGGCCGCGTTTGCACCGCGGCAGTGGTCGTCGACCAGGAACAGAACGAGGGCGACGACCACGAGATCACCAGCATCGACTGTGACTACCCCCCGGAGGGCCAGACGCCGGGGCCCGACCGCTACCGGTCCCTGCCGGAGCGGGGATCGGACTGACGGCGGCGCGGCTGCGGCGTTCAGCGCAGCCGGTTGACGGCGGTGGTCGCGGTGTCCTCGAAGGACGCCACGGGCGCGTCGGCGAAGTCGCCCATCTGGCCCCAGTGCACCACCGTGACGGTGTCGCCGTCCCGGCCCACGGCGAAGAGGTGGATGTCGGTGGCCCCCCAGGTCGTCTCGGTGTGCACGCCGTAGACGTGGGCGCCCTCCTCGACGGGCAGCGTGCCGAAGTCCCGCCACTCGGCGGTGACGTCGGGGTACTGCTGCTCGGTCTCCGTCGCGCACTGCCTGAGCGACCGGTTGAGCCGCGTCGCCAGGTCGCGGGCCGCCGCCGCGGTGCGCCGCTCGGTGGTGACCTGGAGGGCGTTGGTGTCCAGCTCGGTCCGGAACGCCCGGTGCCGGGTGGAGTTGCCGCCCGGCAGGTCATCGCCGACGCAGAAGGGCAGCGCGTCCGGCAGGCCGGTGGTCACCTTCCCCGCGGTCCACGGCGAGGTGGGGTGCGGCGGCAGGTCGGCCGGCCTGAGGAAGCCGGGGCTCGCGGCGGCCGAGGCGGTGCCGGAGGCGGCGGTGGTGGCGGCGACGACGGCTATGGCGAGGCCGCTCAGGGTGGTCATGGTCATGCTCATGCGTTGGGTCCCCCCTCGAATGGTGGCGTGTGCGATGCCAGGAGCGTGCGCGCGCGGGGCCGGGCGGGCAATACCTCTGCCCGGATCCGGGACGGTGGAACGCTTTCGGCTCCGTGACCTGCGGTTCCGCCAGGGGGATGGAACGCCGGTGCGGGAGGTGTGGGAGAGTTTGACCGCCGGCGCGCGAGCGGATGGTGCGTACAAACGGGGGTCACGTTGAGCCGGGACGTCGAGGACTTCGCCGCGTACGTGCGGGGGTTGAAGGAACGCAGCGAGCGCAGCTACGGAGCCCTGGCCCGGCGGTTGAACGTCGGCGCCTCCACCCTCCACCGCTACTGCTCCGGCGAGGCGGTGCCCGCCGACTTCGCGCTGCTGGAACGGCTCGCCCAGCTGTGCGGGGCAACGCCGGAGGAGCGGGTGGAACTCCACCGGCTGTGGGTCGCCGCCACCGGAGCGCGCAAGGGCCGGGAGGCGGGGGCGGCGGGGGCCGGGGCGGCGGAGCCGGAGCCGGAGCCAGACCCAGGGCCAGACCCAGGGCCAGACCCAGGGCCAGAGCCCGTGCCCGTCGCACGGCCGCCGCGCCGCCGCCGTCGCCGGCGGGTCGTCGCGGCGGTGGCGGCGGGGGCCGTCGCCCTCGTCGTGGCGGCGCTGGCCGGGTTGATGCCCGGCCGCGCCGAGGACAGGCAGCCGGTGCAGCCGGTGCGGCCCGTGCCGCTGAGCTGGACGGCGGACTCGCACGTCTGGCAGTACCACTGCGACCACCGCTACCTCATCGACAGCCCGGGCGCCGCCGAGGTGCCCGCGCCCCCAGCCGAGCAGGACGCCCGGGCGTGGGCCGAGTCGCTCGGCGCGGTGCACGGCGGCGACACCCTGGTGCGGATCACGGTCCAGGGCCGCGACGCCACGGCCGTCGTGCTCCAGGCGCTGCGCGTCCGGGTGGTCGAACGCGCCGCCCCCGCCCCGGGCAGCGTCTTCCGCATGAGCGACGGATGCGGCGGCGCCCTGACCCCCCGCACGCTCGACGTCGACCTCGACGCCGACCGCCCGACGGCCCGCCCCCGCCCCGGCAACGACACGGGGGAGGAGATCCCCGCCGTGACGTTCCCCTACCGCGTCTCCGCAGGCGAGCCGGAGGTCCTGCTGGTCACCGCCCACACCGCGCGCTGCGACTGCCGCTGGTACCTGGAGCTGGAGTGGTCCAGCCAGGGACGCTCGGGCTCGGTCCGCATCGACGACGCCGGCCGCCCGTTCCGCACCAGCGGCGTCGACGGGCTCCCGGCGTACGGGTACGACACCGCCGGCGGGCGGTGGCGGGCCCTGCCCTAGCGACAGGGGTGGACGGCGCGGGCCTGGCGGGTGAGGATGCGGGAGTGCACAGTGACCTGTTCAACACGCGCTACGCGGCGACGGCTGCCACCCAGCCGGGCATGACGCTGCAGAACTCCAAGTCGATCAAGTACGCCGTGAACGGCGAGTGTTACGCCCGCCAGGGCGCCATGATCGCGTTTCGGGGGAACCTCCAGTTCGAGAAGAAGGGCCAGGGCGTCGGGAACTACCTCAAGCGCCGGGTGACCGGGGAGGGCCTGGCCCTGATGGCGGTGCGCGGGCAGGGCGAGGCGTGGTTCGCGCACGAGGCGGAGAACTGCTTCATCGTGAGCCTCGACCCGGGCGACAGCCTCACCATCAACGGCAACAACGTGCTCTGCTTCGACGCGACGCTGTCCTACGACATCAAGATGGTGAAGGGCGCGGGCATGAGCGGCGGCGGGCTGTTCAACTGCGTCTTCTCCGGGCAGGGCAACCTGGGCCTCATCTGCGACGGCGACCCGGTGGTCATACCCGTGACGCCGCAGGCGCCCGTCTACGTCGACACCGACGCGGTGGTCGGCTGGAGCGCCCAGCTCCAGACGGGGCTGCACCGCTCGCAGAGCCTGGGCTCCATGATCCGCGGGGGATCGGGGGAGGCCGTGCAACTCGAGCTCACCGGCAACGGCTTCGTGATCGTGCGGCCCAGCGAGTTGCAGCCGGACGCCAAGGGGCAGTGAGGCGTCGGGCGCCCGGCCCGTTCGCCGGCTGACCGGGCGCCTGGGACTGCCACTACTGCGTGGAGGGCTCGCGCGTCATCGGGACGATGTGGACGACCGGTCCTCTGCCCGTGCCGAGGGTGACGCTCCCCGAGCCGGGCTCGCAGCGGCCTGCCCACTCCCAGCGGCCGCCGTAGAAGTACGCGTGGGCGTAGGTGCACTTCCCGTCGTCGGCGTTGGTGATCTGGGCGGTGACCGTGGCGGTGCCGCCGTCACAGGTCACCTGGTAACGCACGCTGCTGGACTCCTCGTTGTAGCTGGGGGCGTCATCGCAGGCGGCGTTGCCGATGTTGATGTCCCGCCACTCGTAGTCGCAGACCGCGATCCAGGTGCCCGTGCCCAGGCACTCCGGGGGCATGGCGCCCCATACGAAGCCCGGGTCGGGGTCGCCGCAGCCGTCGATGCCGCAGCCGGGGATGAGCTGCATCACCAGGTGGGAGCTCATCCACAGCTGGCGGGGGTAGGCGACCTCGACGGTGTCGGAGCTTTCGAGGTAGTCGTCGGTGTCCCAGCCGCCCGTGACCATGGGGGCCTCGTCGATGGTCCCGCCGCCCTCCTCCTTGAGGTCGACCTGCAGGTCAGAATCGATGGTCGGCCCGCCGATCTCCGGCCACTCGCAGGACAGGTTCATCCCGTAGGTGGCTTCCACCGTGGGCTCCGTGGTGGTCTCCATGGGCCAGTCGAGCATCCAGTTGAGCGTGCAGCCCCACAGCGGCTCGTCGCCGGACTGGGCGCTGGACGCGTCGCCCGACTCGTCGGCCGGGACGATCGAGAACTCGGCGGCCTCCGGCTCCTTCGTCGGCGGCTCCACGGCCGCCTGCTCCTGCTGCTGCTCCTGCGAGGGGCCGCCGCCCCCGCCGTTCCCGCCGCCCCCGTCGATCTCCTCCGGCTCGCACGATGTGAGAGCCCCACAGGTGAGGGCCAGCACAGTTGCGGCGACGACGCCGAGCGGTCCGCGCATGGTCGTGCCCCTGGTCATGGTGTGGCGTCCTTCCCCCGAATCCCCGTTCCCCGATTCCCCGTTGTGATGGGCACGCACGCCCACACGGGCACACGTACGCGGGGGAAGTGACGCTTCACCAGGTGAACTCGGTTCCCTGGCGCGCGGCGCGGCGGGGTGGGAGGGGTGGGAGGGCCCATCGCCACCAGGCAAAGCCCCGATCAGCGGGTGTCGTTGCCGCTGACACGCGCCGCTCCGACGGCGCCGGTGCCGACGACGTGGAGCTGGATCCGGTCGATGGTGGCGTCCTCCAGGCAGCCCAGCAGCCGCATCTCGTCGTGCTCGCTGAGCGAGGGGTGGATCGTCGCCGCGAACAGGTTCTCGTCCAGCGCGGTCATCCCCGCCTGCTCCAGCGGGACCGATGTGGCGTCCCGGCAGCGCTCCCACTGCTGCCGGGCCGCGAGCTGCGCGCGGCCCTCCGGCAGGCCCTGGGAGTCCAGCGTGAACAGCACCGTCGTCGCCGAGTCGGTGCCGTGCGCCGGCGGCTGGGTCTGGGTCAGCTTGGCCAGGCCGATGACCAGGCCGACGCTGCCCGCGGCCAGCGCCACCCAGCCGGCGGCCCGCAGCCAGCCGCGCCCACGTCCGCCTCCGGGGCCAGGACCGGGGCCGGGACCGCGGCCGGGACCGCGGCCGAGCGCCGGGCGTTCGGGCAGGTCGGCCACCTCGCCGCCGACGCCGCCCGGGGGCGCGGCCAGCGGCGCGAGGCGGGCGGCCAGACGCCGGGTGGCGGCGGGCCGTACGGTGCGGCGGGCGACGCGCTCGACCACCCAGGCGAGCCCGGACATGGCCACCCCGGCCGCCATCAGCACCGGCACGAAGACGAAGGTGTGCCGCTCGCGCTCCAGCGCCTGGTCCAGCCAGGCGAAGCGGGCGGCGGGCGCGGCGCGGCCCACGCGGCCGGGGAGTTCGCCGCGTTCGGGGAACTCGGCTCCCCCGGCGTCCCCGATGCGCCCGGCCTCGCGCAGCCGCGTGAGGATCTCCTCCTGCCTGCGGTCGCCGTCGCGCACCCGCTGCTCCAGCCGCCCTATCCGGTCCAGCAGCATCAGGCCGAGCAGCAGCACCTCGACGACGAGCAGCAGGACGCCGCTGAGGATGGCGCGCTGCCACTGCCAGCGGTAGAGGTAGACCACGACGTAGCTGGCCGCGCCGAGCGCGACCATCCCGGCGAAGAGGTACGCCAGCAGCCTCGCCGACCTCATGACCGCGCCTCACTCGCCAGCCGCCGGGCGCCCCCGGCCCCGTCCTCCGGCCCGGCATCCGCGTCCGGCTCACCCGGCGTTCCGGAGCCGGAGCCGGAGTCGGCGACGGCCGCCACCTCGCCGGTCGAGCCGTCCACCACCACCCGCGTCCCCGGTGGGAAGCGGTCCACCGCGCCCGTCGCCCCCGTCACCGTCGGCAGCCGCAACTCCCTTGCCAGCACCGCGAGATGGGACAGCGGGCTGCCTGTCTGCGCCACCAGCGCGGTCAGCCGTGGCAGCACCGGCGCGAGCGCCGGGTCGAGGGTGCGCACCACCAGCACGGCCCCGTCCGGGCGCGGCCCGGTGCCGTCCCAGACCACGCCCGAGACACGGCCGCCGGAGACGCCCTGCCCGCCGCCCGGCGCCGACGCGGCGTCCGCGCCGCCGGCCCCGGCCCGCTCGGCGACCACCAGGCCGCCCTCGGCCAGCCGGAAGGCGTCCGGCAGCGGGGCCCCGCCCGGACGCGGCTGCCGCTGGGGCAGGTCCTCCGGCAGCGGGCCGCCCTCGGCCGCGCCGACCAGCTCCGGCCAGCGCAGCAGCGCGATCCTCGCCAACCGCTCGGGCTCCGGCCACGCCAGGCCGTCCCGGGCGGCGATGCGGTACGCCACCTCCCGCACCAGACGTACCTGGAACTCCTGGACCCACCGGACGCGCAGCCGCAGCGCCTCCCTCGGCCCCAGGCTCCCGGTGCCGGGCCCGGATCCGGCCAGGCCCTGCGCGGGCAGCCGCAGCGGCTCGGTCAGCGAGGGCGGCACGAGCGCCAGCACCTCGGGGCGGGCCGCGACGATCCGCGCGTCGTCGAGCCCCTCCGCGCGGCCGTGGTGCAACGCCGCCAGGGCGCTCGCGGCGGCGGTGCCGGTGCCGGTGGCCTGGCGGCCCGGCCCGCCCGGCCCGCCGGGCCCGCCGGCTTCGAGCAGCGCCCCGGCGAGGGCCTCCTGGGCGTGGAGCGCCACGAGCGTCCCGCGCGACCAGCGCAACGCCGTGACCAGCCCGGCCGCGCTCAGCTCCGTCGGCGGCGGCGCCTCGGCGAGCTGCCCGTCCACCTCGGCCACCAGCGCGGCGGCCAGGTCCGGCAGCGTGCCGTGCAGCCGGCCGACGCGCCAGGCGGCGGCGAGGCGCCGCATGGGGGGCAGCGGGTTGAGGGCGTTGAGGAGGCGGTGGCGGCGCGGCGCGACGCCCAGCAGCGTCAGGTCGGCCACGGCGTGCCCCTCGACGGTGGAGACCACGGGCACCTCGCGCAGCCGCGCGCGGGGCGCGGCCCCGGCGAGGTCCAGCGCGGCGGCCAGGCCGTGGGCCATCGGCGTGACCCACAGGTCCTCCTCCAGCGGCTGGAGCACGCCCGGCAGCGTCTCGGCCACCGGGCCGGGGCCCAGCAGCCGGGCGCGGCGGGCGGGGCGGGGCGCCATGGCGGTGATGGGGCGGCTCTGGAAGAGCCACAGCGTGCCGGTGCGCCCGTCGAAGGCGAACTCGATGTCCTGCGGCCCGCCGAAGACGTGGGCCGCGCGGCGGGCCAGCGAGGCCAGCCGCCGCAGCTCGGCGGCGCTCAGCAGGCGCGCGATCACGATGGGGTCGGCGCCCGGCTCCAGCCTGCCGTGCGGGGTGAGGTGGAAGCTGGTGCCCTGCTGGGCGCCGCTGACGAGGCTGTCGGGGCCGCCGCGGACCACGCTCACCAGGAAGCGGTCGGTGCGTCCGGCCACCGGGTCGGCGCCGAAGAGCACGCCGCCGAGGCGGGCGCGCACCATCGGCTGCACCAGCACGGCCATCGCCGCCTCGGACTCCAGGCGCGCGGCGGAGGCGCGCACGGTGCGCGCCTCGGTGAAGGCGTCCCAGCCGCGCACGTCGAGCACGGAGTCGAACTGGCCGGCCATGGAGGACTCGGCGGTGTCCTCGGCCGCGGAGGAGGAGCGGACCACCAGCGGCCTGGCCCCGTTGAGGCTCAGCTTCCGCCAGGCGGTGAGGAGTCCGGGCCCGGCGGCGGGGCGTGTTCCCGCGTTCCCCGGGCCGGGCGGCAGCACGACGAAGCCCGGCAGCACCGGCAGGCCCGCCCCGGCTGCGCGGGCCAGCGCGGACGCCTTGCCGCCGGTCAGCTGGGCGTGCCGGGCCCGCTGGTCGGTGAGGGGCAGCGCGATGCCGTCCGGCTGCCACGGCGGCTCTCCCTCCGGCCGTCCCTCGGTCTCTGGTTCTGGATCGCGACCGCTGTTGACGTCGATGTTCAACATCTGCCTCCTCCGATCCGACCGGCCCGTGATGAAAGACGCCGGGAAAGCACGGGTACCTGACAGCAAAACGGGAAGTGTCGGAGATCTCGCCACTGGGTAACGCCTGCTGAGGACGCAACCATTCCGGGGCGTGGTGGGTCAGAAAGGTTCACAGGAGGGGAGCGAAGGGCCCGGAGGGTGGGGGGCCGGGCCCTTCGCCGTCACGCCGTCCCCCGGGCCTCACCATGCCGTTACGCCGCGTAGTCGCCGAGTGTCAGTGCCGGGGTCTAACGTCTGAGGCATGTTGTCGGGGAACGCGGTGCTTGAGGGCGTGCTGGAGCGCATCACGTACGCCAACGAGGAGAACGGGTACACCGTGGCCCGGGTCGACACCGGCCGGGGCGGCGGCGAGTTGCTGACGGTCGTGGGGTCGCTGCTGGGCGCGCAGGTGGGCGAGTCGCTGCGGATGACCGGCCGCTGGGGGTCCCACCCGCAGTACGGCCGCCAGTTCACGGTGGAGAACTACACGACCGTCCTCCCGGCCACCGTCCAGGGCATACGCCGGTACCTGGGGTCGGGGCTGATCAAGGGGATCGGGCCGAAGACCGCCGAGCGCATCGTGGACCACTTCGGGCTGGAGACCCTCGATGTGATCGAGGCCGAGCCGAAGCGGCTGATCGAGGTGCCGGGCCTGGGCCCCAAGCGCACGGCGCTGATCGCCGCCGCCTGGGAGGAGCAGAAGGCCATCAAGGAGGTGATGGTCTTCCTCCAGGGCGTGGAGGTCTCCACCTCCATCGCGGTGCGGATCTACAAGAAGTACGGCGACGCCTCGATCTCCGTGGTGAAGAACCAGCCCTACCGGCTGGCGGCCGAGGTGTGGGGCATCGGGTTCCTCACCGCGGACCGCATCGCGCGGGCGGTGGGCATCCCGCCCGACAGCCCCGAGCGGGTCAAGGCGGGCCTGCAGTACGCGCTGTCCCAGGCCACCGACGCCGGCCACTGCTACCTGCCGGAGGAGCGGCTGATCGCCGACGCGGTGAAGCTGCTCCAGGTGGACACGGGCCTGGTGATCGACTGCCTGGGCGAGCTGGCCGCCGACCCGGAGGGCGTGGTGCGCGAGGCGGTGCCCGACCCGGAGCACCCCGACGGCACGGTGACGGCGGTGTACCTGGTGCCGTTCCACCGGGCCGAGCTGTCGCTGGCGGGGCAGGTGCGGCGGCTGCTGCGCGCGGAGGAGGACCGGCTGGCGGCGTTTCAGGGCGTGGACTGGGAGAGGGCGCTGGGGTGGCTGGCGCAGCGGACGGGGGCGGAGCTGGCGCCGGAGCAGCGGGACGCGGTGCGGCTGGCGCTGACCGAGCGGGTCGCGGTGCTGACCGGCGGGCCCGGCTGCGGCAAGTCCTTCACCGTGCGCTCGGTGGTGGAGCTGGCGCGCGCCAAGCGGGCCAAGGTGGTGCTGGCGGCGCCCACCGGCCGGGCGGCGAAGAGGCTGGCGGAGCTGACGGGCGCCGAGGCGTCCACCGTGCACCGGCTGCTGGAGCTCAAGCCCGGCGGGGACGCGGCGTACGACCGGGACCGGCCGCTGGACGCGGACCTGGTGGTGGTGGACGAGGCGTCCATGCTCGACCTGCTGCTGGCGAACAAGCTGGTCAAGGCCGTGGCGCCGGGCGCGCACCTGCTGCTGGTGGGGGACGTGGACCAGCTGCCCTCGGTGGGGGCGGGGGAGGTGCTGCGGGACCTGCTGGCCGAGGGCGGGCCGGTGCCGGCGGTGCGGCTGACGCGGATCTTCCGGCAGGCGCAGCAGTCGGGTGTGGTGACCAACGCCCACCGCATCAACGCCGGCATGCCGCCGGTCACCCAGGGGCTGGCCGACTTCTTCCTCTTCGTGGAGGACGACACCGAGGAGGCGGGGAAGCTGGCGGTGGACGTGGCCGCCCGCCGCGTCCCCGCCCGTTTCGGGCTCGACGCGCGGCGGGACGTGCAGGTGCTCACGCCCATGCACCGGGGCCCGGCCGGGGCGGGGGTGCTGAACGGGCTGCTCCAGCAGGCGGTCACCCCGGCCCGCCCGGGGCTGCCGGAGAAGCGCTTCGGCGGCCGCGTCTTCCGCGTGGGCGACAAAGTTACGCAGATCAGAAATAATTATGAGAAGGGCGCCAACGGCGTCTTCAACGGCACGGTCGGCGTGGTGACGGGCCTGGATGCGGACGAGCAGCGACTGACCGTGGTCACCGACGAGGACGAGGAGGTGGGGTACGACTTCTCGGAGCTGGACGAGCTGGCCCACGCCTACGCCGTCACCATCCACCGCTCCCAGGGCAGCGAGTATCCCTGCGTGGTCGTTCCTGTGACGATGAGCGCCTGGATGATGCTCCAGCGGAACCTGTTGTATACGGCCGTCACCCGGGCCAAGAAGCTGGTGGTGCTGGTCGGTTCGCGGCGGGCGCTCGGCCAGGCCGTGCGCAGCGTCTCGGCGGGCCGGCGGTGCACCGCGCTCGACGCCCGCCTGGCGGGGCGGCTGGAGTCGCTGGCCGAGCCGCGGCCCTGAAGCTCCCGCTATGCGGTGTTTGGGGGGCGCGAATGCGGCACCGCGTGCCAGAAGCTGAGCCAAAATCCGACCCCGAGTGCACCATTCGGCCCCGGATGAGGGACAGTGGAAGGAGTCAGGGCACCTCGAAGAAGAGGCACAACGTCGGTGAGGGATGACGTGAGCGAAAACCGCTACGACGACACAGCAGACAAAGCAGTATTCCTGCGGTACGGAGAGAACGAGTACCGCTACCCGCTGGTGGAGAGCTCGGTCGGCGATCAGGGCTTCGACATCGGCAAGCTGCGCGCCCAGACCGGTCTGGTGACCCTGGACTCCGGTTACGGCAACACTTCGGCGTGCACTTCGGCGATTACGTACCTCGATGGCGAGAAGGGCATTCTTCGTTACCGTGGGTATCCGATCGAGCAGCTCGCGGAGCGCGGCTCCTTCCTGGAGACGGCGTACCTGCTGATCTACGGCGAGCTGCCGACGGTGGACGAGCTGGCGGCGTTCCGTAACGAGATCACCCAGCACACGCTGCTGCACGAGGACGTCAAGCGCTTCTTTGACGGGTTCCCCCGGGACGCCCACCCGATGGCGATGCTCACCTCCGTGGTGAGCGCGCTGTCCACGTTCTACCAGGACAGCCACAACCCGCTCGACCCCGAGCAGCGGCACATCTCCACGATCCGGCTGCTGGCGAAGCTGCCGACGATCGCGGCGTACGCCTACAAGAAGGCCATGGGCCATCCCTTCGTCTACCCCAGCAACGACCTGGGGTACGTGGAGAACTTCCTGCGCATGACCTTCTCGGTCCCGGCCGAGGACTATCAGCTCGACCCGGTCGTGACCGGCGCGCTGGACAAGCTGCTCATCCTGCACGCCGACCACGAGCAGAACTGCTCCACCTCCACGGTGCGGATCGTCGGCTCCTCGCAGGCCAACCTCTTCGTCTCCGTCTCCGCCGGGATCAACGCGCTGTGGGGCCCCCTCCACGGCGGGGCGAACGCGGCGGTGCTGGAGATGCTGGAGAGCATCCAGCGCGAGGGCGGCGACGTGGACACCTTCATCCGCAAGGTGAAGAACAAGGAGCAGGGCGTCAAGCTCATGGGCTTCGGGCACCGGGTCTACAAGAACTTCGACCCGCGCGCGAAGATCATCAAGGCGGCGGCGCACGACGTGCTGTCCGCGCTGGGCAAGTCCGACGAGCTGCTGGACATCGCCCTGCGCCTGGAGGAACACGCCCTGAGCGACGACTACTTCGTGTCGCGCAAGCTCTATCCGAACGTCGACTTCTACACCGGTCTCATCTACCGGGCCATGGGCTTTCCGGCCAGCATGTTCACGGTGCTCTTCGCGCTGGGGCGGCTGCCGGGCTGGATCGCCCAGTGGCACGAGATGATCACCGACCCGTCCACGCGGATCGGCCGCCCGCGGCAGGTCTACACGGGTGTGGTGGAGCGTGACTACCTGCCGGTGGAGCAGCGTTAGGAGAAGTGGTTGAACCCGCGGTGGAAGGGTTGCGGGCAGCGCCCTATACTGTGACACGGGTCACACCAACTGCTCTGCAACCTTTTTCCGAGCTGTGGGTCTAACCGGTCGACGTTGGCGCGGATTCGGCTGGATCCACGCCGGCGGCCGTCCAGCCGGGGTCCCGTGGGGGGACGCTCTGAGCGGACGGCAGGAAGCGCCCCGCGCCGGGCCCTGTGGGGGGACCCGTAGCGGGGCGCTTCTCCCTGTGCGCTTCCCGGCGGTCAGGCCTTGCCGACGAGCTCGTACCCGGCCTCGTCGATGGCGGCCCGCACGGCGTCGTCGGTCAGTGGCGCCTCGGAGACGACGGTCACCAGCCCGGTGGCGGCGGTGGCCTTGACCTCGGTGACGCCCGGCAGGGCCGAGACCTCCGAGGAGACGGCGCCCTCGCAGTGTCCGCAGCTCATTCCGGAGACCTTGTACGTGGTGGTGGTCATGGGCTTCCTCCTGTCGGCTTCCCCCCACCATACGCAATACCCCTGAGGGGTATGAAGTGCGGTATGACACCGGCATGAAGCCGCACGCACGTGCCGTCACCCGCCCCCTAGGGGACGGAACGCGCCTGCCCGGGTAAGTCCCCAGTATCGGCCCGAGCTTGTTCCGGCCGTGGGCTAGACGTGTCAGCTTTGGCTTTCAGGTAAGTCGACGGAAACGGACGGGCAGGCATGGACGGTGCGTTGTGGATGTACGCCCTGCTGGCGTTGGGCACCGCGCCCCCGCTCGTCCCCAACTCCGCGATGATCGCCACCGCGGGAGCCCTCGCCGCCGACGGCGAACTCAACCTCGTCGTCCTGCTGCTGGTGGTGGCCGGCTCCGCCCTCGCCGGCGACGCCGCCGTCTTCGGCCTCGGACGCCTGACCAGCGGCCGCGCCCTGGGCTGGCTCTCCCGCACCAAACGCCGCCGCGCCGCCCTGGAGTGGGTCGCCGGCCGCATCCACGCCCACGGCGTGCCGTTCGTGGCCGCCGTCCGCTTCCTGCCCAGCGGCCGCCTCATCGGCGGGCTGACCGCCGCCATCGTCCGCTACCCCCTGCACCGCTTCCTCCTCGGCGCGGCCATCGCCGAGGCGATATGGGCGTCCTACTCCGTCGGCATCGGCTACTGGGGCGGCTCCGTCCTCGACAACACCTGGGTCGCCCTGGCCATCGGCCCCGCCCTCTCCCTCCTCGTCGCGACCGCCGCCCAGCTCCTCAGCAGGCGCTCCCGCCGCGCCGCCGCCCGGGCCGCCCGCCCCACCGGGAGCCGCGTCCGGGCATCCGGCGGGCCGCCCGCCCCCGACCCCGACCGGCGGCGGCAGCTCAGTGGTTGCTGGGGAAGCCGAGGTTGATGCCGCCCTCCGCCGTCGCCGGGTCCGGCCACCGGGTGGTGATGACCTTGCCGCGCGTGTAGAACCGCACCCCGTCGTTGCCGTAGATGTGGTGGTCGCCGAAGAGCGACTCCTTCCAGCCGCCGAAGGAGTGGTAGCCCACCGGCACCGGGATCGGCACGTTCACGCCGACCATGCCCGCCTCCACCTCCAGCTGGAAACGCCGCGCCGCGCCGCCGTCGCGCGTGAAGACGGCCGTGCCGTTGCCCCAGCGCGAGGAGTTGATCAGCTCCAGCGCCTCGTCGTACGAGCCCGTCCGCGCCACGCACAGCACCGGCCCGAAGATCTCGTCCCGGTAGGCGTCCATCTCAGGCGTGACCCGGTCCAGCAGCGAGACGCCGAGGAAGAAGCCGCTCTCGTGGCCCGGCACCGCAAGTCCGGTGCCGTCGACCACCACCTCGGCGCCCTGCGCCCGCGCGGACGGCACGTACGAGGCCACCTTCTCCCGGTGCTCCGCCGTGATCAGCGGCCCCATCTCCGAGGCCGGGTCGTCCCCCGGCCCGATCCGCAACGCCGCCGCCCGCTTGGCGATCCTCTCCACCAGCGCGTCCCCGGCCGCGTCCCCCACGGTCACGACCACCGACACCGCCATGCACCGCTCGCCCGCCGACCCGTACGCGGCGTTGATCGCGTTGTCGGCGGCCACCTCCAGGTCCGCGTCGGGCAGCACCAGCATGTGGTTCTTCGCCCCGCCCAGCGCCTGCACGCGCTTGCCGTGCTCCAGCGCGCCCCGCTGGATCGCGCGCGCCACCGGCGTCGAGCCGACGAAGCTGACGGCCGCGATGTCCGGGTGGGCCAGGATCCGCTCCACCGCCGACCGGTCGCCGTTGACGACGTTCAGCACGCCGGGCGGGAAGCCCGCCTCGCGCGCCAGCTCCGCCAGCAGCAGCGAGGCCGAGGGGTCCTTCTCGCTCGGCTTCAGCACGAAGGTGTTGCCGCAGGCGATGGCCACCGGGAACATCCACAGCGGCACCATCGCCGGGAAGTTGAACGGCGTGATGCCCGCGACCACGCCCAGCGGCTGCCGGATCGAGGCCACGTCCACGCCCGACGAGACCTGCGTGGACAGCTCCCCCTTGAGCTTCTCCGCGATGCCGCAGGCCAGCTCCACGATCTCCATCCCGCGGGCCACCTCGCCCAGCGCGTCGGCGTGCACCTTGCCGTGCTCGGCGGTGATGAGGCGGGCCAGGTCCTCGCGGCGGGCGTGCAGCAGCTCCCGGTAGGCGTACAGGAGCGCGGTGCGGCGCGCCAGCGAGACGGTGCCCCAGGAGCGGTACGCCGCCTTGGCCGCCGCGACCGCCCGGTCCACCTCGGCGTCGGAGGCGAAGGCGACCTCGCCCGTCTGCGCGCCCGTGGCGGGGTTGAACACCGGCCCGGAGCGGCCGGACGTGCCCGGCGCGGTCTCGTTGTCGATGAAGTGAGAAATGGTGCGCAAATCGGTCGTGCCAGGCATGTCAGGTCCCTTCACAGGTGGCGGCGCCGGGTGGCGGCGTGGCGTTCGTACTCCTCGCGCGCCTTGCGGGCGGCGTCGCGGGTCGAGGTCTCGGCGACGGGCACGTCCCACCACGCCTGCGCCGCCGGGGCGGTCGGCGCCGCGCCCGAAGAGGCGTCCGTCTCCACGTACACGCAGGTCGGGCGCGTCGAGGCGCGCGCCGTCGCCAGCGCCGCGCGCAGCTGCGCGTAGCTCTCGGCGCGCAGCACCTCCATGCCCAGCGAGGCGGCGTTGGCGGCGAGGTCCACCGGCAGCGGCTCCCCGGTGTAGGAGCCGTCCGCCGCGCGGTACCGGTACGCGGTGCCGAAGCGCTCCGCGCCCGTCTCCTCCGACAGCCCGCCGATCGAGGCGTAGCCGTGGTTCTGGAGGATCACCACGTTGATCGCGAGGCCCTCCTGCACGGCCGTGACGATCTCCGTCGGCATCATCAGGTACGTCCCGTCGCCGACCAGCGCCCACACCGGCCGGTCCGGCGCGGCCAGCCGCACGCCGATCGCGGCCGGGATCTCGTACCCCATGCAGGAGTAGCCGTACTCCAGGTGGTACTGGCGCGGCGAGCGGGCCCGCCACAGCTTGTGCAGGTCGCCGGGGAGCGAGCCGGCGGCGTTGATCACCACGTCCTCGTCGCCGACGACGGCGTCGAGCGCGCCGAGCACCTGCGTCTGCGTCGGCCGTGCCGCCTCGGATGCCGGGGCGAAGGCGGCGTCGGTGACCCGCGCCCACCGCAGCCGGCCCTCGGCGTACGCCTCGCGGTACGCCGCGTCCACGGCGTACCCGGCCGCGCGCAGCATCTCGCCCAGCGCCTCAAGACCCGCGCGGGCGTCGGCCACCAGCGGCAGGCCGCCCATCTTGTGCGCGTCGAAGGGGGAGATGGTCAGGTTCAGGAAGCGCACCCCGGGCTCGGCGAAGAGCGTGCCGGAGGCGGTCGTGAAGTCGGTGTAGCGGGTGCCGACGCCGATCACCAGGTCGGCGCGGCGCGCCAGGTCGTCGGCGACGGCCGTGCCGGTGTGGCCGATGCCGCCCACCTCACAGGGGTGGTCGTGCCGCAGCGCGCCCTTGCCCGCCTGGGTGGTGGCCACCGGGATGCCGGTGGCGTCGGCGAGCGCGGCGAGCGCGGCCCCGGCCCGGCTGTGGTGCACCCCGCCGCCGGCGATGATCAGCGGGCGCCGGGCGGCGCGCACCGCCCGCACCGCCTCGGCCAGGGCGCCGGGCTCGGGCGCGGGCCGGGGCACGCGCCAGACCCGCTCGGCGAAGAACGCCTCCGGCCAGTCGAAGGCTTCCGCCTGCACGTCCTGCGGCAGCGCGAGGGTCACGGCGCCCGTCTCGACCGGGTCGGCCAGCACGCGCATCGCCTGCATCGCCGCCGGGACGAGCGCCTCGGGCCGGTGGACGCGGTCGAAGTAGCGGGAGACCGGGCGCAGCGCGTCGTTGACGGAGACGTCGCCCGCGCCCGGGTGTTCGAGCTGCTGCAGCACCGGGTCGGCGGGCCGGGTGGCGAAGGCGTCGCCGGGCAGCAGCAGCACCGGCAGCCGGTTGACGGTGGCCAGGGCGGCGCCGGTCACCAGGTTGGTGGCGCCGGGCCCGATGGAGGTGGTGACGGCCTGCGCGGAGAGCCGGTCCTTCTGCCGGGCGTACGCGACGGCGGCGTGCACCATCGCCTGCTCGTTGCGCCCCTGGTGAAACGGCAGGGCGGCGTCCGGACCCTGCCCGCTCTCCACCAGCGCCTGCCCGATCCCGGCCACGTTGCCGTGGCCGAAGATCCCCCAGCAGGACTCGATCAGCCGCTCCCGCCGCCCGTCCCGCTCGGTGTACTGCGCGGCGAGAAAGCGGACGAGGGCCTGCGCGACGGTGAGGCGGTGGGCTCCGTCCTGCGGACGGCCGGCAGACGCCGCCGTGTTCTCGTGCGTCATGGGTGCACCTCCGGTGCGGTGTCCTGCGGACGGCTTGGGACGGCTGGGATGGGGTGGCTGACGGCGGCGCCCAGCCCCGGGGTCGCGGTCGGTCGCGGCCGGATTGCCTGAGCGGGCGCTCGGCTCCGGCCGGTGGGGGCCGGGCAGGCCGTCGTGCGGCTGGCCACTCCGCCTCCGGCGCGGTGTTCGGCGCACGGCCGTCGGCCGCGGCGCGGCGCGGCCGCGCCCACTTGGCCGGGGTGGCTGACGACGGCGTCCAGCGCTGGGTGGGGTGCAGGGGCGTCGGCGGCCGGGGGCCAGGGGGCGGAGCCCCCGGTCACGCCCCGAGGGCGCGAGCCTCCGCTTGCCTGATGCCGGATCGCCTCAGCGGGCGCTCGGCTCCGGCCGGAGACCGGGCCCGCCGGGCCCGCCGCGCCGCCGCCGTGTCGCGGCGTTGCGGGCGCCCTCACCGCTCCACCTCCGGCGCCGGCGCCTCGTACAGCGGCAGGCGCGGGTCCACCGGCTGCGTCGCCCACGCGCCGCGGATCCAGGCGTGGTCGGGGTGGTCGCAGATCAGCCACTGCCTGTCGGGCTCCGGGCCCGCCATCACGTTGAGGTAGTACATGTCGTGGCCGGGCGCGGCGATCGACGGGCCGTGCCAGCCGTCGGGGATCAGGACGGCGTCGCCGGTGCGGACCTCCGCCAGGACCTCGGTGCCCTTACCCTGCCCGGAGGGCGTCACCCGCTGGTAGCCCACGCCCTCGGCGGCCGGGTTGCCGGCCGCCGCCGCGGCGATCTCGAAGTAGTAGATCTCCTCCAGCTCCGACTCGACGCCGGGCCGGCACTCGTCGTGCTTGTGCGGCGGGTAGGACGACCAGTTGCCGCCGGGGGTCAGCACCTCCACGGCGATCAGCTTCTCGGCGTCGAAGGTGCCGGCGGCGGCGAAGTTGTTGACCTGCCGCGAGCAGGCCCCGGCGCCGCGCAGTTCCACCGGCACCTCGGAGGCGGGCCGGTACCGGGCGGGCAGGCGGCGTTCGCCACCGCAGCGGGCCCCGGCGAGCGCGAAGCGGCCGCCGCCGCGCGAGGAGACGCCGACCCGCGCGCCGGGCGGCACGTAGGCGAAGTCGCTGACGCCCGCGAAGACGCTGGCGCGCCCGCGCAGTTCGAAGCGCTGCCCGTCGGCGGTGACCGTGCAGGAGCCGGCCAGCGGCAGCACGATCCACTCGCTCTCCCCGGCGTAGAAGGCGTGCGAGCCGCCGGGCGCGAGCGGCAGCACGCGCAGCGAGGAGTGGCCCAGCACGCTCCGCTCGGGGGAGAGGTCCAGGGTGTAGGACCCCGAGCCGGACGACCCGGCCGGGACGTAGAAGTCGGAGGGGTGGGAGTCGGAGGAGTGGGAGGAGGTGGTCACGGTGCTCTTACGCCCCTTCATCGCGGCAGTCCGGCAGTCCGGCAGTCGTCTTTCGTTCACAGCAGGCCGACGGCGGTGTCCACGGCCGCGGCCACGTCCCCGTCGGCCGGGTAGAGCAGCGAGCGGCCGACGACCAGCCCCTGCACGGTGGGCAGCCGCAGCGCCTTGCGCCACTTCTCGTACGCGCCCTCCTGGTCGCCGTTGACCTCGCCGCCCAGCAGCACGGCCGGCAGCGTCGAGGTCTCCATCACCTGGGCCATGTCGTCCACGTTCTCCGTGACCGGCACCTTCAGCCAGGTGTACGCCGAGGTGCCGCCGAGGCCGGAGGCGATGGCGATGGAGGTGGCCACGGCCTCCGCGCTCAGGTCGTTGGTCACCTTCCCCGCTATGCGGCGGGAGATGAACGGCTCGACGAAGACCGGCAGCCGGTGCCGGGCCATCTCGTCGATGGCGCGGGCGGTGGAGAACATCGTGGCCAGCGAGCCCGCGTCGCTGTAGTCGATGCGCAGCAGCAGCTTGCCCGCGTCGAAGCCGAGGCGCCGGATGTCCTCGGCCCGGTGCCCGGTGAAGCGGTCGTCGAGCTCGAATGCCGCACCCGCCAGGCCGCCGCGGTTCATCGAGCCCATGACGACCTTGCCGTCGAGGGCGCCGAGCAGCAGCAGGTCCTCCAGGATGTCGGCGGTGGCGAGTACGCCGTCGACGCCGGGGCGCGACAGCGCGAGCATGAGGCGTTCCAGCAGCTCGCAGCGGTTGGCCATGGCGAGCCGGTCGCCGCCGACGGACAGGGCGCCGCGCGCCGGGTGGTCGGCGGCGACGATCATCAGCCGGCCGCTCTCGCCGATCAGCGGGCGGCGCACGCGGCGGGCGGCGGCCTCGGCGATGGCCTCGGGGTGCCGGGTGCGCACGCGGACGAGGTCGGAGATGCTGACGCTCAACTCGGGCTTCCTTCCTGGGCGTCCTCGGCGGCGTTCCCGGCGGCGTTCCCGGCGGCGTTCCGGGCGTGCGGGGCGCCCGGGGCGTTCTTCAGCAGGGCCTCGACCTCCGGGGCGAAGGGCATGGCGGAGGAGCAGGCGAGGCGGGAGGCGACCAGCGCGCCGGCGGCGTTGCAGAAGCGCATCATCGGCGCGAGGCCCCAGCCCGCCAGCAGGCCGTGGCAGAGCGCGCCGCCGAAGGCGTCGCCCGCGCCCAGGCCGTTGACGACCTCCACGGGGTGCGGCGGCACCTCGGCGACGCGGCCGTCGCGGTGCAGGGCGAGCACCCCCTCCGGGCCGCGCTTGACGACGGCCAGCTCGACCCCGGCGGCCAGCAGCGCCTCGGCGCAGGCGCGCGGCTCGCGCTCGCCGGTGGCGACCTCGCACTCGGCGAGGTTGCCGACGGCGACGGTGGCGTGGGCGAGCGCCTCGCGGTAGTGGGGGCGGGCCGCGGCCGCGTCGCCGTCCGCCCAGAACATGGGCCGCCAGTCGAGGTCGAAGACGGTGGCGACCCGGGTGTCCGCGCGCTGCGCCGCCCGCTCCGCGCCGCGTTCGGCGAGCGCCGTGAGCGTGGCCGTGCGGCTCGGCTCCTCGCACAGCCCGGTACCGGTCATCCAGAACACGCGGGCGGCCCGGATCGCCTCCAGGTCCAGCTCGTCGGCGTGGATGACGAGGTCGGGGGCCTTGGGCAGCCGGTAGAAGTAGAGCGGGAAGTCGTCCGGCGGGAAGATCTCGCAGAAGGTGACGGGCGTGGGGTACGCCTCCACCGCCGTCACCCAGCGGTCGTCGACGCCGAACTCCTTCAGCGCCTGGTGGCAGTAGTCGCCGAAGGGGTCGCGCCCGGTGCGGGTGATGACGGCCGCGGCGCGGCCGAGGCGGGCGGCGGCCACGGCGACGTTGGTGGGGGAGCCGCCCAGGAACTTCGCGAAGGACTCGACCTGGGGGAGTGGAACGCCGGTTTCCAGCGGGTAGATATCCACCCCGATGCGCCCCATCGTGATGACGTCGAGTGGCATGCCCACGCTCGCTTCCCTGGGTCGGCCCTGTGCGTGCCGGATCCACCCAAGGGTCGGTCCGGGATGGATCACCTGTCAATAGTTTGTCATTACATATGGACGTCCGGATCTGGGGCGCCTGGGATCGTTGTGCTGTCGTTACGTAAAGATGAAGTATTGTCCTGACAATCTATTGACAGATTCACTCCGGTGGGGGTTTGCTCCCGTCGCAACGGCCCTCCCCCGGGCACCTGCCCGGACGCCGACCCCGCTCACACCGAAGTGAGGTACCAGGACGATGAACGGCATCGCTCGTTTCCGCAGTTCACGCAGACTCTCCGCCCTCGCCGCCCTCGGAGCCGCAGGAGCACTGCTGGTCGCCGGCTGCTCCAGCGACTCCGGTGGCGCCGAGGCCGAGGAGCAGGCACAGGACGCCGTCGTCGGCAACGCCGGCACCGAGGAACTCAAGATCGCCATGATCACCCACGCGGCCCCCGGCGACACCTTCTGGGACATCGTCCAGAAGGGCGCCGAGATGGCCGCCAAGAAGGACAACGTCAACCTCGTCTACTCCAGCGACCCCGACGTCGCCGAGCAGGCCAACCTGATCCAGAACGCCATCAACCAGGAGGTCGACGGCATCGCCGTCTCGCTGGCCAACCCCGAGGGCCTGCGCGGCGCCATCGCCGACGCCCAGGACGCCGGCATCCCCGTGGTCAGCTTCAACTCCGGCCTCTCCGCCTGGAAGGACGTCGGCGCGCTGGCCCACTTCGGCCAGGACGAGGAGGTCGCGGGCCAGGCCTTCGGCGAGCGGCTGAACGAGGAGGGCGCCCAGCACGCCGTCTGCGTGATCATGGAGCAGGGCAACATCGCCCTGGAGCAGCGCTGCGCGGGCGTCAAGGACACCTTCGAGGGCGAGACCGAGACCCTCTACGTCGAGGGCACGGACATGCCCGCCGTGAAGTCCTCCATCGAGGCCAAGCTGCGCCAGGACGACTCCATCGACTACGTCGTCACCCTCGGCGCGCCGTTCGCCATGACCGCCGTCAGCGCGGTCAGCGACGCCGGCAGCGACGCCCAGGTCGCCACCTTCGACCTCAACAACGAGCTGGCGCAGGCCATCGAGGCCGGCGACGTGCGGTTCGCCGTCGACCAGCAGCCGTACCTCCAGGGCTACATGTCCGTCGACACCCTCTGGCTGTACGCCACCAACGGCAACTTCCCCGGCGGCAGCGAGGAGCCGGTGCTGACCGGGCCCGCCTTCGTCGACGAGACGAACATCGAGCAAGTGGCCGCGTTCGCCGCGAACGGCACCCGGTGATCCCATGAGCCACACAGCCGTGAGCAAACAGGGCCAGCCCGCGGACGCCGCGTCGTCCCCCGCCGTCACGGCGGCGGGGGGCACCCCCTCCGGGCACGACGGCAGGACCACCCGGCGTTCCCTGCCGCGCCGCCTGCTGGCCCGCCCCGAGATGGGCGCCCTGCTCGGCGCCATGGCCGTCTACGTCTTCTTCTACGTCGTCGCCGAGCCCTTCCGGCAGTTCGACTCCTTCTCCACCGTCCTCTACCAGGCCTCCACCCTGGGCATCATGGGCGTGGCCGTCGCGCTCCTGATGATCGGCGGCGAGTTCGACCTCTCCTCCGGCGTCGCCGTCATCTCCTCGGCGCTGACCGCCAGCATGTTCGCCTACCAGTACACGCTGAACGTGTGGATGGGCGTGCTCGTCGCGCTCGTCCTCTCCCTCGCCATCGGCGCGTTCAACGGCATCCTGCTGGTGAAGACCGGCCTGCCCAGCTTCCTGGTGACGCTGGGCACCTTCATGATGCTTCAGGGCCTCAACCTCGCCATCACCAAGGCCGTCAGCGGCAACGTCGCCACCGACTCCATCCGCGACATGGAGGGCTTCGACCAGGCGGAGAGCGTCTTCGCCTCCAACGTCAGCGTCCTCGGCACCAACATCCGCATCACCGTCTTCTACTGGCTCGCCTTCGCCGCCCTCGCCACCTGGGTGCTCTTCCGCACCAAGTACGGCAGCTGGGTCTTCGCCGTCGGCGGCAACAAGGACAGCGCGCGGGCGGTCGGCGTTCCGGTCACCTTCGTCAAGATCAGCCTCTTCATGACCGTCGGCCTCGCCGCCTGGTTCGTCGGCATGCACCAGCTCTTCGCCTTCAACACCGTCCAGTCGGGCGGCGGCGTCGGCAACGAGCTGCTCTACATCGCCGCCGCGGTCATCGGCGGCGTGCTGCTGACCGGCGGCTACGGCTCCATTCTCGGCCCGGTGATCGGCGCCCTGCTGTTCGGCATGGTCTCCCAGGGCATCGTCTACGCCGACTGGGACCCCGACTGGTTCATGTTCTTCCTCGGCGCGATGCTCCTGCTGGCCGTGCTGCTGAACCTGTACGTCCGCAAGCAGGCCACCCGGAGGTGACACCCATGGCAAGCACCACGACACCCCCTCTCGTCGAGCTCTCCGGCGTCGGCAAGTCCTACGGGAACATCCGCGCCCTCCGCGGCGTCGACCTCGCCGTCGAACCCGGCCGGGTCACGTGCGTGCTGGGCGACAACGGCGCCGGCAAGTCCACCCTCATCAAGATCATCTCCGGTCTGCACCAGCACACCGAGGGCGACTTCCGCATCGACGGGAAGTCCGTACGCCTCTCCAGCCCCCGCGAGGCCCTCGACCGCGGCATCGCCGCCGTCTACCAGGACCTCGCCACCGTCACGCTCATGCCGGTGTGGCGCAACTTCTTCCTCGGCTCCGAGATCACCAAGGGCCGCTGGCCCGTCCGCTGGCTCGACATCGCCGAGATGAAGCGGATCGCCGACGCCGAGCTGCGCCAGATGGGCATCGTCCTGGACGACCTCGACCAGCCCGTCGGCTCGCTCTCCGGCGGCCAGCGCCAGTCGGTCGCCATCGCCCGCGCCGTCTACTTCGGCGCCCGCGTGCTCATCCTCGACGAGCCGACCGCCGCCCTCGGCGTCAAGCAGTCCGGCGTCGTGCTGCGGTACATCGCCGCCGCCCGCGAACGCGGCCTCGGCGTCGTCTTCATCACCCACAACCCCCACCACGCCTACATGGTCGGCGACCACTTCACGGTGCTGCGCCTGGGCACGGTCGAGCTCAGCGCGCCCCGCGACAGCGTCAGCCTGGAGGAGCTCACCAACCACATGGCCGGCGGCGTCGAGCTCGCCGCGCTCAAGCACGAACTCGCCCAGGTCAGGGGCGTGGACGTGGAGGCCCTGCCCGGGGGGGCCGAGGTCGGCGACACCCCCGCCGCGCAACCCGCCCCGGAACCCGGCACGACCGGCACGACCAGCACGACCGGCACGACCGGCACCACCAGCAAGTCCGCGTAAGAAGGAGATCACCCCCATGTCCATGCCCGTGCTGGACCGCCTCCGGGTCGGCTCGGCCCCCGACTCCTGGGGCGTGTGGTTCCCCGACGACCCCCAGCAGGTGCCCTGGCAGCGCTTCCTCGACGAGGTCGCCGAGGCCGGCTACCCCTGGATCGAGCTCGGCCCCTACGGCTACCTGCCGACCGACCCCGCCCGCCTCGGCGACGAGCTCGCCAGGCGCGACCTGCGGGTCTCCGCCGGCACCGTCTTCACCGCCCTCCACCGGGGCCCCGCCGTCTGGGACGCCACCTGGGAGCACGTCTCCCAGGTCGCCACCCTCACCCGGGCCATGGGCGCGAAGCACCTCGTCGTCATCCCCGAGTTCTGGCGCGACCCCGTCACCGGCGAGCAGACCGAGCCCGCCGAGCTGACCACCGCGCAGTTCGCCGACCTCGCCTCCGGCATGGAACGCCTCGGCCGCGCGGTCCGCGACACCTTCGGCCTGCGCATCGTCGTCCACCCCCACGCCGACACCCACATCGACGGCGAGGAGAACGTCTCCCGCTTCCTCGACGCCACCGACGCCGGCCTCGTCGGCGTCTGCCTCGACACCGGCCACTACGCCTACTGCGGCGGTGACAGCGTCAAGCTCATCGAGACCTACGGCGAGCGCATCGGCTACCTCCACCTCAAGCAGGTGGACCCCGCCATCCTCGCCGAGGTCGTGCGCGACGCCACCCCCTTCGGCCCGGCCGTGCGGCGCGGCGTCTTCCAGGAACCCCCGCGCGGCATCCCCGAGATGCCTCCCGTGCTCCAGGCCGCGCAGGCGCTCGGCGTCGACCTGTTCGCCATCGTCGAGCAGGACATGTACCCCTGCCCGCCCGACCAGCCCTTCCCCGTCGCCCGGCGCACCCGCCGCTTCCTGGCGAGCTGCGGGGCGTAGGAGGAACCACGCATGACCAACGCCTCCCTCCCACCCACCGGCACCCTCGGCGTGGCCGTCATCGGCGCCGGCATGATGGGCGCCGACCACGTCCGTCGCCTCGACCAGGTGACCAGCGGCGCGCGCGTCGCGGCCGTCGCCGACATCGACGACGCCCGGGCCGGCGGCCTCGCGGCCGGGATCGACGGCTGCACCGCCCACACCGACCCCGTCGCCGCCATGGACGCCCCCGGCGTGGACGCCGTGCTCATCGCCTCCCCGGGCCCCGCCCACGAGGCCGCGCTGCTCGCGGCGCTGGAGCGCGACCTGCCCGTGCTGTGCGAGAAGCCGCTGACGCCGGACGCCGCCAGCGCGCAGCGCGTCCTCGAAGCCGAGCAGAAGCTCGGCCGCCGCCGCATCCAGGTCGGCTTCATGCGCCGCTTCGACGCCGAGTACCAGCAGCTCCACGCGCTGCTGGCCGCCGGCACCCTCGGCCGCCCCCTCCTGCTGCACTGCCGCCACCGCAACGCGTCCCTCCACCCCTACTTCACCAGCGAGATGCTCATCAACGACGCCGTGGTGCACGAGATGGACGCCACGCGCTGGCTCCTCGGCCAGGAGATCACCGCCGTGACCGTGATCCTCCCGGCCCCCAGCTCCCACGCCCCCGCCGGGCTGAGCGACCCGCAGTTCGTCGTCCTCGAGACCGAGCGCGGCGCGGTCGTCAACGTCGAGATCTTCGCCACCTGCGGCTTCGGCTACCAGGTGCAGGCCGAGGCCGTCTGCGAACGCGGCACCGCCCGCATCGGCGAGGCCCACGGCCTGATGACCAACGTCGAGGGCCGCTGGGGCGGCGAGATCGCCCCCGACTTCATCGGCCGCTTCGCCGACGCCTACGACCGCGAGGTGCAGGCCTGGGCCGACGCCACGCGGCGCGGCGCGGTCACCGGCCCCAGCGCGTGGGACGGCTACGCCGCCGCCGCGGTCTGCGAGGCGGGCGTCGCCGCCCAGCGCACGGGCGAGCGCCGGGCCGTGACCATGATCGACCGCCCCGCGCTCTACGCCCCCGAGGGAGGCTGACGCGGATGAAGATCGCCCTTGACCCCTACATGCTCCGCCACGTCCCCCTCCTCGACCTCCCCGGCGTCGTCGCCGAGCTGGGCTACGAGTGGATCGAGCTCTCCCCGCGCGAGGACTTCATCCCCTTCTACGCCCACCCCCGCGTCGACGACGCCACGGTCACCGCCTTCCGCAAGGCCCTGGCCGCCGCCGGCGTCGGGATCTCCTCCGTCCTGCCGCTCTTCCGCTGGGCGGGCCCGGACGAGGACGACCGGCAGGCCGCCGTGCGCTACTGGAAGCGCGCCATCGAGATCACCGCCGCGCTCGGCGTCGACCAGATGAACTCCGAGTTCAACGGCGCCTACACCGAAGCCGCCCGCTGCGAGGCCCAGTTCTGGCGCTCCACGGAGGAACTCCTCCCCGTCTTCGAGCGCGCGGGCGTTCGCCTCGCCCTGGAGCCCCACCCGTACGACTTCATCGAGGACGGCCACGCCGCCGTGGACATGATCCACGGCATCAACAGCCCGCTGCTCGGCTTCGTCTATTGCGCCCCCCACACCTTCCACCAGGGCAACGACGCGCCCGGCATCATCGAGCACGCCGGCGGGCTGCTGCGCATCGTCCACCTGGCCGACGCCTTCGACCACACCGCCTCCTCCGGCAACCGCTACATCGTCAACCCGCCCGGCGCCCCCGTCCGCGTCCACCAGCACCTGGACATCGGGCAGGGCGAGGTGAACTTCGACGAGCTGTTCCGCGAGCTCAGGGCCAACGGCTTCGACGGCACCCTCACCTCCTGCGTCTTCGCGTGGGAGGACCGGGCCGAGGAGTCGTCGCGCTTCATGAGACGGAAAATCGACGACTACCTCGCAAAGGTAGGCTGCTTCCTACTTATTGCTCAGAGTTGAGCGTTGGTCGGATATTTCGCTCTCCGCAGCGGCAGAGCCGGGTGCTGGAGTCCTGGTCCAAGGGCAGTCCGGACCGTTGGCGATCGGTGCGTTCCTGGA
>NZ_JBQQCA010000061.1:0-43167 GCF_052246635.1 Streptomyces sp. 6N223 | reverse complement strand
TCGTGTGAGCCAGACCCCAGTCACCATCGACGACCTTGGTGAAGAACACATGCCACACGCCGTTCTCGTCCTGGACCACCGACGGGTCCTTCGCCGCGACAGAGTTCAGATCCGACGCAGGCGCGATGACGGCCGCGTGGAGGGGCCGGGAGCGGGAGCGGCGTACTGAGGCAAGCATGGGGGGACTCCGTGGCGGCTCGGCCGGTGAACCCACCCACAAGAACATCGCCTGTCCATGGTGTCCGGCACGGTGGCGCGTGGGGGGACCTCACCGGAACAAAAACGGATGGTGCGTGTACGTGTCGTGTGCGGACCGTGGGGCGGGCACAGGCCGCTCACACCCGCCCTGCGTTCGTCATGCCGAACGCCGACCGGAGTGTCAGACAGGGATCCTAGGCATCCCAAGACGTTAGTCAACGTACGTCGTACGATTTTTTCAAGAGCGCGAGACCGACTCGACGTCTCCTGGCCGCGACTTAGCGTGTTTGTGCTGGTGGTGGCTGTGCTCGGTCACGTTGAGCGTGTGGTCGACGTGGCCCGGGGTGCAGCGGGCGCGCCAAAGGGGCCGTCACCCCGGTATCGGCGGGGTGACGGCCCTGGGTCCGCTGCCGGACGGCGGCGCTCAACCAGCGCAGCGCGAAGTCGGCTCTGCGGATGCGGACAGCGCTCTGGCTGCGCGGTCACTTCCATGGACCGGCGATCTGCCGAGCACCAGCCGGCTCGGAATCACCTTGACGGCGGGGGAAACTGGCAGAGCACCTCGCCGTTGCGGTCGAGGAACTGGTGCTTTCCGTTGTCCGTGAGGCGCATGCTCGTGGCTTGGTCCCAGATGGGTCGCTGACCCGACTTGATGCATTCGTCGTCGCCGTTGAAGACCGTCGTGCCGCTCTCGTCATAGACCACGAAATTGCCGTCCGTCTGGAAGACGGCCTGGTGGCCCCTGTCCCAGGTGCCCGCGTAGGACCACTGGGGCTCGCCCTTGTAGTAGAGGACAAGGTGGCCGTCTTCCTGGAGCCGCAGCGTGGTGTCGCCGTTTCCGGACGTCCACGCACCGTTCCGGTTGATGCTGGTCGGTGGTGTGAACGTGGCGTCCGCCGCCGGTTCGGCCTGGGCCGGTGTCTGTGCCGTCGCGGTGACCGCCGCCCCGCCGGCCAGCAGCATGACCGTCGCGGCCGCGACGGCCATCACGTTTCGGATGATCCGCACTGAGTTACCTCCTGGGGAATGGTCGGGCGGGCTCCGCTGTGTCAGGAGTGCCCGTCCATTGATTACCCGGGGTTTTTCACGGAAATCCGTCCCCCGTTCGGGGTAATGCTTCTCGGCCAACTCCGGGGAGGCGTGGTAAAAGGTTTTTTCGCTTTATTGGTGCCCTCATGGCAGAATTGGCGATCGAGAGAGCGAGGCCGATAAGTGACTTCTATATTCTGAAGATAGTGCAGTCCAATCAGGTTAAGAGGAGCCCGGTTCTCGGGCTCCCCGCTTCTTCACGCGACACGGCGTCGAACGATCACCGCGCCGCCGAGCGCGCGCAGCGGAAGCCGGTGTTGCCTCCGGTGCTGTCGGGGCTGTTGCTGGTGCGGGCTGCCACCCGGTAGCGGTTGCAGTAGGAGGCGTGGCACAGGTACGAGCCGCCGCGCATCACCCGGGAGACGTCCTTCGTCCACCAGTCGGCGCACCACTCCCACACGTTGCCCGAGACGTTGTGGAGGCCGTAGCCGTTGGGCGGGAAGGCGTTGACGGGCGCGGTGCCGGCGTAGCCGTCCTCGGCCGTGTTGTGGGTGGGGAAGCGGCCCTGCCAGATGTTGCAGCGGTGCTCGCCGCCGGGCGTGAGTTCGTCGCCCCAGGGGTAGCGCTTCTGGTCCAGGCCGCCGCGGGCGGCGTACTCCCACTCGGTCTCCGTCGGCAGCCGCGAGCCCTCCCAGCGGCAGAACGCGACCGCGTCGGCCCACGAGACGTGCACCACCGGGTGGTCCGCGCGGCCGGACAGGTCGCTGCCGGGTCCCTCGGGGGCCGCCCAGTACGCCCCCCTGACGCCACACCACCAGGGGGTGGCCTCGGGACGGGGGGAGTCGCGCCGCAGGTGGCCCGGGAGGAACTTCGCGAACACGTACGACCAGCCGAAGCGCTCGGCATCGGTGCGGTGGCCGGTGGCGTCCACGAAGGCGGCGAAGCGGGCGTTGGTCACGCAGTGCGCGTCGATCTCGAACGCCGCCACCGCCACCTCCCGGACGGGGCCCTCGTCGTCGCCGGCGTTGGCGTCCTCGTCCTCGCTGCCCATGCGGAAGGTGCCGCCGGGGAGTCGGACCCACTCACCCCATCCGTCCTGAGACGCCTGGGATCCCTGGGGCCCCTGGGATGGTTCGGACCCGCCGAGTGTGGTGAGCGTGACGGAGGTGGAGCCGGAGCGGCTGGGCGGGCAGCACCGGGGGGCGGACATGCGCGGGCTCCCTTCGGACGTCAGCGCGATCGGGCGGGGAACTGCGGGGCGTGCCAGGACACCGGCGTCGCGGCGCCGATCGGTGCCAGCCTGGCCTCCAGGTCGTCGGCCAGGGCGGCGCGGCCGGTGCTCCGCAGGTGCCGAGCGTACTGGGCCGGGTCGTTGTAGAACGTCGGGCCGGTCTGCAGCGTCGCCTGCATCGGGTCGGGCAGAGCCCCCGGGCCGCCGGCGTAGCGGTGCCACCACTCGGCGAGGTGGGAGCGCATCCGGGCGGTGAGCTCCGGCTCCTGCCCGTCGGCGAGCAGGTCGCGGGTGAGGTGCGGGTCGGCGGTGACGTCGAAGAGCGATTCCCACTCGGCGCGGAAGGCCCCGGGGTGGTAGGTGCGGATGTAGAGGTGGTCGCGGGTGCGCACCGCCCGCTGGTAGGTGTGGGCGCCGTGGCCGAACACGAGGTAGGGGCGGGGCTCGGCGAGCGGTTCGCCGCGCAGCGCCGGGGCGAAGGACTCGCCCTGCCAGCCCGGCGGTACGGGGATGCCCAGCAGCTCGCAGAGGGTGGGGGCGAGGTCGATGTGGTAGAGGAGGGAGTCGCAGCGGCGGGCGCCGGACGGGAGGGTGTCGGTGAGGCCCGGCCAGTACACGACCAGCGGCAGCCGGTGGGTCGGCTCGCTGGCCAGGCCGTGCTCGGCGTAGGAGCCCTGCTCGCCAAGGGACTCGCCGTGGTCGGCGCTGACAATGACCGCGGTGTCCTCGGCGATGCCCAGCTCCTCCAGCAGCGCGAGGAGCTGCCCGAAGTGGTGGTCCCAGTACATGATCGCGCCGTCGAAGCCGTTGACCAGCAGCTCGAAGTCGGCGCGGGTACGGATGGCGTCCGGCATCGAGTGCGGCTGCGGGGAGGGCCGGGGGCCGCCGAGGAAGCCGGCGTAGTGCAGGTCGAGCGCGCCGCGCGGGCCGTAGACGCGGGCGGCGTGGTCGTCGATGGCGGCCTGGTCCGGCCAGGCGGGCGCGGGTCCGGACTCGGCGGCCCGGCGCACCCATTCGGGGCCGATGAGGTAGTCGGTGTGGGGCTCCCAGTACGTCAGGTGCAGGTACCAGTCGTCCTGGTCGGCGTGGCGGCGGAGCCAGTCGAAGGCGACGGCGTTGATCTCGTGGGCCTCCTCGTCGTTGAGGCGGCCGGTGGCGCGGATGGACTCGCGGAAGTTGCCGTGGAAGAAGTACGCCCGGTGGCGCTCGGCGAACATCGACACGGCGGCGGTGTACCAGCCGTGCTGCTGGAGGCGCTGGCCCAGCAGCGGGCGGTCGCGGTGCGGGCCGTGCCCGGCGTCGAGGCGGAAGCGCGCGGCCTCGCCGAAGTGGCCGATGACGCCGTTGGTGATGCCGAACTGCCCGCTGGTCAGCGCGGTGCGGGAGGGCAGGCACGGCGAGTCGGAGGCGTAGTAGCGGTCGAAGACCACGCCCCGGTCGGCCAGGAGCTGGAGGTTGGGCGTGGTGGGGCGCCGGTAGCCGTAGGGCTGGGTGTGGTCGGCGCGCAGGGTGTCGACGTCGACGTAGATGATGCGCATGGCGTTCCGTACCTCCGGGTTCTCACTCAGGTGGCGTCGAGTGCCAGCAGCAGGCCGGCGAGGCTCGTGGTGAACGCCAGCGACAGCGGCTGGTGGCGTGCCGCGGCCAGGGCGGCGGCGGCCAGGCACACACCGGCGGCGCCCGCCAGCGAGGCCTGGCCGGTCAGGCTGCCGCGCAGCACGAGCACGGCGGTCACCAGCGCGGACAGCGCCGTGCGGTGCCAGGACAGCGCCGTGCGCTCCGCCTGGAGACCGGGTTCGCGCGCGGTCAACGCCGTCACCGCTCCGCCAGCACCAGCAGGACGACGGCGGTGCCGACCGCCGCGATGCCCCAGCTGAGCAGGAGGGGGAGCCGGGTCGCCGGCAGCGCGCCGCCGTGCCGCATCGCGCGCTGCACCCGCTGCCAGCGCCGGTAGGCCCCGACGCACAGCAGCGTGCCGGTGAGCGCGAGCAGCGCGCCGAGCGCCGCGCCCGAGAACCGGTGGGCGAGCGGCGCGACGAACTGCGCGACGGCGACGGCGCCGGCCAGCAGCGCCAGGCCGGTCCTGATCCAGGCCAGGAACGTGCGCTCGTTGGCCAGCGAGAACCGGTAGTCCGGCTCCTGCCCGTCCTCCGTTCTCACCGCGTGCTCACCTCTCGTACGCCCCCGTGGCCGGTCGGGGCAGCGCGACCTCGGGGAACCGCGGGTCGCGGTCCGCCGGGACGACGTCGGAGGTGGCGACCTGCCAGCGCAGCAGCTCCCGTTCGAAGCGCCGCTCGGTTTCGGCGTGCTCCGGGCGGCCCGCGAGGTTGACGGTCTCGTGCGGGTCGTCGCCGCGGTGGTACAGCTCCGGCGGCTCGTACAGCCGCCACAAGTAGGTCCACTCCATGTCGCGCACGGCCACGGCCTTGCCGACGAGCCGCGGGTGCGTGCGCAGCAGCTCGCTCTTGAGCTCGTAGGGGTAGGGCACCTGTTCCAGGACCGGCCCCTCATCCGCCAGGCCGCCGCCCTCGGTGACGGCGTACTCGCGGTGCTCGCGCGGGTCGCGCCCCGGCTCGCGCAGCACCGGCAGCAGGCTTCGGCCGAAGTGCTTGTGCGGGGCCTGGACCCCAGCCAGTTCGAGCACCGTCGGCAGTACGTCGACCAGCTCGGTCATGCCCTGGTACCGCTGTCCGGCGGGCAGGCGGCCGCCGCTGATGATCAGGGGATCGCGGGTGATGCAGGCGTCCATCGAGGAGGGCCACTTCTCGATGAGTCCGAAGTCGCCCATGTATTCGCCGTGGTCGGAGAAGAAGAGGCTGACGGTGTCGTCGGAGGAGCCCGAGGCGCGCAGCGCGGCCTGAATGCGGCCGACGTGGTCGTCGAGCCGGGAGACCATGCCGTGGTAGACGGCGGTGACCTCGCGCCACATCTCGGGGGTGACGCGGCCGAGGCCGTACCGCTGGCGGATCAGCTCCTTGAAGCCGGGCTCGTCCGGCTGCGGCGGCACGGCGTCGGGGATGGCGTCGCGGTCGTGCAGGGAGAACCACGGCTCCTGCGCCTGGAAGGGGTTGTGCGGGGAGAACAGCGGCACGAAGAGCACCCACGGCCGCGTCGGCGGCTCGGCCAGCCAGCGCTCGGCGGTCCGTACGGCCCCCTCGTCGTGGTCGATCAGCCCGTCGTCCGGGATCCGGCCCCGGTAGAACAGGCGGGCCGACACCTCGTCGGGGTACTCCTTGGGGCGCTGCTCCCGGGTGAGCTCCGCGCCCTCGGCGAAGCCGTACTCGTGGGCGCTCAGCTCGGTCACGCCCGGAGCGAAGTGGTCGCCGCGGGTGCCCGCCATGGCCACGTGGTAGCCGGCGTCCTTCAGGATGCGCAGCAGGTTCGGCTCGTCGGCGCGCAGCAGGTGGGTGAGCGTGCGGTGGCCGCGCACGTGCGGGTACCAGCCGGTCAGGAACGAGGCGCGGCTGGGCGAGCAGACCGGGTGCTGCGCGTACGCCTGCTCGAAGACGGTGCCGGCCCCGGCGAGCGCGTCGAGGTGCGGGGTGCGGGCGATGGGGCTGCCGAAGCAGCCCAGCGCGTCGGCGCGGAGCTGGTCCGGGACGATGATGACGAAGTTGGGGGCGTTCTCGGATGGTGTCATGCCAGTCATGCCAGTCGGACCTCGTGGGACAGGGGCAGCTCGTCGCTCGAGGTGCCAGCGTGGAGGGTGAACGGGCCCGGCTCGTGGCGCCAGCCGCCCGGCGTGCCCGCCTCGCCCGGCTCCCAGTGCGCGAACGCCCGGGGCGATATGTCCACGGCGACCTCGGCCGACTCGCCCGGGGCCAGCCGCACCGCGCGGAACCCGGCCAGCCAGCGGACCGGACGCGCCACGGCGTCGCCCGCGCGGTCCGGCCGCGACAGGTACAGCTGCACCACCTGCTTGCCGGGCCGGTCGCCGGTGTTGGTGACGCGGACGGTGGCGGTCAGCCCGTCAACCGGGGTGATCCGCTCCGGTGCGGCCAGGCCGTCCAGGTGCCAGGTCGTGTAGCCGCAGCCGTGGCCGAAGGCGTACGCGGGCTTGCGGCCGGAGCGCAGCCAGGCCCGGTACCCGAGGTGCGGGCCCTCGGCGTAGGCGAGGCGGCCGTCCACCGGGCTGGTGGAGAGCACCGGCACGTCCTCCTCCTCGGCGGGCCAGGTCGTCGGCAGCCGCCCGCCGGGCTCGCGTGTCCCGAGCAGCACGTCGGCCAGCGCCTGACCGAAGTCCTGGCCGGGGAACCAGCACACCAGCACCGCCGCGACGTCGTCGCGCCAGGGCATCAGCACGGGGCTGCCGGCGTTGACGACGACCACGGTGCGGGGGTTGGCGGCGGCGACGGCGCGCACGAGGTCGTCCTGGCGGCCGGGGAGGGCGAGCGAGGCGCGGTCGCGGCTCTCGGTCTCGGCCCGTGTGGTGGTGCCGACCACGACCACGGCCGTCTCCGCCGCGCGGGCGGCCTCGGCGGCGCGGACGATCGCCGCGTCGGGATCGGTCACGACGGGCAGCCGGCCGAAGGTCAGCGCGGTGGCGCCGAAGCGGCGGGCTCGGGGCGACAGCTCCTGCACGACGCGCAGCTCCGTCGCCCGGCCGGTGGCCAGCCGCACCCGGCTGGAGGCATGGGGCGGCGCGAACAGATCGGCGCCCGCCTCCGGTGCCTTGTCCGGGTCCGCCGGGTCCTTGGCGACGACGGGCTCGCCGTCCGCGTAGAGGACGGCGCCCCCGGCGCAGGCCACCGCCAGTTCCGCCACGATCTCCGCCGCCTCGGTGTCGGTGTCCTCGGGCTGGTAGCGGGTGGTCAGCTCCAGCGTGTGTGACCCCTTCGGGACACCGCCGACCCAGACCAGCTCGGTGGCGAGGCGGTCCTCGGTGAGCAGTTCCTCGCCCCGCTCGTCGAGGAAGCGGGCCAGCACGCCGGGGCCCCCGGTGACCGGGTGGGTGAGGGTGTGCGGGGGCAGCGGGACGGGTGCGTCGGCGGGGGCGGCGCCGAGCTCGTACGACACGGCGGTGCCGGGGAACGCCGCCCGCAGGCTCTCCAGCGGCGTGGCGACGTGGGACGGCTGGACGGTGGCGCTGCCACCGCCTTGGACGCGGGGGGAACGCGCCGCCTGGCCGATGAGCGCGACGGACCGTGGGGCCGCTGCGGCGGGGCCCGGGCCGCCCCAGGGCAGCCCGCCCATCTCGCGCGGGGCGTTGCGCAGCAGCACCATGCCTTCGGCCGCCACCTCCCGGGGCAGGTCAGCGGGCGGCGGGGGCGGCGGCGGGGTCTCCCCGCGCGGCGCGCCGACCCGGGCGGCGAGCCGCAGCAGCCGCCGCACCTTCTCGTCGATGGCGTCCTCGGGGACGCGGCCCGCGCGCACGGCGGCGACCAGGTCCTCACCCCACGGGCTGTGCGGACCCGGCATGGCCAGGTCCATCCGGGCGGCGGCGCTGGCTTCGGTCGAGCGCACGGCGGTCCAGTCCGAGACGACCAGGCCGTCGAAGCCCCACTCCTCGCACAGCGGGTCGCGCAGCAGCTCGTTCTCGGTCATCGTCGTGCCGTTGACGGCGTTGTAGGCGGCCATCACCATCCAGGCACCGCCCTCGGTGACCGCGGTCTCGAAGGGCGCCAGGTACACCTCGCGCAGGGTGCGCTCGTCGACGCGGACGTCCACGGTCATGCGGTCGGTCTCGGAGTCGTTGGCGACGTAGTGCTTGGGTACGGCGGCCACGCCGTGGCGCTGCACGCCGCGCACGTAGGCCGCGGCGAGGGCGCCCGTCAGCAGCGGGTCCTCGGAGAAGCACTCGAAGTGCCGGCCGCCCAGCGGGCTGCGGTGCAGGTTGATGGTCGGGCCGAGCACCGCGTGCACGCCCTTGGCCCGGGCCTCATGGGCCAGGGTCTCGCCGTACCGGTCCGCCAGCTCCGTGTCCCAGGAGGCCGCCAGACAGGTGGCCGAGGGAAGGCAGAGCGAGGGTGCGCGCTCGTCCCACTGCTCGCCGCGCACCCCGGAGGGGCCGTCGGAGAGCAGCAGCGAGCCGAGACCGAGCGCGGGCTCGGCGGCGGTGCGCCAGAAGCTACCCCCCGTGAGCAGGCGGACCTTGCGCTCCAGCGGCAGGGAGGCGATCAGCGTCTCCGCGCTCTCAGCGCTCTCAGCGCGCTCCGCGCTCTCCGCGTTCTCCGGCAGGTCGGTCATCGGCGTCCTTCCTTGAGCTCTCCGGGGAAGTGGCAGGCCGCGCCGTGGCCCCCGGGGCCGTCGGCGGGGAGGGCGGGGGCCCGTTCGACGCAGATCGTGCGGTCGGGGTGAGCGAGCGGGCCGATGGGGCAGCGGGTGCGGAACCGGCAACCGGACGGTGGGTTCTTGGGGCTGGGCAGGTCGCCCCGCAGCACGATGCGTTCCCGCCTGGCGCCCACCTCCGGGACGGGGGAGGAGGACAGCAGGGACACGGTGTAGGGGTGGAGCGGGGCGGCGTACAGCTGGGCGGCGGGGCCGGTCTCGACGATCTGGCCGAGGTACATCACGGCCACGCGGTCGCTGATGTGGCGCACCACGGCCAGGTCATGGGCGATGAAGAGGTAGCCGAGGCCCAGCCGGTCGCGTAGCTCGGCGAGCAGGTTCATGATCTGAGCCTGGATGGAGACGTCCAGGGCGGAGACCGGCTCGTCGAGTACCAGGCACTCGGGCTCGACGGCCAGCGCGCGGGCGATGCCGACGCGCTGCCGCTGGCCGCCGGAGAACGCGTGCGGCAGCCGGTCGAGATGGCGTTCGGCCAGGCCCACGGTCTCCAGCAGCTCACGGGCGCGCGCGGCGCGTTCGGCGACGGGCACGCCGCGGATCTGCAGCGCCTCGTCCAGGGCCTGACGGATCGTTCGACGGGGGTTGAGCGAGGCGTAGGGGTCCTGGAAGACGTACTGGAGGCGCCGCCGTGCGCGGGCCGCCTCGCGGCGGGACAGGGACGTGACGTCCTGGCCGTCGATGCGGACGGTGCCGGAGGTGGGGGCGTTGATGCCGACCAGCGTGCGGGCGAGTGTCGACTTGCCGCAGCCGGACTCCCCGACGAGGCCGAGGGTCTCCCCCGCGCCGACCTGGAGGCTGACGCCGTCCACGGCGTAGACGGGGGCGCGCCGCCCGCCCAGGTTCACGCGCAGGTCACCCAGCTCCAGGATGGGGCGTGCGCCCGGGGCTCCGCCCGCCCCTGGGTGCGGTGCCGGGATGGGGGCACCTCCCAGGCCCCCGAGGGCCTGGGGGAGGGCGGCCGGGGGCCTGGGGGCGGAGCCCCCAGTTTCGGGAAGGGGCGGGGAGGGGGACAGACCCTCCGGTACCGTCACCCAGCACGCGGCCGTGTGCGTCCGGTCACCCGCGACGTCCTCAAGCCGCGGCGCGTCTGCCGCGCACGCGTCCTCCGCCAGCGCGCACCGGGGGTGGAAGGCGCAGCCGGACGGCAGCCGCGCCGGGTCCGGCGGCTGGCCGGGGATCGCGAAGAGGCGGTCCCGGCGTTCGCCGCCCGCCGAGTCCAGCCGTGGCATGGCCCGCAGCAGGTCTCGCGTGTAGGGGTGCGCGGGCGCGCCGAACACCGTGGCGGCGGGGCCGGCCTCCACGATCCGCCCGCCGTACATGACCGCCATGTCGTCGCACAGCTCGGCCACCACCCCCATGTCGTGGGTGATGATCAGCACCGCCACGCCGGTGCGGTCCCGCAGTTCGGCGAGGAGTCGCAGGATCTGCGCCTGGATGGTGACGTCCAGGGCCGTCGTCGGCTCGTCGGCGATGAGCAGGTCGGGGTTGCGGGCCAGTGCCGTGGCGATGACGACGCGTTGCCGCATGCCGCCGGAGAACTGGTGCGGGTACTCGGCCGCGCGCCGCCTGGCGTCCGGGATGCCGACCATGTCGAGCAACTCCACCGCCCGCTCCCGTGCCGTGGCGCGCGGTGTGCCGTGCACAACGAGCGCCTCGGCCACCTGGTAGCCGACGGTCAGCACCGGGTTGAGTGCCGCCTGCGGGTCCTGGAAGACCATGGCGATGCGGTCGCCGCGCAGCCGGCGCATCCGGTTCTCGGGCAGCGCCAGCAGGTCGGTGCCGTCGGTGCTGTCGGTGTCGCCGGAGCCGCCGAACCGCACGCTGCCGCCGGTGACTCGGCCCGGCGCGGGCACCATGCGCATCAGCGTGAGCGCGGTCATGGACTTGCCGGAGCCGGACTCGCCGACCAGGCCGGTGATCCGGCCGCGCCGGAGCGTCAGGGAGACGCCGTCGACCACCGTCACCGCCCCGTCGGGGGTGTCGAAACGTACCGTCAGGTCGCGTGCGTGCAGAAGTGTCTCGGTCATGAGCGGGTCACCGCCTCGTTGAGCGCGTCGGCGAGCAGGGTGAACGCGAGGGCCAGCATCAGCAGGACCACGGTGGGGCCCAGCACGTAGGCGGGGGCCAGCGAGAGGAAGCGGACGCCGCTGTTGAGCAGGACGCCGAGCGAGGGCTCCGGCGGCTGGAGGCCGAGACCGATGATGGACAGGCCGGTCTCCAGGAAGATCGCCACGACCATGACGATCGCGGTGTGCACGATGATCGGATCGATGGCGTTGGGCAGCACGTGACGCAGCAGCACACGCCAGCGCGGCACGCCGAGGACCCGGGCGGCCAGCACGTACTCGCGCTGCTCCTGTTCCATCAGCCCGGCGCGCGCCAGCCGGCCGAAGCCGGGCAGCAGCACGATCACGATCGTCACCAGCAGGGCGGTGGTGCCGGGCTGGAGGATCAGCGCGATCGCGATACCCAGCACGAGGGCCGGGAAGCCCAGGATGATGTCGAACGTCCGCTGCATGAGCATGCCGAGCGGGCGGGAGAGCCCGCCGGCGATGCCCAGCAGCGTGCCGATGACCGCGGCGAGCGGCACGCCGGCCAGCAGCAGCACCAGGTCGGCGCGCAGGCCGTAGAGGGTGCGGACGAAGATGTCGCGGCCGAGCTCGTCGGTGCCGAAGGGGTGCTGCCAGGAGGGGGAGGCGAAGGTGGCGGCCGTCTGCTGGTCGTAGCCGTCGCTGAGGACGGGAACGAGCAGGGCGCCCGCGGCCAGCAGCACCAGCAGGGTCAGGCCGGTGATGCCGCGGGGGCGGCGTAGCGCGGCGAGGTAACGCCGCCGGCCCTCGGCGGAACGTGCACGCGGCGTGGCCGGTGTCCCGGCCGCCGATTCGGCCGCTGTTTCGGCCGGTGTGGTGGTGGCGTTCGTGGTCGCGGTCATCGGGCGCCCTCCAGCCGGATTCGGGGGTCGAGCAGGGACAGCCCGACCTCGGTGAGCACCTGCATCAGCACGGCGACGGCGACAGCCAGCAGCACCAGCGCCTGGATGACGAGGTAGTCGCGCTGCGTGGAGCTGGTCACCGCCAGCGAGCCCAGGCCGTTGCGGGCGAAGACGAACTCGATGACGACGGCGCCGCCGAGCAGGTCGCCGAGCCGGATGCCGAGCGAGACCAGGGCGCTGCCGAGCGAGTTGCGCAGCACGTGCCGCACCGTGATGCGGCGCGGCGAGGCGCCCTTGGCGACGGCCGTCTGCACGTACTCCTGGGCGCGGGCGTCGCGCATGGCGGTCTGGATCAGCCGCGCCATGGCCGCGGCCGACGGCAGCGCCAGTGCCAGCGCGGGCAGCGCCAGGTACTGGATGCCGATCTCCGGGTCCTCCAGCAGTGAGACCTCGCCGCTGACCGGGAGCACCCGCCAGGCGACGCCCAGCAGCAGCGCCAGCAGCAGGCCGGTGAGGAAGGGAGGGATGGCCAGCAGCACCGTGCAGGCCAGGTCCAGCAGGGACCGGGCCCAGGGGCGGCGGCTGGAGCCGGCGGCCACGCCCAGCGCGACGCCGATCACGATCATGAGGAGGGTGGCCAGCAGCGCCAGCTGCACCGTGCTGCCGAGGCGGTCGCCGAGCAGTCCGGTCACTTCCCGGTGGGTGACGTAGGAGGTGCCGAAGTCGCCGTGCAGCACCACGTCGCGCAGCCAGGAGGCGTACTGGGCGGGCATCGGGCGGTCCAGGCCGAGTTCGGCGTGGACGGCGGCGATCTGCTCGCGGGTGGCGTCGGGGCCGGCGACGGCGGTGGCCGGGTCGCCGGGGGCCAGCCGGGGGAGGAAGAACGCCAGCAGCGAGGCCGCGAACAGCACGACGACGACCGAGGGCGCCCTGCGGAGGAGGAATCGAACCATGCTGATCACACCAGGTATGCGTCGTCGAGGTTGAGGGCGCCGAGGAAGGTGGTGGCGGTGTCGCGGACGCGCTTGGAGCGCAGGAAGATCGCGGACGTCGTGACCAGGGCCTGGCTGAACGCCTCCCGCTGCATGTAGGCGCCGAGCTCGCGCACGGCGGCGGGCCGTTCGCCGGCGGAGGCGGAGGCGGCCGCCTGGCCGACGGCCGCGTAGGCGGGAGGGGTGAAGTGCGAGGCGTTGCTCCCCGTGCCGAAGGCGGGGTGGGAGACGACGAGGGTGGCGGCGGCCAGGTCGGCGGTGCCGTAGCCGTTGACGTACATCGCGCCGAGGTCCCCGGCGGCCTGGCGGGCGGAGTACTCGTTGACGTCCAGCACCCGGGTCGTCGGGCGCAGGCCGGCGGCCTGAAGGTCGTAGCGCACGATCTCGGCGGTGCTGCGGGCGGCCTGGATGCCGATGACGTGGATCGTCACCTCGGCCCCGGCGGCCCCGGCCTCCTCGATCATGCGACGGGCGCGGGCGGGCTGGTAGGTGTACGCCTCCGCCTGCCGGCGGCTGTATCCGGGCTCCTTCCGGCTCCACCACAGGCTGGAGGCGTCTCCGTAGCCGGCGAAGACCTGGTCGGCGATGCGGTCGCGGTCGATGGCGTAGCCGACGGCCCGGCGCACCCGCGCGTCGTCGAAGGGCGGGGCGGTCACGTTCATGTTGACCGCGTAGGCGACCGTGGCGCTGTAACCGACGTCGTAGCGTCCGTCCTCCGACAGCCCCTTGGCGTCCAGGGGCACGACGGTCCAGGCGATGTCGGCGCGGTTGCTGCGCAGCGCGGTGACCAGGGCGGTGGGGTCGGTGATGACGGGCATCTCGACGCCGTCGAGGTAGGGGCGGCCGGGGACCCGGTAGTCCGGGTTGCGCGCCAGGGTGAGCTGCGAGCCGGGGGTCCAGGAACGCCAGGTGAACGGGCCGGTGCCGATGACGTCCCGGCCCTCGGCCAGGCCGCCCGCGCTCTCCCGGTCGACGATGGCGGTCAGCTCGAACAGGTCGTGGATGTTCCCCGCGGGCTGGCGCAGCCGCACGCGCAGGGCGTGGTCGCCGTCGGCGGACATGTCGGTGATCAGGGAGCTGACCGCGCGGGCCTGGGTGCCGGCCAGCGGATCGAGGGTCCGTTCCAGGGAGAAGACCACGTCCTGGGCGGTCATGGGGCGGCCGCTGTGGAACCGCACGTCGTCGCGGAGGCGGATCGCGATGGTGCGGCCGCCGTCGCCGAGGCTCCAGTCGGTGGCCAGCAGCGGGCGGGGTCGGCCGCTGGTGTCGGCGGCGGTGAGCGTCTCGAAGACCAGGCGCCGCCAGGCGGAGGCGGAGGCCGTCTGCGCCTGCACCATGACCGGCTGGGCGTCGAGGCCGAGCGCGACGACGAGGTTCCCGCCCCGGCGGGCGCCGCCGCCGCCCGCGCCGCGGGCCTCGTCGACGGCGAGGCGGCAGCCGCTGACGGCGGCGAGCCCGGCGAGCCCAGCGGCGCCGGCGAGGCTTCGCAGGGTGGTGCGCCGGGTGATTCCCCCGGCCGGCCGGGGTGTGGAGGTGGAGGTGGAGGTGGAGGCGGGTCCGGGCGGTGTGTCCTCGGCTGTCATGGGCTACCCCATCTGGAGTTCCGCCGTCCTTGGCGGAGCGTGGGGAGCACTGTACGAGCCAAAACCGGTCATGTGAATGGTTTTGCGGTCGCGGATTTCCCGCGCGGTGCGCCGGCGGGCCGTCAGCCCAGGCCACGCAGGTAGTCGTCGAGGAACCCGGCGAACACCTCGGGCAGGTCCACGGACTCCGGGTCCAGCAGCCACTGCACCTGCAGGCCGTCCATGGCGGCCACGATCGCGGCCGCCACCGTCACCGGCTCCACGTCCGCCCGCAGCTGCCCGGCGTCGCGGACGTGCCGCACCCGCTCCGCGACGCGTTCGCGGACCGTCGCGTAGCGGTCGGTGAAGTACGGCCGCGCCGGGTGATCCGCCCCCGCCGACTCCCCCGCGAGCACCGTGTACAGCCGGACGAGGCCCGCCTGCCGCGCGTTGTGCCGGGCCAGGCCCACCAGCCCGTGCCGCAACGCCGCCAGCTCGCCGTCCACCGCGTCCGCCTCCGCCGCCCAGACGGTGTCGGTGTACTCGGTCTGCTCCGCGTCCCGCAGCCGCAGCACCTCTCCGAGCAGCTGATCCTTCGAGCGGAAGTGGTGCAGCAGCCCGGCCTGGCTCAGGCCCACGGCCTCGGCGATCTCCCGCATCGAGGTCGCCCGGAAGCCCTGCTCGGCGAAGGCGCGGAACGCCGCGCGCACGATCTCCTCACGCCGGGCGCGGCCCTTGGCGTAGCCGCGCCTCGCCTCGTTCCCGGCCTCGTTCTCGGTACGCATGCCGGACACCGTAGCCCGCATTGACGCCCGTGGCCGATCGTCGTATGGTCCTCCGCACATAGGTGCATTCGCACATAGAGCCAGGGCGGAGAGTGGCCGGGTGAAGCTCGAACACGTGCTGCTGCGGCTGCTCGCCACACGCTCGTACAGCGGCTACGACCTGCGTAAATGGCTCGCAGGCGAGGGCCAGTTCGTCAGCTCCCGGCTCCACCACAGCCAGATCTACCGCACCCTGGCCCGGATGGCGGACCGCGGCTGGGTCGTCTACCGCACCGACCCCCGGGACGGCCGCCCCGACGCCAAGGTCTACCGGCTCACCGAGCGCGGCCAGGCCGCCCTGCTGGACTGGCTCCGCTCCCCCTACCAGCCCACCAGCCGCTTCACCGACTCCGACTTCCTCAACCGCTTCCTGATCGCCGCCGCACTCGACCGCGAGCTCGCGATCCGCCTGGTGACGACCGAACTCGCCCACCGCCGCGAGCAGATCGCCCGCTTCCGCCCGCGCGACCGCACCATCGCGTTCGAGGGCCCCATGCCCGGCCTGGACCCGGCGCGCCACCAGGCCGCCGCCGATCTCGTCCACCAGTACGGCGCCGGGGCCGTGGACGGGTGGGTGGCCTGGCTCCAGGATGCGCTGCGCCGCCTGGAAGCGGATGCCCTGTCGGGCGGCACAGCCGATGCGTCCGCCGATGCCCCCGCCGGGGACCCCGCCGGCGACCTCGCCACGCCCGCCTGAAGAGGGAGAGCCCGCATGAAGGCCATCATGGTGATGTTCGACAGCCTCAACCGGCGGATGCTGCCGCCGTACGGAGCCGACTGGACGCACACGCCGAACTTCGCGCGGCTCGCCGAGCGCACCGCGACCTTCGACAACGCCTACGCCGGGTCGATGCCCTGCATGCCCGCCCGCCGCGAGCTGCACACCGGCCGCCACAACTTCCTGCACCGCTCCTGGGGCCCGCTGGAGCCGTTCGACGACTCCGTCCCCGAGATCCTGGGCCGCCACGGCGTCCACACCCACCTCGCCAGCGACCACCCCCACTACTGGGAGGACGGCGGCGCCACGTACCACACCCGCTACACCACCTGGGAGAACTTCCGCGGCCAGGAGGGCGACCCGTGGAAGGGCCAGGTCGCCGATCCCAAGATCCCGGCGGACCTGAAGGAGACGCGCTGGCGGCCCGTCTACCGGCAGGACTGGGTCAACCGCCAGCACATGGCCACCGAGGACCGCCACCCCCAGACCCTCACCTTCGACGCCGGAGCGGAGTTCATCCGCACCAACGCCGCCGCCGACCGGTGGTTCGTCCAGATCGAGACCTTCGACCCGCACGAGCCGTTCTTCTCCCACCAGCGCTACAAGGACCTCTACCCGCACGCCTACGACGGCCCCCACTTCGACTGGCCCGACTACAAACGCGTGGCAGAGACCGACGACGAGGTCGCCCACGCCCGCTACGAGTACGCCGCGCTGCTGTCGATGTGCGACCGCTCGCTGGGCCGGGTGCTGGACCTGATGGACGACCTGGAGCTGTGGGACGACACCCTGCTCATCGTCAACACCGACCACGGCTTCCTGCTCGGCGAGCACGGCTGGTGGGCCAAGGGCGTGATGCCCTGGTACAACGAGCTGGTCCACCTGCCGCTCTTCGTCTGGGACCCGCGGCAGCCGGACGCGGCCGGGCAACGCCGCGCCAGCCTCGTGCAGACCATCGACCTCGCGCCCACCCTGCTGGAGTACTTCGGCATACCCGCCACCGCCTGCCCCGACATGCAGGGCCGCCCCCTCGACGGCGTCCTCGCCGACGACACCCCCGTCCGCGAGGCCGGGTTGTTCGGCATGTTCGGCGGCCACGTCAACGTCACCGACGGCCGCTACGTCTACATGCGCGCCTGCGCCGACGACACCAACGCCCCGCTGTACGAGCACACCCTCATGCCCACGCACATGCGCGGGCGCTTCACGCCGGAGGAACTGGCCGGCCTCCAGCTCGCCGAGCCCTTCCCCTTCACCAAGGGCGTCCGCACGATCCGCGTCCCCGGCCGGTCGATGATCAACCCGGCCGCCTTCGGCACCCTGCTGTTCGACCTGGCCGCCGACCCCGGGCAGCAGGCGCCGCTCGTGGACGACGCGGCCGAACTGCGCATGGCCGGGCTGCTGACCGACCTGCTGCGCGCCACCGACGCCCCCGACGACCAGTACCAACGCCTCGGCCTGCCCCGCCACGGCCCGGTGACCCACGCCCACCTCCTGGTCCGCGCCCAGCGGGAGAGCGCCCAGGCCGCCCTGCGCCCGCTGCCGCCGCCCGACGACTTCCCCGCCGGGGTCCGCTACTCGGTCCGCACCCCCATCCACGTGCTGACCGCCGACCCGGCCGCCGCCGAGATCCTGCGCCGGCACATCCCCGGCCTCACGGACTCCGAGAACCTCCAGTTCACCAGCACCTTCTCGCTGATCGGCCTGGCCGCGCTCCCCGCCGCACGGCTGTCGGTGCGGCAGCTTCGCGCCGTGGCGGCGGAACTGGCGGCGCTCGACGGCGTAACCCCCTGACCAGGCCCGCCGCGCGAGCGGCGGCCCGGGAACGTAGCGGAAGTCCACTTGGTCCTCGATCTCCGGCGCTGCCCAATCAACGGATCAGGTGCCTGGCGTCGCGGACGCGACGTAGGTCGCGCCGGATCGGCGTGGGAGCCTGGCCCGCACGCGGCGGAACAGCGCGTGAGAGGCGGCGAACGAAACGGCCACGACAGGGGCGGTCAGCAGGGCCTCTTCCAGGCCGAGGGGAGGCACGACGAGGACGAGGAGGTCGGACATGCTCTGGGACTCCGACACCAGCTCCTCGCCCTGTTCCAGGAGCGCCGTGTGGGAGGCCAGAGCATAGGTATACGCAGCCCACGCGAACAGCCCGGTCGTCACCGGATGCGAGGCGATGCCGGGCACCAGTCGCAGCAGGAAAGAGATGCCGCAGAAGCTGAGGAAGAAGCCCAGGAAGGCGTAGACACTGGCGTAGCGCCAGAAAACGTGGCTGATCCGTCCCTCCCACGGTTGTGGCCCTGGCGGTCTGGCGCCGTCCGTCACCCCACTGATCAGGTCGTCCGCGCATGTCTCGGGATACTGGCTGCCACCGCACCAGCCACGGGCGAGGGGCGCCAGTATCTCGCCGACCAGGCTCGGCGTCAGGACGCCAAGGGCCAGCAGCCCGCCACACCCGGCCATCAGCGCGACTCCAGCCCTGACCAGCACCAGGCGCGGGGAGTGCCAGAGGGCGGCGGGAAGACGGAGCAGCAGGTTGACCGGTGACGGGCGGCGGCGGCCCGACTCGCTCGCCAGGACCGTGGCGGCGAAAATCCCGAGCGCGCCCGCCGTCCCCAGGACCAGCGCGTGGGCCGCACCGAACCGGGCGTCCCGTATCAACTGGGCGGTGTTCTCACCACGATCGGCCGCCCCCACCACGTCCGGTGCGCTGGTGAGAGCGAGAGCCACCACGTTGGCGAGGGGGGCATAGACGGGTAACGCGATGGCGGCGACCAGAGACCGGGCCGCCGGGGTTGCGATCCGCCGGGCCGTGAGCGACGCCGCCAGCAGCAGGACGGTGAAGAACACCGCCGCCCAGAGCGTCTCGTGGAGCAGGGCCCTCGCCCCGGTGTGTTCGTCGTAGAGCAGCGTCGGCGAGACCGTCAGCAGGCGGAGGGCGTCTGCCAGGCCGTGCTGCCCCGGCAGAAGAGCACCATCTTCGATGATGAGGCCGTCGGCCCACTCGATCTGCTGCGGCAGGGCGCCGATCACCACCATCACCAGCATGCCGCCGAACGCACCGCGCAGCCTCATTCGCCCGACCCCGTCACGCGGAAGGGCCGGCCGTCGTCGTCGATCACGTCGCGGTGGGTCTCCACGCCGTCCCACCAGGTGAGGGTGGCGTACCAGTCGCAGTCGTGGAGTGCGGAACGGCCGACGAGGAAGAACGAGTAGTACCCGCCCGCGCTTACCTCGTAGGGCAGGGTGAGGGCCCTGCCGGCCTGCTCCGCGGCCTCGCGGGCCTCCCGCTGCTGCTCGCTCCCCTGAAGGTAGGTGACCGGGACCTCCTCGTGGAGAGGCAGTGTGTCCAGGTCCACCACGAGATAGCGGGGCTCCGCGTCATCGCCCTCGCCGCCGCAACCGCCTCCGGGTTGAAAGGTGCCGGGCACCGGGTCGTCGCGTCGGACGACCGTGATCGTGAGGTCACGGATCTCGATGGGCTTGTCCGTGTCCGCAGAGAGGCTGACCGCCACGGTGGCGCCGTCGGCCCGTACCAGGTCTCCCTCGCGCTCCCACCGCTCGATCTGCCGCTCATCCGTCATCCCCAGACGCAGGCCGTCCGCTAAGTCCTCGTCCGACACCACCCACGACGTCGTGCAGATGCTGTGCGACTGCTCGACGAGCAGCGTGGACGACGGACCGGGGAAGAACCACTGCCACAGCATGGTCACGAGCGGCACAGCGACGCCGAAGGCCGCGAACAGCACACCGTAGAGCCCGAACTTGTTCGCCGTGCTGAGTTCGCCGTGCCATCGCACCGCGCGCCGTATCCGCCCGGGAGACGCCGGGCCCCCATCCGGGTCCGGGTTGTCCCCATCCGGGCCCGGCTCCCCGTCGTTCTCGCCGTCCTCGGCCACGCTTCCCCCCAATTCCCACAGCCAGTCTGCAGCCAGTCGGATCTGCTCACCGGCCTTATACCGGAGCCGGGAGGCAGGCGGCCAGGTCCGCTGGCCAGGCCACGTGACCGCCGGGCAGTCCCGTGTGGTGCGGAGCGTGCACACTACTCAACCCCGGGGCGCAGCGCATCAGATCGTGCGGCGTAGCGCGGTCTCCACGGCATCGATCAGCGGATCACCTTCGGTCCGTGGGTGCCGTGCGAGGCCGAGCTCGACGTCCGGCAGGGTGGGCAGGGCGTCCGCGTCGTGGCAGGCCATGGCCGGTTCGAGGTTCGTGGGCATGAGCGCAGCGACGCCGAGCCCGGCCCGGACGGCGGCGAGCACGCCGACCAGGCTGCTGCTTTCGAACGCCACACGCCAGGGCCGATCGGCGCGTTTCAGCGTTTCCAGCACTGACGTACGCCAGGAGCACGGGTTCGAGAACAGCACCACCGGCAGCGGATCGGCGGCCACGTCCACACCCTGGCCGATCGCCCAGACCAGCGGGCGGCGTACCGTCCAGAGCGGCGGTCCGGGAATGGCCGGCGCCTCGTTGAGAACGAGTTGGACGCGGCCCGCGTCGTAGGCCTCCCGCATCGCGGCGTCGGACATGCTGAGCACCTCCAGCGTCGCGCCGGGGTGCAGCCGGGCGAGGTCGGCGAGGGCCTGCGGAAGCTGGGACGCGGCGAGGTCTTCTAGCAACCCGACGCCGCAGTGGCCGGTAAGCGCGCGCCCGGTTTCGGTGAGTGCCTGTGCGCAGAGCGAGAGTATGCGTTCGGCGTACGGCAGGAGTTCCTCGCCCGCCCGGGTTGGCGAGACGCCGGACGGCGATCGGTGAAGCAGCGGACGGCCGACGGCGTTCTCGAGCTTGCGCAGTTGCTGGCTGAGCGCGGGCTGGGTTTGTCCGAGCGCGGTCGCGGCGCGGCTGATGCTGCCGGCTCGCACGGCGGTGACGAATGACCGCAGCAACGCGATCTCAAGATCCCTGGCCATAAGCATTCATTATGTCAGCCCTCACCAATTAACCACTTCCTATGGCGTGCGGGGGTGATCTAGCGTCACGCCGGTGACCGGATACCGACAGGTACTCGCCGTGCCGGGGATGGCATCGCTGCTGGGCGTTTCGCTGCTCGCCCGTGCCGCGATCGCGGCTGCCGTGATGGCGCTGACGATGCATGTCGTGCTGGGTCTGGACATGAGCTACGCGGCAGCGGGTGGCGTCGCGGCGGCTCTGACCGCCGGGCTGGCGCTGGGCGGGCCGCTGCTCGGCCGCGTGATCGACTGGCGAGGCCCGCGTACCGTGCTGCTGGCCACTGTCGTGGCGCAGGTCGTGTTCTGGCTGAGCATTCCGATCCTGCCCTACGGAATCCTGCTGGGCGCCGCCCTTGCGGCGGGTCTGCTGATGGTGCCGGCCCAGTCGGTGACCAGGCAGGCGATCGCCGCGATGACGACGGCGGGACAGCGCCGGCCCGCGTTCGCGCTGGAAGCGGTGCAGGGCGAGCTGTCGTACATGGTGGGCCCGGCGGTGGTGATCCTGTGCGCCGCGAAGATGTCCCCCGGTGTGGTGGCGTGGGGGGTCGGCGTCGCGATCGTGGTCGGCGGAGCCGGGATCGCCTTGCTCAACCCGCCGCTGCGTGCCGAGGCCGAGGCCGAGGTCGAGGCGGATGCCGGCGCGGCCGGACGGCCCCCGCGCCGGGAGTGGCTGGGCGTCGGCATGATTGCCGTACTGACGATGGCGTTCGGTACCACGACGCTGCTCAGCGGCGTCGACCTCGCCATTGTCGCCACGCTCGAAGAAGCAGGTCAGGTGTCCTGGGCCGCCGTGGTCGTAGCCGTGTTCGGCGTGGCGTCCGTCGCCGGCGGGCTGATGTATGGCGCGCTGCCCCGGCCGCTGCCCACGTGGCTGCTGCTCGGCTTGCTCGGGCTCGTGACGATTCCCGCCGGACTCGCCCACGACTGGCCCTGGTTGTGCGTGGCCGTTGTCGGCACCGGGCTTCTCACCGCGCCGACCCTTTCCGCGGTGGCCGACGCGGTGAGCCGCCTGGCGCCGGCCAGCGTGCGGGGTGAGGCGACAGGTCTGCAGTCCTCGGCGCAGAGCGCGGGTCTCGCGCTCGGATCCACGATCGTCGGGGTGGCGATCGACGCCTCCGTGCCGGCGGGCGGCTTCGCGGCGGCCGGGCTGGCCGGCCTCGCCGCCGCGTTGACTGGACGCCTGCTGTCCCGCCGCTCGCCCGCCCGAACGCGGTTCCCGCTCAGCGAACTCGGCCTCGCTGGGGCACCGGACCGTGAGCCGTGCGGGGCCGACGCCCGGCCTGGCGCATGAGGATGAGGTACGGGTACGGGTACGGGTACGGGCTCGGCTTCTGCGCCCGGCGCGGCATGGGTGCCGATATCGAGCCCGTCCGGGCCGTCCAGGTCAACGAGGCGAGCGAGGGCGTGCCCGCCGCCATGGCCGCTGCCGGCCTGTGATCGACGCCGTCACGATCTGACCTGGACGGCCCGCCGGTGGCTCTGCTCAGCGGCCCGGTTGGAACACCACCTCTTCGAGGTGGTCGAGGACGCCGTGGGCGTAGTTGCGCAGGAGCTGCGCGCCGCTGCCGTTCGCGCCGGGGTCGGGCCCGAGCGCCCAGTCGAAGCCCGCCGACCCGCAGTCGTCGTCGTACACGCACGTCGCGTACTGATTCCACTGGTTGAGCATCAGCCCCCAACTGGCGCCGGTGGCGGTCAGCTCGTCGATGGCCGCCTTGTCCTCGTCCAGCGTCTCGTCGGTGTAGGTGCCCTGGGTGTTGTTGGTCTCGTTGACCACGATCGGGTAGTCGTGTTCCTGCTGGGCCTCGGCGGCCGCCTCCGCGCAGCCGGCCGCGTCCAGCCCGTTGCAGTGCAGCAGCGCGAGATCCGCCGCGTCCGCGACCGCGTCGTCCGGCCACGAGCCGTCCCCGAACCGGGACGCGCTCACCGCGAGCCGGAAGTCGGCGGCCTCGAACCGCGACTGCGCGAGCCGGATCAGCTCCGCCATGCCCTCGTCCGAGTGGATGATCTCGTGGTCGTAGGCGTCGTCGTCGTTGTACTCGTTCGCGATCTCGATGATCACGTTCCGGTAGTCGTTGTCGATCAGCCAGTCCGTCGCCTCGGTCACCGCCCGCCGCACCGCGTCCTCGTCGTCGAGTACCTGGTCCTGGTGGAAGTAGAACAGGCCGAGCACCACGACCATGTTCCGCTGCGCGTGGGCCTCGATCACCTGCCCGGCCCGGTCCATCCACTCCTCACGCAGCGATCCGTCGCTGGTGAACGCGGCGTTCTGCGCGCCGCCGTACCCGGGGTTACCGCCCTGCAGGTTGACATCGGTGGCCAGCAGCCCGTGCTGCCGGTAGGAGTCGAGGTTCGCGATGAACTCGTCGGTGTTGGCCTGCGCGGTGAAGTCCGGGTCGTACTCGAGGATCTGGCCGCTCTCGTCGTCGAAGACGCCGTTGGCGGCGCGGAGGTTCGGCAGCGTGCCGCGCACCTGCTCGCTGAACCCCTCACCCTGCCAGCCGGGCGTGTAGGTCAGCTGCCACTCCCCATCTCCCTGCCGCACATAGAACTTGTCGGGCTCATAGCCCGACCCGATCAGGTGACCCGGCAGGATCTGCAGCGAGTCCGCCGCACCCTGCGCCTGGCCAGCACCCAGCGACGCCGCCGCCAGGACGGCCACAGCGAACCCGGCGACCGCCGCCCGACCCCACGACATGACGCGATGTCCACGTGGTGACATTGGTGACACCTAAAGCAGCTCCCTCCGCAAGCAGACCCCCGATGGACGGGGGCAGACCGCGCGAAGCTACCCCGCCAGGCCCGGCACCCCTCCCGAACCGAACCGGACAACCCCACAAACGCCGACGCCGACGCCGACACCGACACCGAGCCGGCGGCCGGCCGCGACCCTCACCGCGACAGCGTCGAAGGCAGAGACCACGAGCGCGGCACTGAAGCTGCCCAGCGACCGGTTCCCCGCCTCGAACCCGCCGGTCAGGGCAGCCGCCGGATGCGCAGGACGCCCCGCACCTGGATGCCCGCCGCGTCGACGATCGTCCGGGATCGCCGGATGGCCGGAACGAACCAGCTGAGGACGCCCAGGCAGAGGCAGGTCACCAGCGGCCGGAGCCACCCGTACCCGTCCTCCGCCGGCTGGAACCACGCGGCCAGCACCGGACCCGCCATGACCGTGGCGACGCACACGGTATCCACCGTGAGCTCACGCGGCGTTGTGCGGTACTCCCGCGGTAGCGATGCCGTACTCATGTCACCCCCACCCCTCGCGGCCCGCATCCCCGCCCCCTCGCAGGGCTCCTCGTTCAATGTGGAGACGAACCAGCTCGCACCATGGAGTCGATGTCGTCTTGCTTCTGCGGCTTCTGCGGCTTCTGCGGCTTCCGCGGTCAAGGCGGGGTGGGGCTGTTTCGGAGCGGAAGCGCGGGGCAGTCATGGACAGATCGCATGGGCATGCCGGTGCCGGGGGGAACGTGCATGGCGAGGAGACGGGTCAGACCGGTCGTCGAGGATCTGCCGCCGCAGGCGGCGCGACTGGCCGGCGAGCGGGAGCTGGGCGAGCATGTGGCGACCTACCGGTTCGGCGACGGCACCGTCGGTAAAGTCCTGGGGGGCGTGGGCGCGTTCCTCTTCGTCCCCGCGGGCATCGGCCTGCCGCTGGGCCCGTACCCCACAGCCGTCAGGGTGGTCGGCGGCATGCTGCTGGTTGTCCCCGTCGCTCTGTTCGTTCTGGGCCGGCGCATCGATCGCGCCGTGGAGCGTGGCCCCAGGGTGCACGTCTTTGACGGCGGATTGGTGACCGGAGGCTCGAGGGAGCCGTTCACGGTGCGTCCCTGGTCCAGCGTGCTGGCCCTGTGGGGTATGGAGAGGGTCACCGCTCCGAAGAACCGATGGGCCGACGCCGACGTCCACTTCCTGGAAATCCGTAGCCGCTCCAGCGGTGCTTTGCTGTGCACGCTGCCCGCCTGCGAGTCCTCCGACGGGATCACCACGCTTCGCGTGGCGGAGAGCGCCGGCGTGCTCCCGCCCGGCTGAGGGGGCCTCGGACGGGCCTGACGTGCCCTTGGCGTTTCTCTTACGCCCGGTGGAAGAGTTCTCCCCGGCGGCGCGGGCGGCGACCGCGTAGCGTCGGGCTGGGCGTGGGACGTGGGACCCTCCGCCGCCAGGACGTCCCGCCCTGGCCAACGTGGACGGCTGCCACGCCACCGGCGTACGTGGTGCGTCCGAGGGGCAATCTGTTCGCGCTCGAATCGCTTGGCGCCTCACATCGAATATCTTCCGTCCATAAAATGCGGCGACCGTAACCGCGCACGGAAGGCCACATCTCCCTGGGGCTTGTCAATTCGCACTTATACGTACCCGCGAGCACCGCGCGGTCGAATGCGTCATCAACCGCCTCAAGCCTGCGATGTTTTACGGCCAAAGATACGGCGGGAGGGGCGAGCTGAAGGCGTGCATTCCTACGATGGGTAACCAGGGGCACCATCCGTCACTCACGTCGATGCGCGTCGCGCCGGCGGGAACATGCGAACGTGCGAAAGGGAAGACCATGCGAAAGCACCTGACCACCCTCGGAGTTGCCGCCCTCACGGGCACGAGCGTCGCCCTGTGGCCGGCTCCGCCCGCCTCCGCCCAGCAGGGGGCGATGGCCTACATCGTCTACCGCTCGGAGATCTCGCCGGCGACGCACCTCGTCTACGACGGGGGCCCCGATGTGGTCAACGAGGTCACCGTCACCCACGGCGCCGACCCCACCGAGTTCATCATCGAGGACCCTGGCCTGTACATCGAGGCGTTCGAGGGCTGCACACACCCCGACCCGGACGAACCCGGGCGGGTGATGTGCACCATACCCGCAGAGGAACTGGAGGACTCGTATCTCTATGTCGACCTGAACGACGAGAACGACACGTTCACCGGCAGCGACCTTCCGGAAGAGGTCCACGCCGGAGTCGACGACGACACAGTCCACGGAGAGGGCGGGGACGACAGGATCTACGGCGAGGACGGCGACGACGTCCTCCACGGCGGCCCGGGCGCCGACGAGATCGACGGCGGCCCCGGCAACAACGAGATCATCCAGGATTGACGGGCGACAGGCCTCACCACGGCTGGCGGCGCTTGGGGGACTTGGGATGGCTCTTGCCGGTTTCGACAGGGGCCAACCTCACGGCCGGGTCCGGATGGTGCTCGTCGATGCGTGAGACCACGGCCGCGCCCACGACGGCGATCGGCCTGCCCGGTGTGGAGCAGCCCGGTACCTGGCCGAACGCGTGGCATCGCGTGGCTTCCACTCCAGGCGGCCGGCGGGCGGGTTTGCATTTGGGGGCGTGGTCGACGCCTTCGACCGCTGCCGCCCGGATTCGCGGCCAACCTGCGGCAAAACCGGGGCCAGGCGCGACGGCCACGTTACGACCCGTGTCCGCCGGGCTGGGTGGGGTTGGCGTCTTCCCGGGCCGCTTCCGGCTACGTAGAGTCCAACGTCACCCGCCGCGGGAAGAGCATCGAAGCGGTCTGGACACGCCTGCCGCTGGAGGCGTCCGTGCGGCTCTCGCTGGGCCTCGGCATGGGGACGTGATCCCACGGCGGCGCCGGGCCTGTCCACCGTTCTTCCGCCCTCCGGTGGACAGGCCCGGCCGTCGTCATACGTCGAGGGCTCAACTGTCATGCAAGGCGTCGATGACGTGTGGCAGGAATGCGGCGGCTACCTCGGCATAGCCGCGCTCCGAAGGGTGAAAGCGGTCCCTGGCGAAGAAGACGTGCGGCTGGTCCGCCATCGCCTCGATCGGCAGCGCGACGCAGAACGCACCACGCCCCTCGGCGCACTCCCTCAGCACCCCGTCCATGAGTCGGGCCCTCAAGCCGAGGACCGCGCGCAGAGGCTGAGGGAGGGCGGGGAAGCGTCGCACCGGCGGCATGCCGGAGAAGCCGATGGGAACGTCAGGGCCGAGCCGGCCCCGGATCGTGTCGACCAGGTCCCCGATGTCGCACCGCCAGTCGGTGAGCCCGCGGAACCGGAGCAGGTCGTTGATCCCCACCACGACGATCACCAGATCCGGCGGCTCGTCCGGGGATCCGGCAAAGCCGATCGGTCCCTTCGCCAGCTTCCGCGTGGTGGACCGCGCGGTCGCGCCGCTGCGCGCGATCACCCGCCATGCCACGGCGCGCGCTGTCTTGGCTGCAAGACGCTCGGCGAGCTGGCCGGCCAGCCCGGCGCTGTGGTGCGCCACTCCCACCCCAGCGGCCATCGAGTCGCCCACCGCGAGCAGCCGCAGCCGAGGCTCCGTTCCCTCGACTCTCCCGCTCGTGCCCTCCGCCTCGGCCAGGCGCGGTGTCCGCCGCTTCACCCACACCATCTGTGGCAGCAGCGCCGGCAGTAAGAGCAGCGATAACGGCTGCGCGGCGCGCAGCGCGTGGCCGGTCATCGGGCGGTGCTCTCTTCGATGCGCGCCCCGACGGTCCGGGCAAGCGTCATTGCCGCCGGCAGCGGGCGCACCATGACGGTCAGGTCGGTTACGAGACCAGCCGCGTCGTACGTCAGCAGGTCGAGCCCCTGGAGGGCTTCTCCCCTACCCGCGCCGCGACGACCAGCCCGTGGGTGCGCCCGCCCCCGTCCAGGACCTCGCCGCGTAGCTCGTGCGTGTAGCGAAAGTCCTCGAATACCGTTGACAGGATGCGGAGGAACGCGACGACCTTCTCGCGTCCGCGGTAGGGGTGAACCATCACTGGGCTGAAGAACGTCGCGTCGGGCGCCAGCGTCCGTTCCAGGGCCGCCATGTCGAGCGCCTCGACAGCCTTGCGGAAGGTGTTGCTCTCCATGGGCGAGGTCCTCTCACGGGAGTATGTCGTCATGAGACCAGCGCCAGGCTGGTCTCCAGGGCGGGGTCGCGGTTGAGAATGGCTTGGTGGAGAGAGTGGAGACGGGCGCCGGGCTCCATGCCGATCTCTGACACGAGGAGGCTGCGAATCCTCTTGTACGTCGAGAGCGACTCGGCGGTACGGCCGCAGCGATACTGAGCGAGCATCAAGTGCCTGTACAAGCTCTCGCGCAACGGGTGCTGCTTGATGAGTTCGGTGAGGCGCGGTATGGCCTCCTGGTGGCGGTCGAGCCGCAACTCGATCGCGATGTGGTGCTCCTGGGCGGAGATCCTGGCCTCGTTGAAGCGCTCGGCTCCCGCGTCGAGTTCTGACAGGCTCCTGACATCAGCCATGGCTGGCCCGCGCCACAGGTTCAGCGCCTGCCCGAGAAGCGCGGCGGCGCGCTTGAGGTCCCCGGCGTCTTCGGCGATCACCGCGCGGCGTCGAAGCGCCTCGAACTGACCGGCGTCGAACTCGTCTCCCTGGAGGACGAGGGCGTATCCGGAGGACTCCGTCACCAGTCGTGCGTGCTGGTCCCGGTCCCGCTGGCCCTCCCGGTGCTGAGCGAGGTGTCCCCGCAGCTTGGAGACGTAGACCTGGAGCGCCGCCCTGGCCGTCCGCGGCGGGGCCGCGTCCCAGAGCTGCTCGACGAGGTGATCGGCGACGACGACATGGTTGGCGTTGAGCAGCAGCAGTGCAAGCAGCTCGCGTAACTTCAACGCACTGGGCGTGATCGAGTCCCCGGTCTCCCGGTACAGGGCGACGGGACCCAACAGGCCGAATCTCAACGTGAACCTCCCCCTGGGGCATTCGCCCCCCCAAACAACAACTAGGCAGTTGACTGGGCCTCATGCAGCTCGACTGTTAGTTGAATCATCTGAAGGCTAGTCACCCTCACGGTAGGGTTGTCAACCCTGAGTTGAGTGGCAGCATGGGTCTGAGACTGCGAGTCTCTCCTGCACGAGTGATGGTGGTCCATGTGACGAAACGCCAGGAACAGCCAGCTTTGTCGGACCTCCTGGAACGGTTGTTCGAGAACATTCGGCCCGAGGGCCTGCACGGTCGCAGGTACACCAACGAAGAGGTGGCGGTCGCGATCAAGAAGGAGGCGCCCGTGGTCCGGGTGAGCGGCGCCTACCTTTCCGCTCTGCGCCGCGGCTCGAAGAAGAATCCCTCGACCGAGTTGCTGCGGGCTCTGGCACACTTCTTTGGAGTGCCCGCTTCGTACTTCCTCGACGAAGGGACCGCCCGGCATGTGGACGCGGAGATCGCGCTCGCGAGGGTCGCTCAGAACCACGACGTCAGGAACCTCGCTTTGCGGGCACTTGAGCTCTCCCCCGAGACTCTGGCCGCGGTCACTCAGATCGTCGATGCTGCCTTGCGGGGTGACGGTGCCTCGCCGTCGTCCGGCAGGCGCGAGGAGCGGGGGGAGCGGGGGGAGCGGAGTGGCTCGTAGCGACGGCCCGAGCCGCTCGACCCGGTCGGCGTTACCTAGGTGACTCGGCAACGGCGGATGGGGGGAATGTGCACTGATGAACCGAAGAGCCATGCGCCGGACCTGTGCATCGCTGGTCCGTGGCCTCGACGTCAGACCGCCAGCCGAGCCCGGCCAGTTGATCAGCGCCCTGTGCGGGCGGCTGGGGCAGTGAACGGGACGCGAGGTGCGCCACACGCTGGTGCCGTTCCCGCCGCAAACCGTCAGCGGCTTATGGGTCGCCACGGACAGCACCGACCACATCTTGTGCGAGCAGAACACCAGCCCGTGGCATCGACTCCTCATCACTTGTCACGAGATCTGGCACATCATGGAGGCGCACCGCTCGGGCTTAGCCGGCGCGTCAGCGTTGACTGGCGTGGAACTGACCTCGCTCGATGACTCGGCGCTCGGCCGCATCCTGGGAACGCGCGGCCCTTTCGACGACGCGGCCGAGCGAGAGGCGGATCTCTTTGCCTCCCTGCTCATCGCCCGCCTGACCCGCCGCCTGCCAAGGCCGGACCGGCACGGCACCGACGCCCACGTCGACCCACCCGACGCGGCCGTGCACCGGGTGGAGCGGACGCTGCTCAGTCAGCGGGACGAGGAGTTCCTATGACGAGACAGGCCGTCTGATGGCACGGAGCCTCGGCTATTGGGCGTGCGCCCTGCCGTTGTGGATCCTCTTCGCTGGGAAGCTGGCCGGTCTGCGGCGGGCGCGCGGCGACCTGATGCGTCAGGCGGTGTGCGCGACGATCTTCTCCTGCGCGGCGATCCTCACCGTCAGCGCCCCCACGACACTCGGTGCCATCAACGACCTCGTCGGGCTGCCTAACGTGGCCTTCCTCGTCTCATTCTCGCTCGTGGTCGTCATGGCGGCCTCGGTGAGGATCCTCATCGTCTACTGGCAGGAACCGGGCGATGCGGCGAACGCAAATGTTGTCGCAAGACGTTGGATCCTCGGATACGGCCTCGTGGTGCTCGCCATGGCCGTCCTGTTCTGGGTGGGCGACGCACCCGTCGAGCGGCGCACCGACTTCGAGACTTACTACGCGACCACCTCCTTCATAGCCGAGTTCATCCTGCTCTACCTGGCCGCCCAAACCGTCGCGCTGGTCAGCGTCATCCGCGGGTGCCTGCGCTGGGCCCGGCTGGCGGGCGATCCGTGGCTCAGGCGCGGGCTTCGGCTGATCATCGCCGGCTCGGTCTTCGGACTCGGCGTCAGCGCTCTGCGCGGCACGGCCATGGCGGCGCGCTGGTTCGGCGCCAACTGGGACGCCCTGAACACCGTGGCTTCCGTCGTCTGCGCCATGGCCGGACTCACCCTCGGCGCGCTCGGCTTCGCGCTCCCAGCGTGGGGCGAGCACCTGACGCGCATCCGGGGCGGGGTCGAGTCCTACCGCGACTACCGCGCCCTGTACCCACTGTGGAACGCACTGCGCACGGCCGTGCCCACGATCGTTCTCCCCGCCCGCATCCCCTGGTGGGACCTGCATGTGCGGCTGACCCGGCGCCTCGCCGAGATCAACGACGGACGGCTCGCCCTGTGGTCGCGGACCGACTGGCACGTCGCCCGACGCGCTCGGGCGCTGGGCCACCAGAGATGCCTCTCCCCAGTCGACCTGGCAGTGGTGATCGAGGCCGCCCTGCTGAAGGGAGCGTTGGCCGACCTCGCCGCCCGGCGTGGTGAGCCGCAGCGGGGCCCGGCGGCGGTCCTGGCGGACACTGCACCGGAGTCCGCCCGCACGGCCAGTGCCGTTGACGGGCTGGACGAACGGGAATGGCTCGCTCGTGTCTCGCGTGCCTTCGCCACCTCGCCCATCGTCGCCGAGGCGGCACGAGCTACCGTGCTCCCTGAGCGGGGCCGGTCTTGATGAAAGGCCGTTCCCCCGTCCGTGTCAGTTCTCGTACTCCTCGTCGTTGCCGGGGCCGACCTTCGCCGTCGCAGGCGGACGTCAGCTTGCCGCGTTTCCGGCCAAACCCTTGAGGCGCGCACCTCCTCGCGTTTGCCGAACACGCGGCGGACCTGGCGGCGGCTGGCCTTGGGCCGTCGCAGAAACCGGCGTTGAGGACGGCGACCACGCCGCCTCAGCGTTCCGGCAGGCTCCGGCAGATTGCGATCCCGTCCGCGTAGTCAGGGAACACCGCGATGTCGGTGGTGATGACGTACGTCCCCTGCAAGCGGAAGACCTCGAAGCCTGCCTAGGCCAGCCCATCTGCAGGGATCTCACCTTGGCGGGCCCGGCCCTTGCGGAACGGCGGCGAGTGCGCATACAGCGGCGTGGCAGCCCCTCGGCGACCGCGTACTGGAACATTTGGTGAGTCTGCGGTAGCAGATGAGGGTGCAGGCGATGGCGGTGAAGGCGAGGAAGTGTTCGGCCTTGCGGCCGGATCGGACGGCAACCGCGACGACGTCACCCAGCTGATCCCACTGTTTCAGGCGGTTCCACCGGTGCGGGGAAAGCGAGGCCGACCCCGGTGCCGCCCGGACGTGGTGCTGGGCGGCCGCGGCTACGACCAGGGCAAGTGCCGCCGCGTGGTCTGGGATCTCGGCGTGAAGCCGCTGATCGCCCGCCGGGGCACCGAGCACGGCTCCGGACTCGGCACCCAACAACTCGGTCGTGGAGCGAGCATTCGACCACCTGCCGTGGTGGCCTGCTGATGCAAGCGTGTGCGCCGTGGGTGGTCGGGTCGCTGGGGTGGAGTGGTGGCGCGCGCGGCTACCGTGGGTGCACGGCGTAGGTCAGGTGCGTCACCCGCGACGACGGCTCCGAACGGACCGGTCTCAGCGCGATCCTGGACGCGTCCACGCCGTCGAACAGGCGGGTGCCGGTGCCGAACAGCACCGGTGACAGCGTGATCGAGAACTCGTCGATCAGGCCGGCGTTCAGGTGCTCCAGGATCGTCGCGGCGCCGCCGGCGATGCGGACGTCGCGGTCGCCGGCGGCCTCGCGGGCCTGGTCGAGGGCGTGCTCGATGCCGTCGTTGACGAAGTGGAACGTGGTGCCGCCGGGCCGCTCCCACGGGTCACGCTTGGTGTGCGTCACGACGAAGACCGGGGTGTGGAAGGGCGCCTCCTCCGGCCATGCCTGCTCGCCGGCGTCGAACATGCGCTTGCCCATGACGCTCGCGCCGGTGCGCTCGAACGTCTCCCGCGCGATGTCGTTGTCGCGGCCCTCCTCGCCGCCCTCGCCGAGCTTCAGGTTCTCCCGGAAGAACCGCAGCGGGAAGGCCCACTGCTGCAGTTCCATCCACTGCGCCATCCAGCGCTGAACGGCCGGGTCGTCCTGCTTGTCGGGCGCGAAGAAGTCGTCGACGGGCACGGACTCGGGCGCGATGAAGCCGTCCAGCGACATCGTCACGCTGAAGAACACCTTCCCGGCCATCAGCCCTCCGCCCCCTTCCGCGCGAGGTCGGTGACGTAGGCCGCCAGGCTGCTCAGGGTCTGCTGGCCGCCCTCGATCGCGTGGTACTTCTCGACCGCCTCGTCGCGCAGTTCCTTGGTGGGGAACACCGTGTGCATCACGATCCGGGTCGCCGCGCCGTCCGGCGCGAAGGTCAGGACCGACTCGAAGGCGTTCGGGTCGTCGCGGGACTCACCGTGCAGCAGCGCGATCCGCTCCGGCGGGGCGATCCGCAGCCAGCGGATCCACTCGGAGTAGTCGGTCCCGTCCGGCCCGTGCAGCACGAAGTCCCACTCCCCACCCTCGCGGAACTCGAAGGACCGCGTGGTGGTGGTGAACCCCTCCGGACCCCACCACCGCGACAGGTGCCGGACCTCGGTGAACGCCTCGAACACCAGCTCCCGCGGGGCGTCGATGACCCGGGAGATCACGATCTCCCGGTCGGCCGTCGCCGGCTCCGCCCGCGGTTGTTGCCTTTCCCCTGCCATCGGTCATCCCTCCTGCCGTGTCTGCTTAAGGTCCTGCACGTAGGTGTCCAGCCGGTCGAAACTCTCGTTCCAGAACCGCTCGAATCCGCCGACCCACTCGTGGACCGGCCGCAACCCGCGGGCGTCCAGGCCGTAGAGGCGCTGCTTGCCCGCCCCGCGGACCCGCACCAGCCCCACCTCCCGGAGCACCCGCAGGTGCTTGGACGCCCGCGGCTGGCTCATCCCCAGCTCCTGGGCCAGGTCGGTCACCGGCCACTCACCCGCCCGCAGCAGCGCCAGGATGTCCCGGCGCTGCGGCTCGGCTATCGCGTTGAACGCGTCCGACGTCGTCGCTGCTCGTGCCATGGCAGCGATCATATGCCTATATCGGAATACGTCAAGCGGGTTGGGAATCGGGCGAGTCTTGCCGGATGACGATTGCCTTTGTCGTCACCTGAAGGTGTGGGGCTGCGGCATCCCGGCACCCAGCGGAGCAATGCCCCCGCCACCAGGGGTTACCCCGGCCGCATCGGACCGTCGCCGACACGGCCGTGCGCCGGTGGCCGGGCGCTCGCCCTCACGCGCGTGTCCACCTCTGGTTGGGTTGGTTGTCGCAGGTCGCCAGGACCAGCTTCGATCCGTTCGCGGTGCCGCCCTGGTCGACGGTCAGGCAGAGCCCGGCGTGGACGTTGCGGATGGTGCCGTCGTCGGCGAGGGTCCACTTCTGGTTGTCCTGACCGTTGCAGGACCAGATGATCACGGGCGTTCCGCTGGTGGTGCCCTGCTCGGACGCGTCCAGGCACTTGTCGCCGTAGACGCGGATCTCTCCGCCCTCCCAGGTCGTCCACAACTGGTTCGCCGCGGTGTGGCAGTCCCAGATCAACGTGGCCGCGCCGGGCGCTGTCGAGGCATTGTCGATGCCCAGGCAACGGCCCGAGCCCACGCCGCGCAGCTGGCCGGTCTCGCTGGCCCGCGGGGTGCCTCCGGACACTTCGAACACCGCGACGCCGTGCGCCGGCACACTGGCCGTGATCTGGCCGCTGGTGGAGGACGTGGCGCCGGTCCACAGGTCGGTCAGTGTGAACGACGAGCCCGACAGCCCGATCTGCGCCGCCGTGGTACTGACGGTGGTCGTGCCGCTGCCGCGGTTGAACAGTCCGACGGCGACCGAGCCGTCGGCCAGCGGCTTGGCGAACACCTCGACGTCGCCGTCGTCGCGCACCCGCCGGCCGCCCGCGCCCAGCTCGTCCTGGTTCACGGCCACCAGCCGCGCGTTGCGAAGGATCGCGCTGACGTCGGCGGACATGGTGCGGATGTCGTTGCCCGCCATCAGCGGCGCGCCCATCAGAGCCCACAGCGCGAAGTGCGACCGCGACTCGGTGAGGGTGAGCCCCGGCCTGCCGACCACCAGCATGTCCGGATCGTTCCAGTGGCCGGGCCCCGCCTGGGCAGCCAGGGGGGCGTTGATGTCAACGACGTTGCCCACGCCCATGGGGTAGCTGTTGGTGTTGCCGTTCTGCCAGATGTCCAGCAGGTCCTCGGTGGTGCGCCACAGGTCGGCGACTTCGCCCCAGTTGTAGGTGGAGCCGGTGATGGCGTGGAAGCTGTTGGGGTTGATGCTGTAGACGATGTCCCTGCCGGTGGCGCGAAGGGCGTCCCGCATGAGGGTGAACCGGGCGATCTGCTCCTCGCGGGTGCCGTCGGGGGAGCACCAGTCGTACTTGAGGTAGTCGACGCCCCAGGAGGCGAAGGCGTTCGCGTCCTGCACCTCGTGCCCCATGCTCCCGGTGGAGCCGGGATGCGTGCCGACGCGCTGGGCGCAGGTGCGTTCGGTGGGCACCTGGTAGATCCCGAACTTCAGCCCGAGGCTGTGAATGTAGTCGCCCAGCGCCTTCATGCCGCTGGGGAACTTCGTCGGATGTGCGCGCAGGTTGCCCTGGGCGTCTCGCTGGGGGTCGAACCAGCAGTCGTCCACCACGACGTACTCGTAACCGGCGTCCCGCATCCCCGAGCGCACCATCGCGTCGGCCGCTTCGCGGACCATCGACTCGGTGACGCCGCACCCGAAGCTGTTCCAGCTGTTCCACCCCATGGGCGGGGTCAGCGCCGGGCTGCCGGGCGCGGCCTGCGCCTCGGACGTGGCCTGCGTCGGAGAGAGCAAGAGGGCCAGCGCGGAGACGAGGGCCGCGAGCAGCGGCAGGCGTCTGCGTGATCGAGATCGAGATCGAGTGCGCATGGTGTCCCTTTCCGGAGCTGTGGGGTCGCCACGGTGGGGTCGCCACAGTAGGGGGCGGATTCGTGGCGCTGTTCGAGAGGTATTCGAGAGGTATTCGAGAGGCATCTGACGGGGAAGCAGCACACCAGAGCGCTCTCCCCCGCCGAAGCCGGCCCGGCGGACAGGGCCGCCGAGCCGGGCGGGGAGACCACGTGACTTCCCTGCACGGGCGTTCTTCAGGGAGAGCTGTGGCTGATCAGCCGTTGATCAGGTCGAACGACTCCTCGGAGCCGATCGACGCACGGTTGGCGACGAGGGGGTCGGCTCCGCCGTTCGGGGCGGAGACGTACTGGCTGTTGATCTGCGCGCGCAGGCTGATGGAGCCGTCGGCGTTGTTCACGCGCTGGAAGGTCTCCCAGGCGCCGATGGCGGTGCGGTTGGCGATGAGCGGGGAGGCGCCCGCGTTCTCCGCGCAGACGTACTGGTTGTTGGCCCGGGAGCGAAGCGCGATGGCACCTTCACCAAGGTCCACCAGGTCGAATCGCTCCCAGGCGCCGATGGTGGTGCGGTTGGCGATGAGCGGGGAGGCGCCGGTGTTCTCCGCGCAGACGTACTGGTTGTTGGCCCGGGAGCGCAGGCTGACCATGGACGACGGGTAGGTGGCGAGCGCGGCCTCCCAGCGGGTTCCGCCGCTGGTGGCGTCGGCGGCGAGGCGGTCGCGGGCGGCGGTGTCGCCGTACAGGCTCCAGCGGAACCAGTCCAGGAAGGTGTTCTCGGTCTGGGGGTAGGTCCGGAAGCCGGGGACGAGGTAGGCGCCGTGGTCCGCGCCGAGGTGGGTGAGGAAGGCCTTGGGCGCGGCGAGTTCGTCATACGCCGTGCGGGCCGAGTTGATGTTGCAGGTGGGGTCCTGGTCGCCGTGGATGAACAGCACGTTGGCGGTGACCGTGCCGTCGGGGTTGCCGATGTCCACGCAGGCGATGGGGACGGCGGCGGCGATGCGGTCGTCGGGGAACGCGCTGACCAGGCCGTGGGTGGTCATGCCGCCCATGGAGTGGCCGGAGACGCCGACGCCGGCCTCGGTGTCGATGTGCCCGGCGAGCGGGTCGCCCGAGGCGTTGTTCAGCGCGAGTGTCCGGGTGATGACCTCCGAGACGTCCCGGGACCACTCGCCGCCGTAGACGCTTTGGATGTTGGTGTTGTCGGAGAAGGAGGGGGCGGGGCAGATGAAGCCCGCGGAGGCCAGACCGTTGGTCTGCGAGGCGTAGCAGTCGGAGTTGCAGCCCATGCCGTGGCTGAACTCGGCGACGGGGAAGACGCCGTCGGCGACGGGCGCGTTGCGGATGGGCGTGCCGCCGGGGCTGCCGGGGGTCGGGTAGTAGACCTTGGTGAACAGCGAACGGCCGCCGCGGGACCAGGAGTACTCCCGGACTCCGATGGCGAAGGACTGAGCGGGCGCCTGTCTGGTGCTGCGCGGGGCGCGTGCCTGCACCGGCGCGGAGCCGAGCAGGGTCGCGCCCAGGCCGACCGCTCCGGCGGTGCCAAGGCTCAGGAACGAGCGTCTTCTCATCGACATGGGTGGCTCCTCGTGTGGGGTGAGGGGGTTGCGGCGGTTGTGCGGGGCGCGGCGATCAGCGGGCCAGTACGACGTGCTGAGGAAGGCACGGGCGAACTCCATGGCGGCTCAGCCGGAAGGCCCACCCACACGGCAACCCTGTCCTCAGGAGCCCGGCGACCTGGCGTGCGGTGGGGGAGCCTCACCGGAACAAAACGGATGATGGCGCACGTACTGCTCTGTGATGGCCTGTGGGACGGGCACAGGCCGGTACAGCCGGCCGGCGGTCGGCACATCGAACGCCAGGCGGGTCATCAGATCTACAGATGGTAGGCACAGCAGGGTCAGATTCAACATACGTCGTACCTATTTTTCGCGCGAAGGTGCGAAGCTGGGCACGACTCAGTCCGGTCGCGCGAGCAGGGCAGTGGACGGAACTCGCCGCCGTGTCCGCTCCCGGCCCGCTGATGCCGATCAGGTGCTGGAGCGCGCGACCAGATGGGTCGGAAGGATCAGCGAGTTGGGCTCCTCGCCGGCGATGAGCCCGGCGAGCATGCGCGCCGTCTCGCTGCCCAGGGCCTGAATGGGCTGGTGGACCGTGGTCAACGGCGGTTCGGCGATCTGCGCGACGTCCAGGTCGTCGAAGCCCACGACCGCGACATCACGGGGGACCGCCCGGCCCGCGCCCCGCAGCGCGCGCAGGGCGCCGGCCGCCATGTTGTCGTTGGCGGCGAACACCCCGTCCACATCCGGATGCCGCTTCAGCAGTTCGGCCATGGCGGCGGCGCCGCTGGGCTCGGTGAAGTCTCCGCATTCCGGGAGGAAGGGCTCCAGCCCGGCGAGGATCACGGCCTCCCGGTAGCCGCGATGGCGCGCTCGGCTCACCTGGGTGTCCGGCGGCCCACAGATCATGCCCACCCGCCTGCGCCCGCGGGCGAGCAGGTGTTCCGTGGCTTGGCGCGCGCCACCGACGTTGTCGACGTCTACGTACCACGGCGGTTCGGAACCCGCCGGGCGCCCGCCGAACACCACGGGTATCTCCGCCTCCCGGACGATGCGGAGCACGTGGTCGTTCTCCCGGACGGCCATGAGCATGACGCCGTCGACGCCCCGGGCGCGCAGCAGTTCCGCCAGGCGCTGCCGGCTGCGATCGGAAGCCGCCAGACACAGCATCAGATGCAGGTCGGCCTCCTCCAGGGCGGCGGACGCGCCGACGATCACCTTGGCGAAGAACGGGTCTGCGAAGATCGACGGAGTCTCTCCCGAGATGACGAGAGCGACCACGCCTCTTTGGCGCGTCGCCAGCGCCCGCGCCGTCGTGTTCGGTACGTAGTCGAGTTCCCTGATGGCCCGTTGGACCGCCTCACGCTTCGCGGGGCTGACGTGGGGCGCGTTGTTGAGCACCCGGGAGGCCGCCGAACGGGAGACGCCGGCACGCTCGGCCACCTCGTCGAGTGTGGGCTGCCGGCGCGGAACATCTGACATGGACGGCGGGCCCTTTCGTCGCTGGCGTTGCCGGGATGCCCTCGGATTTGGGAGCGCTTCCAGTTTCCGGACCCTAGCGGCTCCTCGTCCTCCGGTGAAGGGCCGTCGCGCGGCAGCCCTTGACAGGCTTCAGCAGCGCACACACCATACCGACAGCACTACCCTCGCATCGCCTCGGCGGCTGGGAGCGCTCCCAAGTTCCTCTGCCCACAGCTCCCGAAGCGCCACCGCTCGGGGGCTGCGGCTCGGCTCCCTCGCACCCTCACGCCGCCGGCTCAGGACGAAAGCCGCGCGGCGCTTCCCCCCATGAATGAGGTTCATCCATGCGAAGACTCATACGCGGGGCAGTGGCAGCATTCCTCGCTCTGCCACTGTTCCTGACCTCGGCGCCATCCGCGCAGGCGGCACCCACCCCGCTCGCCCAGACCAGCGGCTTCTACGTCGACCCGAATTCCAGCCCTGCGGCCTGGTCGGCCGCCAACCCCGGTGACGGACGGGCCTCCGCGATCCGCGACTCCATCGCCAACACCCCCATGGCCCGCTGGTTCGGCTCCTGGAGCGGCGACATCGGCTCCGCCGCCGGCTCCTACGTCAGTGCGGCCGAGTCCGCCGACAAGCTGCCCATCCTTGTCGCCTACAACATGTACGGCCGCGACGCCTGCGGTGGGCACTCCGGGGGCGGAGCCGCTTCCCCGTCCGAGTACGCCAACTGGATCGCCGCCTTCGCACGTGCTATCGGCAGCCGTCCGGCCGTTGTCATACTCGAGCCCGACGCCCTCGGCGACTACAGCTGCATGTCCCAGGCCCAGATCGACGAGCGGCAGGGCATGCTCACCAACGCCCTCTCGCAGTTCCGGTCCGCGGCGCCGAACGCCTGGGTCTACCTTGATGCGGGCAACCCCGGCTGGGTCGACGCCTCGACCATGGCCGACCGTCTCCACGCCGCCGGCCTCAGCCAAGCCAGGGGCTTCGCCCTCAACGTCTCGAACTACTTCACCACCTCCGAGAACGCGTCCTACGCCGGCAGCGTCAACCAGGTGCTGGGCCAGCGTTACGGCTACAGCAAGCCGTTCGTCGTGGACACCAGCCGCAACGGCAACGGCGCGAACGGCGAGTGGTGCAACCCCGGTGGCCGCAGGATCGGCACGCCCACCCAGGAGGGGGGCGGCGGCGCCGAGATGCTCCTGTGGATCAAGACCCCGGGGGAATCCGACGGGGACTGCGGCGTCGGAGCGGGCTCGACGGCCGGGACGTTTCTGCCGGAGGTCGCCTACAAGATGATCTACGGCTACTGACGCCTGACGCCTGACGTCTGACACCTCATGCCTGACACCAGCCGCCTTGGCGCCGGCGCACCTGCCGGCGCCAAGGTCGGTCGCGGCGCCGTGTTGCCGCCCACGGCGCCTGGACTCGGCCAGCTCCGCGGCGATGGTTCTTGGAACCAGCTGACGCTGCCCCCGGGGAAGGCGTTGACCCGGGTCGCTGCTCACTTACGGCGGCCGTGAGAGCCGGTCAGGCGTCCGTGAGTGACAGGTGGTCGGGGAGGTCGGTGAGCCGTTCGATGCGGAGCACCGTCTCGTCTGCCGTCGGCGATGGTCCACCGGTGACGACGTCGATACCGCGGTCCAGCCAGATGCCGGTGAGCCCGCCCGGCGAGGGCGGCTGCGTTCACATCGCTCTCCAGCATGTCGCCCACGTTGACCGCCTGCGCGGGGTCCGTCCGCATCCGCCGGCAGGCGGTGGCGTAGGCCACGGGCTTGGCCGCGCCGAGCTCGATCACCGTTTCGACGGGGCGGGTGCTCACGTCCACGTGCCGAACGCGGCGGCCACGGCCGCGCCCTCGCGCACGAAGACGGGGATGCGCTCCAGCGGGGCTTGGGCCTCGACGGACGTGCCGCCCTCGTGGAGGGTGGCGGTGGCCGGGTCGAGCCAGCGGGTCCCGGTCGGCAGGTAGACCGTCCGGCCGCGGGCCCCGGCCTCCGCGACCGGTGCGACCAGGACATCCGGTCCGAGCAGGAACTGGTCGTCCACGTCCCAGGCCCGTTCGTCCTCGGGGAACGCGAAGAGCAGGGGCCGCATCGGTGGGGCGCCGGTGCGGTGGGCGGCCTCGGACAGCTCCGCGAGGTATGGGCGCAGGCGTTCCCGCAGCCGCAGGTGCTCCGTGAGGATCTCGTACGCCTCCTGCCCGAAGGACCACACCTCGTTCGGGCCGCCGGTCATGTCCGCGGAGAACGTGGGGTAGTTGGGCGCGCGGTCGCCGTGCAGCCGCATGATCGGGCAGAAGGTGCCGTACTGGAACCAGCGGATCATCACTTCGCGGTAGGCCGGGTCGTCCGGATCTCCACCGCCGAAGCCACCGATGTCGGTGTTCCACCACGGGATGCCGCTCATCGCGACGTTCAGCCCCGCCCGGATCTGCGCGGCCAGGGACTCGAAGGTGGCATGGATGTCGCCGGACCACAGCGCCGCTCCGTGCCGCTGGCTGCCTGCCCAGGCGGATCGGATCAGGGACAGCGGCCGGTCGTCGCCGACCGAGCGCAGGCCGTCGGCGACGGCCTGCGCGTGCAGCAGCGCATAGATGTTGCCGACCTGGGCTCCGGGACCTGCGGCGTAGACGGGGCGGGCGTCCGGCGCCGGCGCGAGGTCGGGCTCGCAGGCGTCCAGCCAGAAGGCGGTGACCCCGCGGGAGCGGTAGTGCTCGCTCAGCTGCTGCCACAGGAACCGGCGGGCGTCCGGATGCGTGGCGTCGTACAGGGCCATCGGCTGGTGGTTCCCCCCGTGGCCGCGAGCCGGCCAGCGGACGGTGAGCAGCCCGCCGCCGGCGTCACGGACCAGCAGCCCGTCCGCCCGCAGGGCCTCGTAGTTCTCGCTGGTCAGCTCGACGTGGGGCCAGACCGATACCGCGAGCTTGACGCCGAGCGACTCCAGCTCCTTGGTCATCGCCTCCGGATCGGGCCACTCGCTGTCCTCGAAGCGCCAGTCGCCCATCCTCGGCCAGTGGAAGAAGTCACAGATGATGACGGACAACGGCAGCTCGCGCCGGGCGTACTCGCGGGCGACGGCGAGGAGTTCCTCCTGGGTGCGGTAGCGCAGCTTCGACTGCCAGAACCCGGTGGCCCACTCCGGCAGCAGCGGCGGATGGCCGGTCGCGTCGGCGTAGGACGCCATGATGTCGGCAGGCGTGTCACCCGCCGTGATCCAGTAGTCGATCTGGCGGCCGGAGTCGGCGACCCAGCGCGTGGTGTCGCCACCCAGCTCCACCCGTCCCATCGCCGGGTTGTGCCACAGCAACCCGTAGCCCCGCGAGGAGTGCAGGAATGGGATGCTGGCAACCGTGTTCCCCTGCACCAGGTCGATCACCATTGCACCCGCGGGCCCGGGTACCAGGTGTACGGCCGCTTCTCGGCGAGCAGTTCCCGGCCGGTGGCGGTGTGGAGGAAACGGATCCGGCCGCCGGTGTCCACCTCAGCGGTGATCCGGCCGTTGACCAGACGGGCGGACCCGTCGGCCAGGACGGCCGGCTCGGAAGCGGGCGAGGCCGGCGCCGACGCCTCCAGCGCGCCGGGCAGCCCGGTCTCGATCGCGGTGACGGCGGCGCGGACCCGCACCGAGTGGGGGCCCCATGGTTCGATCCGCAACACCTCGTGCGCGGTGCGCATTTCCAGACCCGCGGCATGCGGGATGAAGGCAGGCAAAGGTTCTCCTCACGGTGGATGGTGATGGTGGATGGAGGACGGAACGGGGGTGGGCCGGCCCATCGGCGGCCAGCCCGGCGAGGCGGCAGGGCTACGAGCGGGGACGGCACGTCGTTCCTTGCCGGGTCGTCGTTGTTGACCGTTGTGGGATCCGTGAGGTGGCCGGGGTGGCGGCCGGGTCCGCATGCTGGGATGTGCGGCCCGGCCACCGCACGCTCAGTGTGACGCGTCGTAGGACTGCTGGTAGATCTCCAGGAAGCGATCGAGCCCCAGACTGTCGAGTTCGCCGAGGTAGGAGTCCCAGTCGGAGTCGAGGGACTTCTCCCCGATGATGAACTGCACCGCGCTCTGCTGGATGTAGGTGCCGAGGTTCGTCTGGAGTGTGGCGAGTTCACTGGCCACGGTGCCGTCGACCCATGTCTCCCCGATGGGGAACACCAGCTCCTGGTCCACGTGCGGCTCGTAGAGCTCGGTGGCTTCGAACAGCCGGCGTTCGTATCCCTCTGGCGTCATCGGGTCGGCGGCCACGACCTGCGAGCCGCGGAACTCCTCGGTGTGGTAGTACTGCGACAGTGCGTCCCAGGCACCACCATCGCCTTCCGCGGTGCGGTGCGTCGGCTCCATGGTCTCGTCGAGCGCGATGTCGCCCTCGTCGGGCTCGACCCAGCCCGTGCCCTCGAGGCCGAACTGGCCGTTGAGCCGGCCTTCGTCGCTGTAGAGGTAGTTGAGCATCTTGATGGCCTGGATCTGCTCGGTCTGCGTGGCCTGGGTGGTGAGGACGAAGGTCGCTCCGCCGGGCGCGGAGGAGTAGGTGGTGTAGCTGGCGCCGTCCGGACCGGTCAGCGGCGGCACCGCGGCGTAGTCCAGGTCGCGGCCGTCCTCCTGCTCGCGCGTCAGGGGCATTTGCAATCCCGCGCCAGCGCCCAGAATGACGTCGCCCGCGTGGTCGCCCTGCCGGAGGTACGCCGCAGGGTTCTGGGTGAAGACGGTGTCGTCGAACAGGCCCTCGTCGTAGAGGGACTGGATGTACCTCAGGCCCTCGCGCCAGCCTTCCTTGTTGGCCTGGATGTCGGCCTGGCCGTCGTTCAGGAAGAGGGTGGGGTTCACATCAGTGGTGGTAAGGGGGGCCGGGGCGTAGGCGAACGCGTTCATCAGGAACGGGATGAGCGAGTCCGCGGTGCTGCCGCTCAGCGGGATCTCGTCGGACTTGCCGTTGCCGTTGGGGTCGTCGTTCTTGAAGGCGCGCAGCACCTCGCGGAACTCGTCCGTGGTCGTGGGCATCTCCAGGCCCAGGTTGTCCAGCCAC
>NZ_JBQQCA010000060.1:0-44652 GCF_052246635.1 Streptomyces sp. 6N223 | reverse complement strand
GGAGGCGCGCCCCGGCCCCGGGCCGGTTGCCCGCCGCGCGGCGCGGCCGCGCTCAGTGGTGGCCGTCGCCGTTCGCGATCGCGCGATGCTCCTCGGCCGTCGGCTTGGGAATCTGGGCGTGCTCGCCGAAGTAGCCCCGGCTGACGCGCGCCCGCACCCGCTCCATCGGGCCGATCCTGCGCTGCACCCCGTTCTCGTCCGTCTCCGGTCCCACCTCGAGGGGCCGGAACTGGTCGTGCGCGGTGAGGGTGTGCAGCTGCTCCTGCGACAGCGGCTCGTGGACCTCGATGAACTCGCCGTGCGGCAGCCGCTTGATGATGCCGGTCTCCCGCCCGTGCAGCACCTTCTCGCGGTCGCGCCGCTGCAGGCCCAGGCAGATCCGCCGGGTGACGACGAACGCGATCACCGGCAGCACGAAGAAGCCGATCCGGCAGAACCAGGTGATGGCGTTGATCGAGAGGTTGAAGTTGACGGCCCACACGTCGTTGCCGCCGGCGATCATGCAGACGCCGAACGCCGTGAGCCACGCCATGCCGAACGCCGTGCGGGTCGGCGTGTTCCGTGGCCGCTGCGCGATGTGGTGCTCGCGCTTGTCCTTCGTGACCCATCCCTCGAAGAACGGATAGAGCCCTATCACGACCAGCAGCGCCGGGAAGACGAACAACGGGATCATCAGGCCGAAGTTCAGCGTGTATCCGCCGGGGATCACCCATTCCCAGCCGGGCATCATGCGTACCAGTCCCTCGGAGAAGCCGAGATACCAGTCGGGCTGGGCGTTGGTCGAGATCTGATCTGGTCGGTAGGGGCCCAGCACCCAGACCGGGTTGATCGTCACGGTGGCGGCGATCAGCGTGATCACGCCGAAGACCAGGAAGAAGAAGCCGCCCGCCTTCGCCGTGTAGACGGGCAGCAGGGGCGCGCCGACCACGTTGGTGTTGGTCCTGCCGGGCCCGGCGAACTGGGTGTGCTTGTGGTAGAAGATCAGGATCAGGTGGACGGTCACCAGTGCCAGCAGGACGGCTGGGAACAGCAGCACATGGACGATGTAGAACCTCGGGATGATGTCGTTCCCCGGGAACTCCCCGCCGTAGAGGAACATGGCCAGGTAGCTGCCGATCACCGGCGTGGAGAGGATCGCGCCCTCCATGAACCGCAGGCCGATGCCGGAGAGCAGGTCGTCCGGGAGCGAGTAGCCGGTGAGCCCCTCGAAGATCGCCACGATCAGCATCGTCCAGCCGATGAGCCAGTTGAACTCACGCGGCTTGCGGAAGGCGCCGGTGAAGAACACCCGCATCATGTGGAAGAAGAGGGCGACGATGAAGATGAGCGCCGCCCAGTGGTGGATCTGCCGCATCAGCAGACCGCCGCGCACGTCGAAGCTGATGTCCAGCGTGGAGGCGTACGCCTCGGACATCATCACGCCCTGCATCGGCTCGTACGGCCCGTGGTACTCGATCTCGGCCATGCTCGGCACGAAGAAGAGCGTGAGGTAGACGCCGGTCAGGATCAGGATCGTGAACGACCACAGCGCGATCTCGCCCAGGAGGAAGGACCAGTGGTCGGGGAAGATCTTGCGCATGTAGGGCTTGGCCATGCTGTACACGCCGAGCCGGCCGTCGGCCCAGTCGGCGATGCGCTCGCCCGCCGGTGCCTTGCCCCGGGTCTTCCGCGGGGATTCCGTTGCGGTACTCATCCGCGCTCCCAGAAGCTCGGGCCGGGGGGCACGTCGAAGTCGCCCAGCGCTTCGAGGTACCCCTCGTCGTTCACGGTGATACGCAGCTGCGGCAGGGGGTGGCCTGCCGGGCCGAAGAGCACCCGCGCACCGTCGGCGAGGTCGAACGTCGACTGGTGGCAGGGGCACAGCGCGTGGTGCGTCTGCTGCTCGTACAGGGTGGCCGGGCAGCCGATGTGGGTGCAGATCTTGGAGAAGCAGAGGATGCCCTCGTGGCCCCACTCGGCCGACCGCTGGTCCTTGATGTCCTCGGGCTCCAGCCGCACCAGCATGACGGCCGCCTTGGCGATCTCCTCGGGGAAGTCCTCGTCGTGCGGGTCGAGGCCCTCGGGCATGGCCTGCGTGAGCGAGCCGACGATGATGTCCTCGGGCCGCAGCGGCTGCATGGTGGACTCGTTGATGATCCGCGCGCCCGGCCGCCAGGCGGTGTGCCGCAGCTTGTCCCCGGGCAGCGGGCCGAGGTCGCGCAGCAGCACCAGGCCGGTGAGCGGCACCACGCCGAGCGCGCCGTACATGGTGCGGCGTACCAGGGTGCGGCGCCCGAACTGCGACTCCTCGGCGCTCTTGCGGAACTGCGCCATCACGTTCGCCCGGGTCTCCTCGGACGCCTCGATCGTGTGCCGCTCCTCCGGGATCTCCTCGTCCGTCATCAGGGTGCGCGACCAGTGGACGGCGCCCGCGCCGATGCAGAACAGGGCCAGGCCCAGCGTGAGGCCGAGGGCGAAGTTCAGTCCGCTGACGTGGCCGAAGGGCCAGATGTAGACGATCTCGTCGACGGGGATGGTGGCGTAGGCGACGATGAAGCCGATCGTGGCCAGCATGGACACCGTGAAGAGGAGCGCCACGGTGCGCTCCGAGCGCTTGGCGGCCCGCTCGTCGATGTCCTGGCGGCGCGGCTCGTGCGGCGGCAGCCCGGGGTCGGCGAAGGGCTCGTCCGGCCTGGCCAGCGCGCCGTTGGAGTGGGCCCCGGCCTCGGTCACCTCGGCACCGTTGGCCACACCGTTCGCCCGGTGCTCCGAATGCTCTGAATGTGCTGTGTGTTCCTTCTGACTCATGACTTCCTGGCCTTTGCCGTCCTGGCGCCGATCCACACCGCGCAGGCGATGCAGAGGCCGATCCCGAAGGTCCAGGCGAACAGGCCCTCGCTGACGGGGCCGTAGCCGCCGAGCGAGAAGCCGCCCGGGTTCGCCGATTCGGAGGTGTTGACGGTGTTCAGCCAGGCGATGATGTCCCGCTTCTCCTGCTCGCCGAGGGTGGCGTCAGGGAAGGAGGGCATGTTCGCCGGGCCGGTCGTCATGGCCTCGTAGATGTACCGCGGGTTCGTGTTGTGCAGGTCCGGCGCTTCCTTGCCGTCGGTGAGAGCGCCGCCCTGGCCGGTGAAATTGTGGCATTGCGAGCAGTTGGTGCGGAAGAGTTCGCCGCCGCGGGCCGCGTCCCCCTCGGCCGGGTCGTACGACGAGTCCTCGGGGACCGCGGGGCCGGGGCCGAGGGAGGCGACGTACGCCGCGAGCTGGTCGATCTCCGCCTGCGTGTACTCGTTGGGCTTCTCCTCCGCCTGCGGCCCGGGCTGCTGCAGCGGCATCCGCCCGGTGCCGACCTGGAAGTCCACGGCGGCGGCACCCACGCCCACCAGGCTGGGGCCGTCGCTCCCGCCCTGGCCACCGGAGCCGTGGCAGCTCGCGCAGCCGACGTCGTAGAGCTTCTTCCCCTCCTCGATGGCCAGGGACTGAGCCGAGTTGTCGGCCTGCGCCTCTTCCGCAGGGGCGAGCGCGGCGTAGGCCCACCCCGTGGCCCCCAGCGCGAGGAGGAGGACGACGAGCGCCGCCAGGGGATGGCGTCGTCGTGCGGAGAGCTTTTTCACGGATTACCCCGGTGTCGGATCTCGTGCGTCGATGCGGGTGGTGTGCTCGGAACGGCTGTGGCTGGTGGACCGCTACTGGATCAGGTAGATCGTGGCGAAGAGGCCGATCCAGACGACATCGACGAAGTGCCAGTAGTAGGACACGACGATGGCGGTGGTGGCCTGCTCGTGGGTGAAGCGGCGGGCGGCGTACGTCCTGCCGAGCACGAGCAGGAAGGCGATCAGCCCGCCGAGCACGTGCATGCCGTGGAAGCCGGTGGTCAGGTAGAACGCCGAGCCGTAGGGGTCGGAGGAGAGCGAGATGCCCTCGTGGGCGACGAGTTCCACGTACTCCGTGACCTGGCCGCCGATGAAGATGGCCCCCATGACGAAGGTGATCACGAACCAGCCGCGCAGCCGCTTCACGTCGCCGCGCTCGGCGGCGAAGACGCCGAGCTGGCAGGTGAGGGAGGAGAGGACCAGGATCGTGGTGTTGCCCGCCGAGAACGGAATGTTCAGTGCGTCGGCGTGCTCCTTCCAGTAGTCGGCTCCCATCACCGACCGGAGGGTGAAGTACATCGCGAAGAGGGCCGCGAAGAACATCAGCTCGGAACTGAGCCAGATGACCGTTCCGACGCTGGTGACGTTCGGCCGGTTCACAGCGGGAACCGACGGGGGTACGTGCCCGGTTTCTACTGCTGTTGCTGTCGCCACGCCGTCATTATGTCGGTCGCCGATCCGGGCCCTGCCCCGGGGGTCCCGTTCGGTGTGTTCGCGGTGCGAGGAGTAGCATCCGCCCTGTCCGCCCCGGCTCCTGGGAGGTATCGATGCGGCGCACCGTGACGGTGCTGGTCTACAGCGACGACGTCAACACCCGCGAACAGGTGCGGCTCGCGGCGGGGCGCCGCGTGGCCGCGGACGTCCCGCCCCTCGAGTACGTGGAGTGCGCGACGCTGCCGGCGGTGCTGGAGGCGCTGGAGGCCGGCGGCATCGACGCCTGCGTGCTGGACGGCGAGGCGGTTCCGGCGGGCGGCATGGGGGTGTGCCGCCAGATAAAGGACGAGATCTTCGACTGCCCGCCGGTGCTGGTGCTGATCGGGCGCCCGCAGGACGCGTGGCTGGCCACGTGGAGCCGCGCGGAGGCGGCGATTCCGCACCCGATCGACCCGGCGGCCCTGGCCGAGGCCCTGGCGGGGCTGCTGCGCGGCCGACTGCCCTCGGTGGCGTAGGCCCTGGAGGGCCGGGCCCTCCCTGTCCCGCGGGTTCAGATGCGGGGGCGCAGGCGGCCGACGGGGGTGGTGTCCTCCCGGTCGGAGTCCGCGGCGGCGGACGAGGCGGACAGCGCGGACCCCGCGCGCCACTCGTCCCAGCTCAGGTTCCAGTCGCCGAAGCCGTTGCCGAACGGCGCCATCTCGTCGCCGAAGCCGTTGACGTGCTCGACGATGTCGCCGGGCTTGACCAGCTCGTAGAACCAGCGGGCGTTCTCCGTGCTCATGCCGGTGCAGCCGTGGCTGACGTTGGCGCTGCCCTGCGAGCCGACCGACCAGGGCGCGCCGTGCACGTACTCGCCGCTCCAGGTGAGCCGCGCCGCCCAGTAGACGGGCAGGTCGTAGGACTCGGCGCTGCCGGCGGGGATGCCGATGCTGGTGCCGGTCATCCGCACGTACGACTCCCGGGCCAGGATGACCTTCTTGCCGTTGCGGGTGGCGAAGCCCTCCTTGCCGGTGGTGATGGGGAGGGTGCGCAGCTCCTCGCCGTTGCGGTAGACGGTCATGTGGTGCGAGCCGATGTCGGCCACGGCCTCGATGCGGTCGCCGGTGGTCAGCTCCAGCGGCTTGCCGTCGGCGCCGCGCAGGCCGTCGCCGAGGGCGAGGCCGGCGAGGTTGGAGCTGACCGTGATGCTCGCGTCCGCGGGCCAGTACTCACGGGGGCGGTAGTGCAGCGTGCGGTCGTCGACCCAGTGCCAGGAGCCCTCGACCGCCGGGCGGGAGCGCACGTCCAGGGAGCTCTCGACGAGGGCCCGGTCGCGCGCCGAGGTGATCGGCTTGGACAGCTCCCCGGTGACGGGCTGGCCGACGCCGTAGGTGCCCGGCTCGGGGCCGAAGCTCACGGTCAGCCGCTTGCCCTCGGCGGACCCGGTGCGGAAGGTGTGAACGCCGCGGCCGGGGGCGCCGCTGTCGTCCTCGGTGCTCACCCGGACCGTGTAGCGGGCCTCGGCGGCCAGCGGTGTCGTGCTGCGCCAGCCGTGGCCGTCGGCGGTGAGCTCGCCGGGGACGGGACGCCCCGCGGAGTCGGTCGCGACGACGTCGGTGATGCGGTCGCCGTCGCCCGTGGTGGTGATCTTCAGGGGCTCGTCGGGGTCGTCGGCGGTGCCGAAGGAGAGCTGCTCGGTGGCGTCGTACGGAGCGGTCGCCAGCGGCTGGGGGCCGCCGCCACCGCAGGCGGCGAGCCCGGCCACCAGCGGGGCGAGCACGAGGGCGCAGCAGGCCGCTATCCGCAGCGGGCCGCGTCTCAGGCCGTTCCGGAGGCCCTTCCGGTGTATTTCGTGACTCATAGCCACAAAGTACGGAGATTGCCCCGAAAGAGCGCGTTGGGTGCCTGCAAACGGGTCGGTCCCCGGAGGCAGCACCTCCGGGGACCGGACGTCAGCCGGACGTCACGGGATCACGCGATCACGGATCACTGGTTCTGGTTCTCGCCCCGGTAGTACTCGTAGACCCAGAACCACAGGCCGACGCCGATCAGAGGCGCGGAGAAGTACAGGAGCCACCATCCGATGGCCACGCTGGCGAAGGCGAACAGGCCGCCGCCGGCCAGCAGGATCGGCGCCCAGCTGTGAGGGCTGAAGAACCCGACCTCGCCGGCGTCGTCGGCGACGTCCGCCTCCTTGTTGTCCTGGGCACCCGTGTCGACCCGCCGCGCGGTGAAGACCAGGTAGAAGCCGATCATGGCCGCCAGGCCGAAGGAGAGGAAGAGCGCCGTGGTGCCGACCGGCTCCTTGGACCACACGCCGTAGACGACGGCCGAGCCCAGCATGAAGACGGCGATCCAGCTGAAGAGATGCCCCTGGATCCTCACTTGTCGGCCCCCTTGCCCGCCATGACGGCATCACGGTTCTGGATGTCCAACTGGTCGAGCGCCGCGATCTCGGGATGGTGCACGTCGAAGGCGGGCGACTCCGAGCGGATGCGCGGCAGCGAGGTGAAGTTGTGCCGCGGCGGCGGGCAGGAGGTCGCCCACTCCAGGGAGCGGCCGTAGCCCCAGGGGTCGTCCACGTCCACCTTCTCGCCGTACTTCCAGGTCTTCCAGACGTTGTAGAGGAACGGCAGCATCGACATGCCCAGCAGGAAGGAGCTGATGGTCGAGATGGTGTTGAGGGCGGTGAAGCCGTCCGCGGCCAGGTAGTCGGCGTAGCGGCGCGGCATGCCTTCGGCCCCGAGCCAGTGCTGGACGAGGAAGGTGCCGTGGAAGCCCACGAACAGCGTCCAGAAGGTGATCTTGCCGAGCCGCTCGTCGAGCATCTTCCCGGTGAACTTGGGCCACCAGAAGTGGAAGCCGGCGAACATCGCGAAGACGACGGTGCCGAAGACCACGTAGTGGAAGTGGGCGACGACGAAGTAGGAGTCGGAGATCGCGAAGTCCAGCGGCGGCGAGGCGAGGATGACGCCGGTGAGGCCGCCGAAGAGGAAGGTGACGAGGAAGCCGATCGACCACAGCATCGGCGTTTCGAAGCTGAGGGATCCCTTCCACATGGTGCCGATCCAGTTGAAGAACTTCACGCCCGTCGGCACGGCGATCAGGAAGGTCATGAAGGAGAAGAACGGCAGCAGCACCGCGCCCGTGACGTACATGTGGTGGGCCCAGACGGTCACCGACAGGCCGGCGATCATGATCGTCGCCGCGACGAGGCCGATGTAGCCGAAGATCGGCTTCCGGGAGAAGACCGGGATGACCTCGGAGACGATGCCGAAGAACGGCAGGGCGATGATGTACACCTCGGGGTGGCCGAAGAACCAGAAGAGGTGCTGCCAGAGGATGGCGCCGCCGTTGGCGGAGTTGAAGATCTGGGCGCCGAAGGCCCGGTCGGCCTCCAGGGCGAAGAGCGCGGCGGCCAGCACCGGGAACGCCAGCAGCACCAGCACGGCGGTCAGCAGCACGTTCCAGGTGAAGATCGGCATCCGGAACATCGTCATGCCGGGGGCGCGCATGCAGATGACGGTCGTGATGAAGTTGACCGAGCCGAGGATGGTGCCGAAGCCGGAGAAGGCCAGGCCCATGATCCACATGTCGGCGCCCATGCCCGGCGAGTGGATGGCGTCGGACAGCGGCGCGTACGCGAACCAGCCGAAGCTGGCGGCGCCCTGCGGGGTGATGAAGCCGGCCACGGCCAGCAGGCTGCCGAAGAGGTACAGCCAGTAGGCGAAGGCGTTCAGGCGCGGGAACGCCACGTCGGGGGCGCCGATCTGCAGCGGCATGATCCAGTTGGCGAACCCGGCGAAGAGCGGGGTCGCGAACATCAGCAGCATGATCGTGCCGTGCATGGTGAACAGCTGGTTGTACTGCTCGTTCGACACCAGCTGGCTGCCGGGGCGGGCCAGCTCGGCGCGCATGATGAGCGCCATGATGCCGCCGAAGATGAAGAAGAAGAACGACGTCACCAGGTAGAGCGAGCCGATGGTCTTGTGGTCGGTGGTGCTCATCCACGAGACCATCACGCTGCCGGGTGACCTCCGGCGGACGGGCGGGGCCTCGGGGGCCGCCGTGCCGACGGTCTGGTTGGGATCGAGGATGGTCACGACTGCCCCTCGTTGGTCTCTGCGTTCACGGCGGCGTCCGTCTGCTCGATGCCCGCCGGGATGAAGCCGGTCTGGCCCTGGTCCGCGAGCTCCTGGAGGTACTGGTCGTACTCCTCGGGCGAGACGACCTTGACGTTGAACAGCATGCGGGCGTGGTCGACGCCGCACAGCTCCGCGCACTTGCCCATGAAGGTGCCCTCCCGGTTGGGGGTCACCTCGAAGGTGTTGGTGTGCCCGGGGATCACGTCCATCTTCATCAGGAAGGGCAGGACCCAGAAGGAGTGGATGACGTCGCGTGAGGTGAGGACGAACTGCACCGTCTCACCCTTGGGAAGGACCAGGGTGGGGCCCGGGTTGCCGGTGTCGGGGTTCCGGTCGGCGGGGGTGCCGGTCTCGTAGACCCCGTCGGCGTTCTCCGGGACGCGCTCCATGATGCGGTTGGGGATGGCCGCCAGCTCGTCGGCGGTGTGCGCGTTGCTGTCCGAGGCTCCCACCGGCTCCAGGTAGTTGAAGCCCCAGCTCCACTGGTAGCCGACCACGTTGATGATGTGGTCGGGCTCCTCGGAGGTCTCCAGCAGCTCGGTCTGGTCCCGGGCGGTGAAGTAGAACAGGACGGAGACGACGATCAGCGGCACCAGGGTGTACAGGGCCTCGATCGGCAGGTTGTACCTGTTCTGCGGCGGCACCTCCACCTTGGTCCGGGACCGGCGGTGGAAGAACACGCTCCACGCGATCAGGCCCCACACCAGCACGCCGGTGACCAGCGCGGCGGCCCACGAGCCCTGCCACAGGGACAGGATGCGGGGGCCCTCCTCGGTCACCGGGGTGGGCAAACCCAGTCGGGGAAAGTCCTCGGATGTGCAACCCGTCGCGGTTGCCAGGACCACACCCGCGATCAGCGCGTGCGGCAGGATCCGCCGCACCGGGCGCCGCGATGAGCGGTCGGAGCCGTTGGGACTCACGTAACGCCTTCCCGAGAGTCTCGCCCGTGCCGGCCGCTGCCGCCGCTGCCTTCGCACTCGGCGGGGCCGGCCCTGGCACGAGCAGGGGTGTCGTTGCTTTATGCGGACCAAACCCTACTCGACCCCCCACGACGCCACGCGGGGAGGGTCCCCAACGCGGCGCGGCCCGCCTGACCGGCTCAGGAGCGGCCCAGGACCGGTCCAGGAGCGGCCGGAGACGGGCGGCGGGCGGGCGGCGTTGACGGGCGTTCGGGGTCGTTCGGGGACGGTCGCCGGGCGTTGGCGGCGCCGGCGGTGGCGTTAGCGTGGGAAGCGTGCCGTACTTCGACGCCGCGTCCTCCCTCCCCCTCCACCCCGTCGCCCGGCAGGCGCTGCTGGCGGCGTACGAGGACGGCTGGGCCGACCCCGCGCGCCCGCACCGCGAGGGGCGGCGGGCGCGGCTGCTGCTGGACGCGGCCCGCGAGAGCGCGGCGGAGGCGGTGGGCTGCCGGCCGGACGAGCTGACGTTCACCTCCTCGGGCACGCGGGCGCTGCACGCCGGGATCGCGGGCGCGCTCGCGGGCCGGGCCAGGGCCGGGCGGCACCTGCTGGTCTCCGCCGTCGAGCACTCGGCGGTGCTGCACGCCGCCGAGGCGCACCGCGAGGCGGGCGGCACGGCCGCCGAGATCGGCGTGGACTCCGGCGGCCGGGTGGCGCCGGACGCGGTGGCCGAGGCGCTGCGCGAGGCGCCCGGGCCCACGGCGCTGGCGTGCGTGCAGTCGGCCAACCACGAGGTGGGCACGCGGCAGCCGATCGGCGAGATCGCGGAGGTGTGCCGGGAGGCGGGCGTTCCGCTGCTGGTGGACGCGGCGCAGTCGCTGGCGTGGGAGCCGGTGGCGGGCGGCTGGTCGCTGCTGGCGGGCAGCGCGCACAAGTGGGGCGGCCCGGCCGGGGTCGGGCTGCTGGTGGTGCGCAAGGGGACGCGCTTCGCGCCCCGCCCGCCCACGGACGAGCGGGAGTCGGGGCGGGCGCCCGGCTTCGAGAACATCCCGGCGGTCGTGGCCGCCGCCGCCGCGCTGTGGGAGGTGCGCGCGGAGGCGGCGGCCGAGGCCGAGCGGCTGCGGGGGCTGGTGGACGTCATCCGCGCGCGGGTGCCGGAGCTGGTCCCCGACGTGGAGGTGGTGGGCGACGCCCGGCACCGGCTGCCGCACGTGGTGACCTTCTCCTGCCTGTACGCCGACGGGGAGGCGCTGCTGCACGCGCTGGACCGGGAGGGCTTCGCGGTCTCCTCCGGCTCCTCGTGCACCTCCAGCACGCTGACCCCTTCTCATGTGCTGCGCGCGATGGGGGTGCTCTCGGAGGGGAACGTCCGGGTCTCGCTGCCGCCGGGGACGGCGGAGGAGGACGTGGAGCGCTTCCTGGCGGTCCTGCCCGGCGCGGTGGCGTCGGTGCGGGAGCGGCTGGCGGCGCCGGGGCCCGCGGCGGACGGGGAACGTCAGGACCAGGACCTCACCGTGGACTCGCTGGGCACGCTGTGCCCGGTGCCGGTGATCGAGCTGGCCAAGGCGATCGGCCGGGTGCGGCTCGGCGGCGTGGTGACGGTGCTCGCGGACGACGAGGCGGCGAGCCTCGACATCCCGGCGTGGTGCGCGATGCGCGGCCAGGAGTACGTGGGCGCCTCCGGCGAGGCAGGCGGCGGCACGGCGTATCGGGTGCGGCGCGTGCGCTGACCGGGGGCTCCGCCCCCAGACCCCCCGGCCGCCCACACCCCGGCGCCCCACCCAGGGTTGGGCACCGTCGTCAGGCCGAGAGCAGGTGCTGGCGCACCTCCTCCGCCGCGTCCGTGCCGTACGCCTTGGTGAAGCGGTCCATGAACGCCCCCCGCCGCAGCGTGTACTCCTGCGTGCCCACGGTCTCGATGACGAGGGTGGCGACCATGCACCCGACCTGGGCGCAGCGTTCCAGGGAGGAGCCCCAGGCCAGGCCGGAGAGGAAGCCCGCGCGGAAGGCGTCGCCGACGCCGGTGGGGTCGGCGAGCCGCTCCTCCTCGGGACAGCCGACCTCCATGACGGGCTCGCCCCTGCGCTCGATCCGCACGCCGCGCGCGCCGAGCGTGGTGACGCGGGTGCCGACCCGTTCGAGTACCTGCTCGGCGGACCAGCCGGTCTTGGTCTCGACCAGGGCCTTCTCGTACTCGTTGTGGAAGAGGTACGCCGCGCCGTCGGTCAGCGTCCTGATCTCCTCGCCGCCCATCCGGGCGAGTTGCTGGGAGAAGTCGGCGGCGAAGGGGATGCCGCGGGTGCGGCACTCCTCGGTGTGCCGCATCATCGCCTCGGGGTCGTCCGCGCCGATGTGCACCAGGTCCAGGCCGCCGACGCGCTCGGCGACGGTCTGCAGCTCGATGAGGCGGGCCTCGCTCATCGCCCCGGTGTAGAAGGAGCCGATCTGGTTGTGGTCGGCGTCGGTGGTGCAGACGAAGCGGGCGGTGTGCAGCACCTCGGAGATGCGCACGGAGGCGGTGTCCACGCCGTGCCGGTCGAGCCAGGCGCGGTACTCGTCGAAGTCGGCGCCGGCCGCGCCGACGAGGATCGGGGAGGCGCCGAGCTGCCCCATGCCGTAGCAGATGTTGGCGCCGACGCCGCCGCGTCGCACCTCGAGGGCGTCCACCAGGAAGGAGAGCGAGATGGTGTGCAGCTGGTCGCTGACGAGCTGATCGGTGAAGCGGCCGGGGAACGTCATCAGGTGGTCGTGGGCGATGGAACCGGAGACGGCGATGCGCACGGAAGGTCTGCTCCTTGGCACTTGGCAGGGCACGGCGGACGCTCCAGGCTATCCAAGGGGGAACCGATGACGGGGCCCCTCCGTCAGACGGGCGTAAGGACCGACGACCCGAGATCCCGAGGAGAGTGTGGCCGTGGCCGACGAGGAGACGGCACCCGAGAGCGTCAACCCGCCCGAGCGCGCGGAGGAGGATCCGGAGGCCGCGGTCCCGGCGCGGCGCCGGTGGCCGGCGGTCACGGCGGTGGCGGCGGCCGTGGCGCTGATCGCGGGCGGGGTGTATGGGGCGCAGTCGCTGGGCGGTTCGGACGACGGGGGCGACGGCGGCGGGTCGGGGGACGCGGCGGCGCCGCTGGTGCTGGACGGCTACGCGGACGGGCAGCGGGACGCCGCCGCGGCGGACGCCGAGAGCTTCACGGTGGAGCTGAACGCGTACGCGGGCACGCTGCGCGCCTCCGGCGAGCTGCCCGAGGGGCCGGAGACCGCGACCGACTACCGCTTCGACGGCGGGCCCACCCGCGAGCAGGCCGCCGACCTGGCGGCCGTGCTCGGCGTGGACGGCACGGTGCAGGACGGGGGCGGCGCGTGGATCGTCACGAGCCCGGACGCGGACGGCCCGGCGCTGTCGGCGCTGCGGGGCGCGCCGGGCATGTGGTCGTACGCCCAGGGGGCGACGATGACCGGGCCGGCGGACCCGGACGCCGCCGTCGGCAGCGACGTGGCGCAGAAGCCGGTGGACGACACGGCCCCGGTGGACGTCGCGCCGCCGCCCTCCGAGGCGGAGGCGATCGCGGCGGTCGAGCCGCTGCTCGATGAGCTGGGCCTGTCCGGCGCCCCCGTGAACGCCTCGGAGACGGAGTCGAACACGCGGATCGTGTGGGCCACGCCGGAGGTCGACGGCCTGCCGGTGGCGGGCCTGGAGACCCGGCTCGCCGTGGGCCCGGCCGGGGAGCTGGTGTCGGGCTGGGGGGCGTGGGTGCCCGAGGTGACGGCCGGGGAGGAGCGCGAGACGATCGGCGCGATGGAGGCGTTGGACGCCTACAACAAGCGCGGCGCGAACACGGAGCTGCCGGCGGAGCCGCAGTGCGGCGCGGGTGACGCCGCTGACGCCGCCGAGGGCGCCGAGATCGCGCCGGTCCCGCCGGAGGACGGCGACTACCTCGAGGCCCCGCGGCCCGAGCCGTGCGGCGAGGCGGCCAATCCGGAGCCGGTGGACGTGACGGCGGAGTTCGGGCTGGCGCTGAACTACTCCGGGGACGAGGCGCTGCTGGTGCCGTCCTGGCTCTTCCACGCCACGGAGCGGCAGGAGCTGGGCCTCCCGGTCAGCTACCCGGCGGTGCCCTTCGAGATCGGCTCGCCGTCCGGCGGCGACGCGGGCTCGGACCCGGGTGCCGGGTCGGGCGCCGGGAGCGACGGCGATGTCGCCGTCGAGCCGGCCGAGCCCGGCACGGGAGCGGACGGGGCCGGCCCCGTGCAGCGGGACGAGCCGGCCGAGGAGCCCGGGCAGGGCGGCGGCTCGGGGGTCGAGGACCGCGGCATGTCGGTGGAGACCCACGACGCCTCGGGCAGGACGCTGACCCTGCACTTCTGGGGCGGGGTGTGCGACGACTACACGGCGACGGCCGAGGAGTCGGGCGAGGAGATCGCCGTCCGCGTCGAGCCGAGCAACCCCGACCCGGAGCGGCTGTGCGTCATGGCCGCCGAGAGGCGGACCGCCGAGGTCACGCTCTCCGAGCCGGTCGGGGACCGGACGGTGGTGGACTGGAACGGCCAGGAGATCCCGGTGCGGTGACGGCGGTGACGGCGGTGACGGCGTAGGCGGACACGAACGCGGGGGCGGGCGGCCATGACGTTGGCCGCCCGCCCTCGCGTGTGCGCGTGGACGCGCCCGCCGGCCGGACCCGTCAGCTGAAGGAGTCGCCGCAGGCGCAGGAGTTGCTGGCGTTCGGGTTGTCGATCGTGAAGCCCTGCTTCTCGATGGTGTCGACGAAGTCGATGGCCGCGCCGCCCAGGTACGGGGCGCTCATGCGGTCGGTGACGACCTTCACGCCGTCGAAGTCCTTCACGACGTCGCCGTCGAGTGAGCGCTCGTCGAAGAAGAGCTGGTAGCGCAGACCGGAACAGCCGCCGGGCTGGACCGCCACGCGGAGCGCCAGATCGTCGCGCCCCTCCTGTTCAAGCAGGCTCTTGATCTTCGCCACGGCCGCGTCGGAAAGGATGATGCCCTCGCTCACAGCGGTCTGTTCCGATACGGACATCTGCTTGTCTCCCGGGTAGTACGGAAAGCTGTGCGTCTCTGACAGGTGGTGCAACGGAGAGCCTCCCCGGTTCATTCCGGATCAGGCGCGTCGCGTCGTTCTTTCATGCTCGCACACGGCCGCGGATCCCCGACGGATGCGTCACAGTGACGCATTCCGCATCGTCAAGCTGACGTGAAGGGGGTTATCATCCATTACGTCAGTTCGACGAAAAGTCGTGGCTAGCAACAAGAAAGGGTGCGTGCCTGTGAACACCGCCCAACCGCTGGACGTGGAGCCCACTCCCCTCGCCCTCCTCCTGCTCGGCCGCGGGGCCGACCCGGACAGCGAGCGGGGCGTGGACTGTCCCGGCGACCTGCCCGCGCCCTCGGACCCGGACCTGGTGGCCCGCGCCCGCGCCGCCCGCGACCGCCTCGGCGACCGCGCCTTCGTGCTCGGCCACCACTACCAGCGCGACGAGGTCATCGCCTTCGCCGACGTGACCGGCGACTCCTTCAAGCTCGCCCGCGACGCCGCAGCCCGCCCGCAGGCCGAGTACATCGTCTTCTGCGGCGTCCACTTCATGGCCGAGTCCGCCGACATCCTCACCTCCGACGACCAGCGGGTGATCCTCCCGGACCTCGCCGCCGGCTGCTCGATGGCCGACATGGCCTCCGCCGAGCAGGTCGCCGAAGCCTGGGACGTGCTGACCGAGGCGGGTGTGGCCGACGTCACCGTGCCGGTCACGTACATGAACTCCTCGGCGGACATCAAGGCGTTCACCGGCCGCCACGGCGGGACCGTCTGCACCTCCTCCAACGCCCGCCGGGCCCTTCAGTGGGCGTTCACCGGGCACGAGAAGGTGCTCTTCCTGCCCGACCAGCACCTCGGCCGCAACACCGCCGTGCGGGAGCTCGGCCTGTCGCTGGACGACTGCGTCGTCTACAACCCGCACAAGCCCAACGGCGGCCTGACCCCCCGCCAGCTCCGCGAGGCGAAGATGATCCTGTGGCGCGGCCACTGCTCGGTCCACGGCCGCTTCACCCTCGACTCGGTGCGGGAGGTGCGCGAGCGCATCCCCGGGGTCAACGTGCTCGTGCACCCCGAGTGCCGCCACGAGGTCGTCGCCGCCGCCGACCACGTCGGCTCCACCGAGCACATCATCGCCACCCTCGACGCCGCCCCCGCCGGCTCGCGGTGGGCGGTGGGCACCGAGCTGAACCTGGTGCGCCGCCTGGCCAACCGCTACGCCGGCGAGGGCAAGGAGATCGTCTTCCTCGACCGCACCGTCTGCTTCTGCTCCACCATGAACCGCATCGACCTGCCCCACCTGGTCTGGGCCCTGGAGTCGCTGGCCGAGGGCCGCGTCGTCAACCGCATCACGGTCGACCGGCAGACCGAGGGCGAGGCGCGCCTGGCCCTCGAACGGATGCTGGCGCTGCCGTGACCTCCGGAGCCTGAGCCCTGTCGCCTCGGGGGACGCCGCGTCACGATGGACACCATGATGCTGCGCCAGCTGCGCGACTCCCGCGCGGACACCGAGGCCACGCAGGCCGTGGTGACCGCCGCGTTCGACCTCGGCGATTGGAGCGGGAGACGGGTCGACCGCTTCCGGCGCCGCGTCCGCCACATGGCCGCCACCGACCCGGACGGCTGCTGGCTCGCGGAGGACGAGGCGGGCCGCCCGCTCGGTGCGGCGCTGGCCACCCGACGCGAGGGCCTGTGGAGCCTGTCGCTGCTCGCGGTGGACCCCGGCGCCCAGGGCAACGGCGTGGGCACGGCGCTGATGCGCCGGGCGCTGGCGTACGGGCACGGCACGCTGCGCGGCATGATCTGCGCCACCGGGCACCCGGCCGCCGCCCGCGTCTACCGGGGCGCGGGCTTCGCCCTGCACCCCTCGATGCGGATGTCGGGCACGGTGGACGGCTCCCGGCTCACCGTGCCCGACGGGCCCGCGATCGAGGGCGGCCCCCGGCACCGCCCGCTGATGGACTCGGTGGACCGGCGGCTGCGCGGCGGCGCCCACGGGCCCGACCACGAGGAGCTGCTGCGCCACTGCCGGGTGGTGGTCGCCGACGACCTGGCGGGAAGCGGCTACTGCTACGTCGGCGAGGACGGCCTCGTCGAGCTGCTGGCGGCCACCTCGCGCCGCATCGCGGTCCGGCTGCTCAGCTCGGCGCTGCTCAGCCTGCCCGCCGGGGGCGCGGCGACCCTGCGCCACCTCACGGCCGAGCAGCAGTGGGCGGTGGACGTCGGCTTCGAGGCGGGGCTTGAGCTGGAGCACGACGGCTACGTGTGCCTGCGCGGCATGCGCCCGCCCGCCCCGTACCTGCCCTCGCTCGCCTTCCTGTGAGCGGCTGAACGGCTGAACGGTGGCGGGCGGGCGTTACGCCTGGAGGTGCCCGCCGCGCGGGCGTACGAGGCCGGTCTCGTACGCGAGCACCACGAGCTGGGCCCGGTCGCGGGCGTCGAGCTTGGCCAGCAGCCGGTTCACGTGCGTCTTGACCGTCAGCGGGCTGACGGTCAGGCGCTGGGCGATCTCGTCGTTGGACAGCCCGCCGGCCACCTCGGCCAGCACCTCGCGCTCCCGCGCGGTCAGCACGCTCAGCGCGGCGTCCCGCGCCGCGCCGTCCTCGCGCCCCTCGGCGCCGCCCTGGGCGAGGAAGCGGGCGATCAGGCCGCGCGTCGCGGACGGCGACAGCAGCGCCTCGCCCGCCGCGACCAGCCGGATGGCGTTCAGCAGCTCGCCTGGCTCGGCGCCCTTGCCGAGGAACCCGGAGGCCCCGGCGCGCAGCGACTCCACCACGTAGTCGTCGGACTCGAAGGTGGTCAGGATCAGCACCCGCACCCCGGCGAGGTCCGGATCGGCGCCGATGGCGCGCGTGGCGGCGAGCCCGTCGGTGCCGGGCATCCGGATGTCCATCAGCACCACGTCGGCGCCGTGCTCCCGGATGACGCGCAGCGCCTCCTCGCCGTCGGCGGCCTCGCCGCTGACGGTCATGTCCGGCTCGGAGTCCACCAGCACCCGGAACGCGCTGCGCAGCAGCGCCTGGTCGTCGGCGAGCACGACCCGTATCACGAGCAGCGCCCCGCCTGCTCCCGCCCGGCGTGGACAGCGGCGGCCTCCTCGGCCCCCGGCGGCCTGGGCGGCTTGAGCGGCAGCCGGACGCGGACCCGGAACCCGCCGCCCTCCAGCGGCCCGGCCTCGCAGCTGCCGCTGAGCGCGGTGGCGCGCTCCCGCATGCCCGTCAGGCCGTGGCCGCTGCCGCTGCCGTTCACCGCTCCGCCGCCCTCCTCTTGCTGTGCCTTCTCCTGCGCCTTCTCCTGCTCCTTCACCTGTTCCTTCTCCCGCTCACGCCGCGCGCCGCCGTCGTCGAGGACGATGATGTCCAGCGCCTCGTCGGCCGTGCCGCCCGAGCGGACGATGCGCACCAGCGCCGTGGCGTCGGCCCCGGCGTGCTTGTGCACGTTGGTCAGCGCCTCCTGCACGACCCGGTACGCCGCCAGGTCGACCGCCGAGGGCAGCGGGCCGGCGTCGTCCACGCGCTCGTCCAGGGTCACCGACATTCCCGTCCGCACGAAGCCGTCGATCAGGTCGTCCAGCACCGCCAGGCCCCGAGCGGGCTCGGTGGGCGCGATCGGCTCGTCCTGGTGGCGCAGCAGGCCCACGGTCGTCTGCAGCTCGGCCAGCGCCCGCCTGCTCTCCTGCCGGATGTGCGCCAGCGCCTCCTTGGCCTGGTCCGGCCGGGTGTCCATGACGTGGGACGCCACCCCCGCCTGGACGTTGACCAGCGCGATGTGGTGGGCGACGACGTCGTGCAGCTCGCGGGCGATGCGCATCCGCTCCTCGGTGACGCGGCGGCGGGCCTCCTCCTCCCGGGTGCGCTCGGCCCTCTCGGCCCGCTCGCGGATGGCGTTGATCACGGCGCGGCGGCTGCGTACCGCCTCCCCGGTGACCGCCGCGAGCGTCATCCAGGCGAAGGCGCCGAGGTTCTCCTGGGCGTACCAGGGCTGCTGGCCCAGCAGCATCGTCCCGGGCGTGGCCACCGCCACGGTGAACGCCCACACCCGCACGGTGGTGGGCCGGTCACTGCGGCTGGCGACGGTGAACAGCGCGACCGCCACGGTCATCAGGATCGAGGAGTGCCGCTCGACCGGCTGATGGCTGGAGGTGCCCAGCAGCAACTCGGCCATGCTCAGCGTCAGCACGCTGACCAGCACGGTCATCGGCGCCTTCCGGCGCAGCACCAGCGCGGCGCAGGCCAGCGCGCCCAGCACGAGGCTGTGGGCGGGCAGGTCACGCTTGGCGAAGCCGGAGCCCTCCATCGGGGACTGCGCGATGGTGACCGCCGCGCACAGGTAGACCGCGTACGACGCGACCGCGATCAGCGCGTCGAGTGCCAGCGGATGCGCCCGCAGCCACTGCCTGGCGGGGGCGCCATGCTCGGAATTCACGGCGCGTCGGACGTCCCGGGGATGAGACCGTCCTCGGTCAGCATCGCGCGAACCTCCTCCAGGGAGGCGTCCGGAGAGGGCAGGATCAGCTCGGAGGGCTCAAGCGAGTCGTCGGGCAGCGGGGCGCCCGCCGACCTCACGGCCTCCAGCAGCGCGCCCAGGGTGCGGCGGAACCCCTCCTCGTCACCGGACTCAACCTCCGCCATCAGCTCGTCGTCGAGCTTGTCCAGCACGGGGAAGTGGCTGTCGTCCAGCTTCACCTGCCCCTCACCCATGATCCGTACGATCACGACGCTCTCCTCGGGGTCGGTGCCTGACCGGGGCGGTGCCCTCGTCCGGTCAGTGGCTGTCTACACCACTTTGCCTTGTGCCTTACACCTGTCTGACTACCACGGCCCGCCCGTCACTGCTTGTCGAACTTGGGCGAGTCCTGCTGCTGGCCCTCCTCGCGCGCAGCGCCGCGCGAGCCGGTGCCGCCCTCGATGGCCTGCCGCTCGGCGGCGGAGCCGCCCGACAGCTCGGCCTTCATGCGCGCGAGCTCGATCTCGACGTCGGCGTTGCCGGAGATCCGGTCGAGCTCGGCGGTCAGGTCGTCCTTGGAGGTGCCCGTGGGGTCGTCCAGGGCGCCGGAGGCCAGCAGCTCGTCGATGGCGCCGGAGCGCGCCTGGAGCTGCGCCGTCTTGTCCTCGGCCCGCTGGATGGCCATCCCGACGTCGCCCATCTCCTCGGAGATCCCGGAGAACGCCTCCCCGATGCGGGTCTGCGCCTGGGCGGCCGTGTAGGTGGCCTTGATGGTCTCCTTCTTCGTGCGGAAGGCGTCCACCTTGGCCTGGAGCCGCTGGGACGCCAGGGTGAGCTTGTTCTCCTCGGCCTGGAGCGTCTCGTGCTGCTGCTCCAGGTCCGCGATCTGCTGCTGGAGAGCCGCCCGCCGGGTCAGCGCCTCGCGGGCCAGGTCCTCCCGCCCCAGGGCGAGCGCCTTCTTGCCCTGCTCCTCCAGCTTGGAGGACTGGCTGTTGAGCTGGTTCATCTGAAGCTCAAGCCGCTTCCGCGAGGTGGCCACGTCGGCCACTCCGCGCCGCACCTTCTGCAACAGCTCGAGCTGCTTCTGGTACGAGTAGTCCAGCGTCTCGCGCGGGTCCTCGGCCCGGTCCAGGGCCTTGTTGGCCTTCGCGCGGAAGATCATCCCCATCCGCTTCATGATGCCGCTCATGGGCCTCGCGCGCCCCCTTCATGACGGACTGAACCTCTACGGCCTTATTTCCTGCTGCTCCCCTAGCCTAAGGGGCCTGTAACCATTAGGGCACTGCCCAAGGCCGAATGCGCTCCTCCTGCAGAACGATCGTGCCCCCGATGCCTCCAGCCCAGGGTGGAGGGGTTCCGCGCCGGGATGTAGGGGTCGGTCACGTTGCACGATCGTTTTCGCATGGGCCGGGGAGGGAGCGGCGTGGAGCCCGTAGGCTGGTAAACGTGTTCCGAAGCCGTTCCAAAGAAGACGCCAAAGAAGACCGCTCCGCCGCGACGGAGGTCGGTGACCAGCCGCAGGCGCGCGACCCGCAGGCGCCCAAGGGCCGCCCCACCCCCAAGCGCAGCGAGGCCGAGGCGCTGCGGCGTGCCGTGGTGAAGCCGCCCGCCAACCGCAAGGAGGCGGCCAAGCGGGCCCGCGAGGCCCGGCGGGTCGCGCTGAGCAAGCAGCGCGAGGCGCTGCTCGCCGGCGACGAGCGTCACCTCCCGGCCCGCGACCGGGGCCCGGTGCGGCGTTTCACCCGCGACTTCGTGGACACCAAGTGGCACGTGGCGGAGTTCTTCCTGCCGATCGCGGTGGCCATCCTCGTCCTGAGCATGTTGCCGTCGGTCGCGGCGCGGAATTTCGCGCTGATGATGTGGCTGGCCGTGATCGTGCTGATCGTCTTCGACTCGGTGCTGATGACGCGGCGGCTGAAGAGGGAGCTGCGGGCCCGCTTCCCCGACGAGAGCCGGAAGGGCGCGAGCGCCTACGCCCTGATGCGCACGCTCCAGATGCGCCGGATGCGTCTCCCCCGGCCCCAGATCAAGCGCGGCGAGTCGCCTCGCTGAGCGCGCCATCGCCCGCGGCGGGTCTGGCCACGCGCCCCGCGCGCCATCGCGCGTGGCCGCTCCCCGGAACCCCGCCGCCCGGGCGGCTGCCGCCCCCGGCGGCATGATCCGCCCGCGGCGGGCCTCCTTCACCGTCCACCGCCTCCGAGGGCCGAGGACGGGCGCACCCTCGGGCGGCAGGCCACGGCCGGCAACGCGTGCCCGTCCCGGAGTCCCGGGCCTAGCCCGGGCGGGGGCTCATCGCGGGTGGCGCGGCGGCGCTCACCGCCCGCAGCCGGGCGTAACGTGACAATTCGGGCATGATCGCGCGCACCGCCCGCCCCGTCGTCGCGCTCCGCGCCGCCGCCCTCCTGGTTCTGCTGACGGCCTGCACGGGCCCCGCCTCCGGCTCCGCCGCGCCCGAGCGGTCCGCGACCGCGCCCGCCCCGACCGTCTCGGGTGAGCTCCAGGACGGCTACCAGCGGGTGGTGGCCGACGTGCTGCCGTCCGTCGTGGAGATCTCCGCCGGCGGCGGCCTCGGCTCCGGCGTGATCTACGACGAGGAGGGCCACATCGTCACCAACGCCCACGTCGTCGGCGACGCCAAGGAGTTCGAGGTCGTGCTGGCCACCCGCAAGGACCCGATCCGGGCCCGGCTGGTGGCCGCCTACCCCCAGCAGGACCTGGCCGTCATCCGGCTCACCGACCTCCCCCGGCGGCTGCGCCCGGCCACCTTCGGCGACTCGCGCGCGGTCGAGGTCGGCCAGATCGTGCTGGCCATGGGCAACCCGCTGGGGCTGAACTCCAGCGTCACGCAGGGCATCGTCTCGGCGGTGGGGCGTTCCGTCAGCGAGGGCGAGGGCGAGGCCACGCTCGGCAACATGGTGCAGACCTCGGCCGACATCAACCCGGGCAACAGCGGCGGCGCGCTGGTCAACCTCTCCAGCCAGGTCATCGGGATCCCCACGCTGGCCGCGCGCAACCCGCAGATGGGCGGCGGCCAGGCCCCCGGCATCGGCTTCGCCATCCCCGCCTCCACCGTGACCTTCCTCGCCGACCAGATGATCGAGCGCGGCCGGGTGACCGAGTCGGGGCGCGCCGCGCTGGGGGTCACCGTCCGCACCGTGCTCGGCGACGGCTTCGAACCCGCCGGCGCGGCCATCGCCGAGGTCGACGACGGCGGCCCCGCCCAGCGCGCGGGGCTCCGCCCCGGGGACGTGATCACCGGCCTCGGCGGCGAGGAGGTGACCGACGTCGTGTCCCTGGCCGAGGCGCTGGCCTCGCTCCGCCCCGGCGGGCGCACCGAGGTCGAGTACCTGCGCAACGACGAACGCCGCACCGCCCGCGTCACCCTCGGCGAGGCGAACGCCCCGCGCCGCTGAGCCCCGCCCCCGGGGCGCGCCCCGGGGGCCCTGCCGTCACTCCTCGGCCGCGTGCAGGCTCATCGGGCCGTACACCTCGACGCCGTCCTCCAGCAGGGTCACCTGGTCGACGCCCTCCTGAAGCAGCTCCTGCCAGATCTCGCCGATCCAGGACTCCGCGTCGCCCTGGGTGCCGAAGTCGCCGGGGGCCGACGACGGCTCGGTCGTCGAGCCGTCCGCCTTCTCGAACCGCCACTCCCAGGCCATATCCGCCTCCCGCTGCCACTGGGCATACTTGTCCGCAGCCTAGATCACCGGGAGCGCATTTGGCCGCCCCGCCGCCGACCGCGCGCTGTTCCGCGCGAGGCGAGAGGATCGGGGCGTGGACGTCACCCTCCTCGGCACCGGCGCGCCCGACGGGCTGCCCCGGCCCGGCTGCCCCTGTGCCGCCTGCGCGCGGGCGCTGGGCGAGGACGCCCGCACCCCGACCGCCGTGCTGCTCGACGGGGTGCTGCTGCTCGACCTGACGCCGGGCGCCGTGCTGTCCGCCGCGCGCGCCGGCCGGTCGCTCCACGGCGTACGGCAGGTGCTGCTCACCCACCCGCACACCGGCCCCGTGCTGGAGCTGCCGCCCGGGCTGCCCGCGCCGGTGCGGGTGCCGGACGGGCGGGAGTTGGCGTTGCTCACCGGCCACCGGGTGCGGGCGGTGGCGGTGGACGCGCCCGGCACGGGATACGCCGTGACCGGGCCGGAGGGCGACCGGCTGCTGTACCTGCCGCCGGGGGGCGCGCCGGCCGGGCTCAGGGCGATGGAGCGGCCCTTCGACCTGGTGCTCCTCGACGTGACCGGGCGGCCGGACGCGCTGGCGCGGCTGCGGGCGGCGGGCGCGGTGGGCGTGACCACGGATGTCCTCGCCGTCCACCTCGGCCACGAGGTGCCGCCGGGCGCCGAGGTGCACCGCCGCCTCGCGGCGGCGGGGGCGCGGGCCGAGCCGGACGGCGCCACGCTGTCGGTGGGCGGCTACCAGCTCGTGCCCGATCCGCCGCGCCGCACGCTGGTGCTGGGCGGTGCGCGCTCGGGCAAGTCGGCCGAGGCGGAGCGGCGGCTGGCGGCGTTTCCCGACGTGGTGTACGCCGCCACCGGCGGGCGGCTCCCCGACGACCCGGAGTGGGCGGCCCGCGTCGCCGCCCACCGGGAACGCCGGCCGCCCGGCTGGACCACGGCGGAGACCCGCGACCTGGTGCCGCTGCTGGCCGGCGACGGGCCGCCGCTGCTGATCGACTGCCTGACGCTGTGGCTGGCCCATGCCATGGAGGAGGCCGGCTGCTGGGACGAGGCGCGGCCGGCGGGTGCGGCGGACGAGGCGCTGGCCGGGGAGACCGCGGCGCTGGTGGCGGCGGTGCGGGCGACGCGGCGCACGGTGGTGGCGGTGAGCAACGAGACGGGCTCGGGGGTCGTGCCGCCCACGGTCGCGGGGCGCCGCTTCCGCGACGAGCTGGGGCGCCTGAACGCGGCGGTGGCCGCGGAGTGCGAACACGTCCTGCTGGTGGTCGCGGGCACGGCCCTGCCGCTGCGCGGCTAGGACGTGCCCGCGCGGGTGGGCGGTGCGGAGCCGCCGGGCCGCCGCAGAGGGCGGGCGGTACTCTCATGCTCATGAGTGACGGCGGCCTGAATCTCAATGACTTCGGGGATCTGATCGAGCGTCCGAGCACCAGGGTCCGGCGGCAAGCCGAGGAGCGGCGCAAGCGCGTCGGGGTGCCCGCCCGGGCGCTGGGGCGGCTCGACGAGCTGGGCACCTGGCTCGCGGCCGCCCAGTCGAGGGTGCCCGTGGCGCCGATCGAGCGGCCGAGGGCCGTGCTGTTCGCCGGGGATCACGGCGTCGCCGAGCTCGGCGTGTCCGCCCGCCCCAGGGACGCCGCCGCCTCCCTGGTACGCCGCACCCTGGACGGGTCCAGCCCGGTCGCCGTGCTCGCGCGCAACGCCGGCGTGCCGCTGCGCGTCGTGGACCTCTCCCTCGACTGCGCGCCGGACGAACTGCCCGAGGAGGTCACCCGCCACCGGGTGCGGCGCGGCTCGGGGCGGCTCGACGTCGAGGACACGCTGACCGCCGAGGAGGCGGAGCAGGCGTTCCGCGTCGGCATGGCCATCGCCGACGAGGAGGCCGACTCCGGCACCGACCTGCTGGTGCTCGGCGACGTCTCCGTCGGCGGCACCACCGCCGCCGGTGTGCTGATCGCCGCGATGTGCGGCACCGACGCCTCGATCGTCACCGGGCGCGGCGGCGAGCGCATCGACGACCTGACGTGGATGCGCAAGTGCGCGGCGATCCGGGACGGGCTGCGCCGTGCCCGGCCGGTGCTGGGCGACCAGTTGAAGCTGCTGGCGGCCATCGCGGGCGCCGACCTGACGGCCACCACCGGCTTCCTGCTGCAGTGCGCGGTACGCCGCACCCCGGTCATCCTCGACGGCGTCGTCTCGGCGGCGTGCGCGCTGGTCGCGCAGCGGATCGCGTTCCGCGCGCCGGACTGGTGGCTGGCCGGGCAGGCCAGCGGCGAGCCCGGCCAGACCAAGGCGCTGGACCGGATGTCGCTCAAGCCGCTGATGGACCACGGCGTGACGGCGGGTGAGGGCACGGGCGCGCTGCTGGCGTTGCCGCTGGTGCGCTCGGCCGCCGCGCTCGCCGCCGAACTCACCGAAGAACCCGAAGAACCCGAGGAGAAGGAGCCGGAGGCCGAAGGCGCCGCGTCCGGCGAGGAGTCGGCGGCCGGGAAGCGGCCGTCGGCGATCGCCGAGGCGACGTAGGTCTCCGCCGCGTCGTCCGGCGCCCGGGTCGCCCGGGTGCCCGGCCGAGGCCGGACACCGGCCGCCGAGACCCCGAGGAGCAGACCGCGATGACAGCCCCGCCGCCCCCGCGCCATCCGCCGCCTCCTTCGCCGCCGCCCGCAGCGTCGGGTCCCGGCGCCGGGGACGGACTGCGGTTCGCGTTCGGCACGCTGACGGTGCTGCCGGTGGGCTCGCCCCGCTGGGACCGGGAGACGGCGCGGCTCGGGATGCTGTGCGCGCCGGTGGCCGGACTGGCGATCGGGCTGGCGGCCGCGGGGCTGTCCTGGGTGCTGCTGGAGCTGGAGGCGGGCTGGCTGCTGACCTCCGTGGTCACGGTGGCGGCCTGGGCAGCGCTCAGCCGCGGCCTGCACCTGGACGGGCTGGCGGACCTGGCCGACGGCCTGGGCAGCGGGCGGCCCGCGGCGGAGGCGCTGGACGTGATGAGGCGGCCCGACATCGGGCCGTTCGGCGTTGCCACGCTCGTCTTCGCGCTGCTGGCGCAGGTCGCCGCGGTCTACGAGATCCTCCACCACGGCGAGGACCAGGGCCTGGCCGCCGCCGTGGTCGGCTGCCTGGCCGGGCGGGCCGCGCTGAGTTGGGCGTGCCGCGAGGGCATGCCGCCCGCCCGCGCCGACGGGCTCGGCGCGGCGGTGGCGGGGTGCCTGAGCGTGGGCCGGGCGCTGGCCGCCGCGGGCGCCGCCTGCCTGGTGGCCGCCGCGCTGGGCGCGTTGACCGCCGACCCCGCCGCCGGCGGGGCGGTGGCGGCGGCGAGCGCGGTGGTGCTGGGGCTGAGCGCGGCCGAGGTGCTGCTGCGGCACTGCCGCCGCCGGCTGGGAGGAGTCACCGGCGACGTGCTGGGTGCGGCGGCGGAGACGGCGGCCACGGTGACGCTGGTGGTCCTCGCCGTGACCGCCTGACCGCCTGACCCCCCGACCGCCCGACCGCCCGACCGGGTGACGGTGCCGGGGCGTAGGCTTTCGCCAGATGAACCTGGGAGGCGCCGCGGAATCGCATTGCCGCCGTCGCGGGCCCAGGCGGTCTCTGCCGGATCCTGGCGGACCGGCCCACGGCGTCAGGCGCCTCGCGCCGCACGGCGGCGGAGGGCCGCCCTCACACACGGGGGTACGGGCCCGGCCCTGGGGCCCGGGCCGTCCGCGGGCGATCCGGCGGAGACCGCCCGGGCCTCGACGGTGGACGAGCCACCCCGCCGGCTCGGCACGCGTGCCCGGCCCGGCCCTCTGCCCCAGCCCCACCCCATGCCTGACCCGCCCGGCTCGGCCGGGCGTCCTCGAAAGGATCCAGTTCACCGTGACTTCCCTGACCCTCAGCACCTCCTCCGCCGCGCGGACCGACGCGGACGCCGTGGTGGTCGGCGTCGTCAAGGGCGGGGCGGGGCCGGCCCTCGCCCCGGGCTCGCCGGCCGCCGAGGCGGTTGACTCCGCGTTCGGCGGCAGGCTCGCCGCGACCCTCGCCACCGTGGGCGCCAAGGGCGGCGAGGACGAGATCACCAAGCTGCCCGCGCCCGAGGGGCTGAAGGCGCCGCTGGTGGTGGCCGTGGGGCTCGGGCCCGCGCCCGAGGCGGACGCGGCGTACGACCCCGAGGTGCTGCGGCGGGCCGCCGGCGCGGCGGCGCGGGCGCTGGCCGGGGCCGGGCACGCGGCGTTCGCGCTGCCGGTGGGCGGCCGGGACGAGTTGGCCGCCGTGGCCGAGGGCGCGCTGCTGGGCTCCTACGCCTTCACGGCGTTCCGCGGCGAGCGCGAACGCGGCGACGGCGGGGGCGAGGAGGCGGCGAACGGCTCGGCGCCGCTGGAGCGGGTCACCGTGCTGGACGCGGCCGCCGGGGACGGCGAGGAGGGGGCCGCGCGGCAGGCGGCGGCCACGCGGGCCTCGGTGCTGGCCGAGGAGGTGGCGCGCGCCCGCGACCTGGTGAACACGCCGCCCAACGCCCTGGCGCCGGCCGACTTCGCCGCCGCCGTGCAGGCCGCGGCCGAGGAGTTCGGGCTGAAGGCGGAGGTGCTCGACGAACAGGCCCTGGCGGACGGCGGCTACGGCGGCATCCTCGGCGTGGGCAAGGGCTCGGCGTTCCCGCCCCGGCTGGTGCGGCTGTCGTACACCCACGACGCGGCCGGCGCCACGCTGGCCCTGGTCGGCAAGGGCATCACCTACGACTCGGGCGGCATCTCGCTGAAGCCGGTGGGCGCCAACGAGACGATGAAGTGCGACATGAGCGGCGCCGCCGCCGTCTTCGCCGCCGTCGTGGCCGCCGCCCGGCTGAAGCTGCCGGTGAACCTGACCGGCTGGCTGGCGCTGGCCGAGAACATGCCCGGCGGCTCGGCGACCCGTCCCGGCGACGTGCTGCGCATGTACAGCGGCAAGACGGTCGAGGTGCGCAACACCGACGCCGAGGGGCGGCTGGTGATGGCCGACGCCATCGCGCGGGCCTGCGAGGAGTCGCCGGACGCGCTGCTGGACGTGGCGACGCTGACCGGCGCGATGACGATCGCCCTGGGCGACCGGATCTTCGGCGTGCTCGGCAACGACGAGGCGCTCCGGGACCTGGTGCACGAGACTGCGGGGCGGGCCGGGGAGCAGTCCTGGCCGATGCCGATGCCCGGCGAGCTGTTCGAGGCTATGAAGTCCCCCGTCGCGGACATGGCGAACGTCGGCGGCCGGAAGGGAGGCGGGCTGTCCGCGGGCCTGTTCCTGAAGGAGTTCGTGCCGGACGGCACCCGCTGGGCGCACCTGGACATCGCGGGCCCGGCGTTCCACGAGGGCTCGCCGTACGGCTACACCCCCAAGGGCGGCACGGGCTCCGCGGTGCGCACGCTGGTCCTGCTGGCCGAGCGGGCGGCGGCGGGCGAGCTCGCGGCGTGAGCCGGGGTGGGCCGGGACGGGCCGCCGCGCGGCCCGGCGAACGGCCCTGCGGGCGCCCGGCGCACGGCCCGGCGTCTCGTCGGCGCCCGGCAGGTGCGAAGATGTTCTCCTGGCAGGACAGGGCCAGGCTCAACCACAACGGCGAGCCACACGCAAGGCCGCGCACCCGCGGCCCACAACCCCATCCTTGGAGGAACGTGACGTGGCGAACGACGCCAGCACCGTTTTCGACCTGGTGATTCTCGGCGGCGGCAGCGGTGGTTACGCGGCGGCTCTGCGTGCTTCGCAGTTGGGCCTTGATGTGGCCCTGGTCGAGAAGAACAAGCTGGGCGGCACCTGCCTGCACAACGGCTGTATCCCCACCAAGGCCCTGCTGCATGCCGGAGAGATCGCCGACGCGGCCCGCGAGGGCTCCGAGTTCGGCGTGCTCAGCAGCTTCGACGGCATCGACATGGCGGGGGTGCACAAGTACAAGGACGGCGTGATCTCGGGCCTGTACAAGGGCCTGCAGGGGCTGGTCGCCTCGCGCGGGATCACCTTCGTGGAGGGCGAGGGCAGGCTGTCCTCCCCCACCTCCGTCGACGTGAACGGCCAGCGCTACACCGGCCGCCACATCCTGCTGGCGACCGGCTCGGTGCCCCGCTCGCTGCCGGGCCTGACCATCGACGGGGAGCGGATCATCTCCTCCGACCACGCCCTGGTCCTCGACCGGGTGCCGAAGTCGGCGATCGTGCTGGGCGGCGGCGTCATCGGCGTCGAGTTCGCCTCGGCGTGGCGGTCCTTCGGCGCGGAGGTCACCATCGTCGAGGGCCTGCCCCACCTCGTCCCGGCCGAGGACGAGAACAGCTCGCGGCTGCTGGAGCGGGCCTTCCGCAAGCGCGGCATCACCTTCTCGCTCGGGACCTTCTTCTCCTCGGCCGAGTACACGGACGACGGCGTCCGGGTGACGCTGGAGGGCGGCAAGACCTTCGAGGCGGAGCTGCTGCTGGTCGCCATCGGGCGGGGCCCGGTCTCGGCGGGCCTGGGGTACGAGGAGGCCGGGATCGCGATGGACCGCGGCTTCGTGCTGACCGACCCCTACTGCCGGACGAACGTGCCGACGATATCGGCGGTCGGCGACCTCATCCCGACCCTGCAGCTCGCGCACGTCGGGTTCGCCGAGGGCATCCTGGTGGCGGAGCGCCTGGCGGGCCTGAACCCGGCGCCGATCGACTACGACGGCGTGCCCCGGGTTACCTACTGCCACCCGGAGGTCGCCTCCGTCGGCATCACGGAGGCGAAGGCCAAGGAGGTGTACGGAGCCGACCAGGTGGTCACCCTGCGGTACAACCTCGGCGGCAACGGCAGGAGCAAGATCCTGAAGACGACCGGCGAGATCAAGCTGGTCAGGGTCCGCGACGGCGCCGTGGTCGGCGTTCACATGGTCGGGGACCGGCTGGGTGAGCAGGTCGGCGAGGCGCAACTGATCTACAACTGGGAGGCGTTGCCCGACGAGGTGGCGCAGCTCATCCACGCCCACCCGACGCAGAACGAGGCGCTGGGCGAGGCCCATCTCGCCCTGGCGGGCAAGCCGCTGCACTCCCACGACTGACGACACCTGGCCGCGTTACCACTTTTCGTAAGGAGCACCAGAACCCATGGCGGTTTCCGTAACCCTTCCGGCGCTCGGCGAGAGCGTTACCGAGGGCACCGTCACCCGCTGGCTCAAGGCCGAGGGCGAGCGCGTGGAGGCCGACGAGCCATTGCTCGAAGTCTCCACCGACAAGGTGGACACCGAGATTCCCGCCCCGGCGGCGGGCGTGCTGGCCAACATCAAGGTCGCCGAGGACGAGACGGTGGAGGTCGGCGCCGAGCTGGCCGTCATCGTCGAGGAGGGCGAGGCGCCGGCCGCGGCTCCAGCGCCCGCCGCCGAGGCAGCGCCCGCCCCCGCACCGGCGCCCGAGCCCGCCCCGGCTCCGGCTCCGGCGCCTGCGCCCGAGCCCGCCCCGCAGGCGGCGGCGCCGGCTCCCGCCCCGGCGCCGGCTCCCGCGCCCGCCGCGCAGGCGCCCGCGGGCGGGGCCACCGGCACCGACGTCGTGCTGCCCGCGCTGGGCGAGTCGGTCACCGAGGGCACCGTCACCCGCTGGCTGAAGGCCGTCGGCGAGGAGGTCGAGGCCGACGAGCCGCTGCTCGAGGTGTCGACCGACAAGGTGGACACCGAGATCCCCGCCCCGGTCGCCGGCACCCTGCTGGAGATCACCGTCGGGGAGGACGAGACGGCCGAGGTCGGCGCCAAGCTCGGCGTGATCGGCGCGCCGGGCGCGGCCCCCGCCGGCGCGGCACCGGCGGCTCCGGCGGCACCGGCCCCCGCGCCGGCGCCCGCTCCCGAGTCGGCCGCACCGCCGGCGGCGGAAGCGCCGGCACCGGCACCGGCGCCCGCGGCCCCCGCACCGGTCGCCCAGCCGCCCGCGGCCGGCGCTCCCTACACGCCGCCAGCGGCGCAGGCGCCCGCCCAGGCGGCGGCTCCGGCCACCGACGGGGCGTACGTCACGCCGCTGGTGCGCAAGCTCGCCACCGAGCACGGCGTCGACCTGTCCACCGTGACCGGCTCCGGCGTCGGCGGCCGCATCCGCAAGCAGGACGTCCTCGCCGCCGCCGAGGCCGCCAAGGCCGCGGCCGCCGCACCGGCGGCGCCCGCCACGGCCGCACCGGCCGCACCGGCCAAGGCCCCGGCCGCCGTCCAGCCCTCGCCGCTGCGCGGCCAGACCGTGAAGATGAGCCGCATCCGCAAGCTCATCGGCGAGAACATGATGAAGGCGCTGCACAACCAGGCGCAGCTGTCCTCCGTCGTGGAGGTGGACGTCACCCGGATCATGCGGCTGCGGGCCCGCGCCAAGGAGGCGTTCCTGGCGCGGGAGGGCGTGAAGCTCTCGCCCATGCCGTTCTTCGTCAAGGCCGCGGCCGAGGCACTGAAGGCCCACCCGTCCATCAACGCCCGCATCAACGACGACGGCACGGTCACGTACCACGACGTGGAGAACGTCGGCATCGCGGTCGACTCCGAGAAGGGCCTGATGGTCCCCGTCATCAAGGGCGCGGGCGACCTGAGCCTGGCCGGCATCGCGAAGAAGACCGCGGAGCTGGCGGGCAAGGTACGCGGCGGCGGCCTGACCCCGGACGACATGTCCGGCGGCACGTTCACGATCAGCAACACGGGCTCGCGAGGCGCCCTGTTCGACACCATCATCGTGAACTACCCGCAGGTCGCCGAGCTCGGCATCGGCGCCACCGTGCGCCGCCCGGTGGTCGTCGACCACCCCGAGCTGGGCGAGACCATCGCCATCCGGGACATGGTGTACCTCACCCTCTCCTACGACCACCAGCTGGTCGACGGCGCCGACGCCGCCCGGTACCTGACGGACGTCAGGGCCCGTCTGGAGGCCGGCGAGTTCGAGGGCGAGCTCGGCCTGTAGACCGCGCTCACGCGCTCCCGCGCGCCAAGCGCCCCGCGCCCCACCCGGCCACCCGCGCCGGGCGGGGCGCGTCCGTACGTCCGACCTCATAGCGAGGAGCACGAGATGAGCATCCCGCCCGTCGTCCATTCGCTGCGCGAGCAGATCCGCGAGCACATCGTGGAGGGCATCGTCAGCGGGCGCTGGCAGCCGGGCGAGCGGATCGTGGAGCGGCGGATCGCGGTCGAGCTGCAGGTCAGCCAGACGCCGGTGCGCGAGGCGCTGCGCGAGCTGGAGTCGCTGCGGCTGATCGAGTCCTCCCCCAACAAGGGCGTGCGGGTGCGGGCGCTGACCGCCGCCGACCTGGAGGAGATCTATCCGGTGCGGGCGGGCCTGGAGCAGATCGCCGCCGAGCTGGCCGCCGACCGGCTCGCCAAGGACATCTCGGCGCTGGAGCCCGAGGTGGCCGCGCTCACCGGGGCCGACCGGCTCGGCGACGGCGAGGCGCAGGTGAAGCACACGGTGGCGTTCCACCGCCAGCTGGTGAAGGCGTCCGGCAACAGCGTGCTGCTGCACACCTGGGAGTCCCTGGGCATCGAGGTCGTCACGGCGCTCTCGATCCGCTGGCTCGGCACCCGCCAGCAGTCCTACGCCGAGGAACACCAGGAGCTCATCGACGCCTTCCTGCGGCGCGATCCGCGCATCGGCGAGCTGGTGAAGGCGCACGTGCTGAACTGTGCACCGCGTGCCTGACCGCCGGGCACCGGATGCCAATTTCCCTGTTTCGGAGATTTTCTTCTTCCAACCCTTTGATCGATCATCGATCAGAGGCCTAGAGTCGTCTCCGAAAGACGAGCCGCGCCGCACTGCCTGTCCTGCCCCGCAGCGCGGTTCCCACCCGAGGCCCGGGTCCCGTACGTCGCGCCGAAGCACGGGACCCGGCCCTCACGGGGGCGCCCGGCATCATGGGGTCCATGCGCGCGGCCCGGCTGATCAGGATGGTGTTGCTGCTTCAGGCGCGGCGGGCGATGACCGCCGCCGAGCTGGCGGCGGAGCTGGAGGTCTCGGAGCGGACGGTCGCCCGGGACGTCGCGGCGCTCTCCGAGGCCGGTGTGCCGGTCTACGCCGACCGGGGCCGCGCCGGCGGCTACCGGCTCGTGGGCGGCTACCGCACCCGGCTGACCGGGCTCGGCCGCAGCGAGGCCGAGGCCCTCTTCCTCTCCGGGGTGCCCTCCGCGCTGCGCGAGATGGGCCTGGCCGACGCGGCCTCCGCGGCCCGCCTGAAGGTTTCGGCGGCGTTGATCCCCGAGCTGCGCGACGCCCACGACAGCGCGGCCCAGCGCTTCCACCTGGACGCCCCCGGCTGGTGGCAGCCGCCGGAGACGCCCGAGCTGCTGCCCGCCGTCGCCGAGGCCGTCTGGGACGACCTGCGCCTGGACGTGCGCTACCGGCGGCGGGACGGGGCGGAGGTGGCGCGGCGGCTGGAGCCGTACGGCCTGGTGCTGAAGGCGGGCGTCTGGTACCTGGCGGCGCGGGCGGCGGAGGGGGACGGCGGGAGCCTCCGCGTGTACCGGGTCGGCCGCTTCGGCCACGCCGAGCCGGCCGGGGAACGCTTCGAGCGCGACGAGGAGTTCGATCTGCCCGCCTTCTGGGAGGAGCGGGCCGCGGCGTTCGCCCGCTCCATCCTCCGCGAGGAGGTGGTGCTGCGGCTGACCCCGGCCGGGGCGCGGATCCTGCGGTACGCCACCGACCGGGGGGCGGCGGACGAGGCGCTGGCGGCGGCCGGGGAGCCCGACGGGGAGGGGCGTGTCACCGTCACCCTCCCCATCGAGTCCCAGGACGTCGCCTACAGCCAGCTGCTCGCGCTCGGCCCGGAGGTGGAGATCCTGGGCCCGCCCGCGCTGCGCGAGCGCTTCGCGGAGGCGGCGGCGAGGGCAGCCGCCCTCTATCGGCGGTAGCCGGGGGCCGGATCCGCACGGCGTGACCGCCGGACGAAGCCCGGGAGGCGCTCCGGCGCCGAGCGGTGCGAGGGCGGCGTGGGGAGGATCCAGCTCAGCGGTAGTCCTCCGCGCTCGCCTCCTTGCCGCCGTAGACGACCTCCAGAATGTAGCGGATGGAGTCCGGCTGCGATCCGTCGGCGTCGGTGAAGCCGTACTCCCGGGCGAGCTGCCCGCTGCTGAGGGACTGGCCGTTCCAGCGGGCCACGTCCGGGTCGGCGGCGAGGGCGGCCAGGGCGCGGCCCACGTAGACGGGCGACTCGGAGATCGCGAAGTGGGGGTCCACCTTCATCCCCTCGCGCCAGTTCTCCTCGGTCACCTTGAAGTGGGTGTCGAGCATCGCCTCCGAGCGCAGCCAGCCGGGGGTGAGCGAGACGGCGGTGCAGCCGAGCCCGCGCAGCTCCTCTGCGAGGCCGAACGCCATCCGGATCGGGGCGTTCTTGGCGAGGTCGTAGTAGAGGTGTTCGCGGTAGTGCTTGTTGAACTCCGCGGTGCCGTCCGTGACCTCCACCAGCAGCCCGCCGGGCCGGCGCACCAGCAGCGGCAGCGCGTAGTGGCTGGTGACGAGGTGCGTCTCGACGCCGAGCCGCAGCATCCGCAGGCCCTTGTCCAGGTCCTGTTCCCACATCTTCCCGCTGGAGGGGATGCTCATCAGGTGGTCGCCGCCCCAGATGTCGTTCACCAGCACGTCGAGGCGCCCCTGTTCGGCGTCGACGCGTTCGACCAGGGCCCTGACCTGCTCCCGCTCCAGATGGTCGGTGGGCACCGCGATGCCCTTGCCGCCGCTCGCCCGCCCGGCCTCGCTGACGAGCTCGGCGGTCTCCTCGATGGTCTCGCTGGCCCGGCCGACCTCGCTGACGTGCGTCCGGGTGGTACGCCCGGTCACGTAGACGGTCGCGCCGGAGCGGCCGAGCTCGACCGCCATCGCCCGGCCGGAGCCGCGGGTCGCCCCGGCCACCAGCGCGATCCGGCCAGCCAGCGGTCCCGTGCCTGTCGTGTCCTGCACCTGCACCTGTGTGTCCTTCCGAGAACGAGAGTGGGGTACGAGCGCGAGACTGCCAGCGAAACCCGACATCTTCTGTCCGGATTCGGCTCTCCGGGCGACACGGCGTGCGCGGCGGCCCGGGAGCGCGGATGCTGGAGCCGTGATGGACGAGACGGACTTCTGGGAGATCGTGGACACCACCCGGGAGGCGGCGGGCGGCGATCCGGAGGCGCATGCCGAGATGCTCGTCGACCGGCTGACCGGGCTCGACCCGGAGGCCGTCGCCGACTTCGCCCGGCACTTCGAGGCGCGCTTCAACCGGGCGTACCGCTGGGACCTGTGGGGCGCCGCCTGGGTCCTGCTGGACGGCGCGAGCGACGACACGTTCGAGAACTTCCGCTGCTGGCTGATCAGCCGGGGCAGACACGTTTTCGAGGGCGCGCTGCACGACCCCGACGCCCTGGCCGAGCTGCTGGAGAGCTTCGACCCGGAGAGCGACGGCGAGGCCGAGGACTTCGGGTACGCGGCGTTCGACGCCTACGAGCAGCTCACCGGCGTCGAGCTGCCCGACCTCGGCCTGCCCGAGCCGCCGCCGGAGCCGGAGGGCACCCCGCTGGACTTCGAGGACGCCCGGGCCCTTGCGGCGGCGTACCCGCGCCTGTGGGCCCGCTTCCGCATCTGAAGGCAGCTCAAGGCAGCTCAAGGCGGCTGCACGCAGCTGAACGCCCTCGGGCCCCCCGCGTTCGCGGCGCGGGCGACGATCCGTCAGGATGGCAACCGTGGACGCACCCTCCCGCATCGCCGTCACCGGCTCCTCCGGCCTCATCGGCTCGGCCCTGGTGGGCGCCCTCCGGGCGGACGGGCACGAGGTGGTGCGGCTGGTGCGCCGGCCGGCGCGGGCGCGCGACGAGGCGGAGTGGGACCCGAGCGGGCGGCGCCAGGAGCTGACGGCCGCCGCGATCGAGGGATGCCAGGCCGTGGTGCACCTGGCGGGAGCCGGCGTCGGCGACCGGCGCTGGACCGCCCGCTACAAGCGGGAGATCCGCGACAGCCGGGTGCTGGGCACGGCCGCCGTGGCCGCCGCCATCGCCTCGCTGGACACCCCGCCGCGCGTCTTCCTGTGCGGCAGCGCCATCGGGTACTACGGCGACACCGGCGACCGGGCCGTGGACGAGGACGCCCCGGCCGGGACGGGGTTCCTGGCCGAGCTGTGTCAGGAGTGGGAGGCGGCCGCCGCCCCCGCCGAGCGGGCGGGCGTGCGCACGGCGTTCCTGCGCACCGGCCTGGTGGTGGCCCGCTCCGGCGGCGCCTGGGGGCGGCTGTTCCCCCTCTTCCGGGCGGGCCTTGGCGGGCGGCTCGGCAACGGCAGGCAGTACTGGAGCTTCATCGCGCTCGACGACCACATCGCGGCGTTGCGCTTCCTGCTGCGCGATGACACGAAGCTGTCGGGTCCGGTGAATCTGACGGGCCCGGAGCCGGTCACCAACCGGGAGGCGACCCGGGCGATGGGGCGCGTGCTGCACCGGCCCACGCTCTTCGCCGCGCCCGCGCCCCTGCTGCGGCTGGCGCTCGGGGACTTCGCCGAGGACGTGCTGGGCAGCCAGCGGGTGCTGCCCGCCCGGCTGCTGGCCGCGGGCTTCACCTTCGGCCATCCGGGCATCGACGACGCGCTGCGCGCCGCGGTCGCCCGCCGCTGAGCGCCGGGAACCGTCTGCCTGGTCGGGATTCTCCGGGCCGAACGCCGGGCATCAGTTCGAGCAGGCTCACCCATGGCCTGTTCATCCGTATCCTTCCTCTTCTCCCCTCTTCTCTCCCTTCTCCCCATCTTTCCCTTCCGCCGCTCGGAAGGCCGCACCGACCGCCTCACCAGGAGGGCCCGTGCCAGGCAGCCGGATACACGGCATGGATCACCACAAGGATCCCCACATACGTCAGCTCATCCACCGACAGATGCGAGGAGCGGCCGCGGAGAGCGCCGACGTCGTCGTCGTGGGCGGCGGCCCTGCCGGGCTGCTGGCCGCGCATCTGCTGGGCTCCGCCGGTCTGACCGTCGTCCTCGTCGAGGCGGCCGACCGGCCCGGCGGCCGCATGGCCACCGAGCGGCGCGACGGCTTCCGCCTCGACCGAGGCAGCCAGCCGCTGCTGAACAACCACCGCCCCGAACTGAACCGGCTGCCGCGCCCGCTGCCGCTGAGCCGCCTGACCGGCGGCGTGCTGCTGCGTGGCGCCACCCGCTCGCACCGCGTCGGCGCGGTGACGGAGAGCGCGGAGAACGCCGCCGACCGGCCCGAACGCTCCCGTGCCTTCGACCAGTTCGTGGACGTCCGGCCGCGCGGGCGGCGTGCGCGACGCGAGCTGAGCACCGCCGCCGCGCTCCGCGTCCGGGGCGTCCCCGGCCCGGTCGCCGAGTACCAGCTGCGGCCCCTGCTCACCGCCCTGCTCGGCGACCCCGAGCTGGCCTCCTCCAGCAGGCTGGGCGACCTCAGGCTGCGCGCGTTCGCCCGCCGCGGGATCGCCGTGCCCGCCCCGGGCACGCCCGCCCTGCCCGAGCTGCTGGCCGCCGCCCTGCCCGAGACGGTCGCGCTGCGCACCGGGCGGCGGGCCGTGGCCGTCGCGACGACCGCCGTCGAGACCGAGCCGGCCGGGGGCGGCCCGCGCGCGACCGTGCGCTGCCGCGCGGTGGTCGTCGCCACCGGCGCGGCCGAGGCGGCCCGGCTGCTGCCCGGGCTGCGGATGCCCGCCCACCGGCCGGCGACCGTGCTGCACCACGCCGCGCCGGCCGCCGCGCTCGGCGCGCCCGAGGGCGGGCCCACGCTGATCGTCGACGCCGCCGGGCGCGGGCCCGTCGCCCACACGCTGCACGTCTCGGCCGCCGACCCCGCGCGGGCGCCGGCGGGCTGGGGGCTGGTCACCTCCGTGGTCCTCGGCCCCCGGTCGTCGGAGCCGCCGGAGCTGCTGGACAAGGCCGCCAGGCCGCAGCTCGCGGAACTGCACCAGGCGTCGGCGGAGGACTGGGAGCTGCTGGACGCGCACCACGACCCGCTGGCCGTGCCGGTGGTCCCGCCGCCGTACACCGGCGCGCGGCGGGTCCGGCTGCTGGACGGGCTCTACGTCTGCGGCGACCACCGCGACGTGCCCGGCCTCCCCGGCGACCTCGCGTCGGCCCGCCGCGCGGCGGAGTCCCTGCTCACCGACGCGGGCCTGCGCCCCGCGTCGGCCGAGCCGGCGGAACCGGCCGCCCCGGCCCCCGCCCCGATCCCGGCGTGATCCGGGGGCTCCGCCCCGGGCACCCCGCCACGTGCGGACCGTGGCGGGGGGCCCGGAGGGCGGAGCCCTCCGGTTCGTTCACACGAGTGCGGCCGTCTTCTCCCGGTACGCGCGCGCCGGTGCCGCGTCGCGATACGGCTCCAGGCGGCGTTCGAAGTCCTGGAGATACTCGTGCGCGCGAGCCGACCGCATCTCGGACGCCTGCTGCGCCGCCTCGCCCGCCAGCGTGCACGCCTGGTCGACGTCGCCGAGACCCAGCCGGGCGCACGCCAGCACCACCCGGCAGAACAGGCGGCTGCGGGCGTACGACGGCGAGCGCAGCTGCAGCGACCGCTCCGCGTGGCGCGCGGCGGCGCGGTGCTGCTTGAGGTCCCGGTGGCAGTGGGCCAACTCGTCCGCGAGCTGCGCCTCGTCGAAGAAGCGGGCCCAGTGCGGCACCTCCTCGCCCCGCCGCGCGGCCTCCAGCGCACGCTCCGCCCGGGCCAGCGCGGCCGTGCACGAGCGCACCTCCCCCAGCAGCCCGTGCCCGCGCGCCTCGACGGCGTGGAGCAGCGCCTGCACCGTGGGCGGCGCCGAGCTGGCCATGCCCTGCTGCGCCACCCGGGCGAGCTGCACCGCCTCCCTGCCGTGCCCGAGGTAGACCGCCTGGCGGCTCATGGACACCAGCACATAGCTGCCGTAGGAGCGGTCGCCCGCGGCCTGGGCCAGCCGGAGCGCCTGCACGAAGTAGCGCTGCGCCAGGCCGTGGGCGGCGATGTCGTACGCCGTCCAGCCAGCCAGCCGCGTCAGCTCGGCGGCGGCGGAGAACAGCCGGCGCCCGGTCTGCTCGCCGTAGGTGCCGCGCAGCATCGGCTCCAGCTCGTGCTCCAGGTAGCGCACCAGGGCCTGCCGGGCGTGCCCGCCGCCGTACGCCTGGTCGAGGGCGCGGAAGAGCTCGGAGACCGAGCGCAGCGCGGCGATGTCGCCGGCGGTGACGCGCTGGCCGGGCCCGCGTTCGATCCGGTCGAGCGGGCTGGGGCGCGGGCCGTGGGCCCCGGCGCCGACGGCCTGTCCGGGGCGCGGCAGGCGCCCGGCCAGGGCCGCCGCGCCGGCGGCGCCCGGCGGGGGCGGCGTACGGCTCACGCCGCGGGTCTGCTCCGGCACGCGGAGGCCGGGGCCGCCGTTGCCGCCCGGCGGCCCGCCGACGCTGTTCACGGCTCCCGGACCGGCTCCCGGGCCGGCTCCCGGACCGGCTCCCGAGCCAGAGCCCGGACCGGCACTCGGACCGGCGCCCGGACCCGCTCCGGGGCCGGCGCCCGGTCCCCCTCCGCCGCCCGTGCCGGGGTCGCCGCGCGCCACCCGTTCGTCCGGCCGCCCGATGAGCCAGTCCCTGCTGGGCACCACGAGCCCGGCCGGCGTGAAGGCGATCTTCCGCAGCTCGGCGTAGCTGCCGGAGTCCTTGCGCCACAGCCCCGCCACGATGTCCACCGCCTCGGCGGGGGTCGCGGCGAACTCCAGCCCGGCGTAGACCGGGGCGCACGCCTCGAGCCCCAGGTCCTGGGCGGACAGGCGGCGGCCGAGCCGGCGGGTGAAGACCTCGGCGATCAGCGCCGGCGTGGTGCCGCGCGGGCGCTGGCCCCGCAGCCAGCGGGTGACCGAGGTCTTGTCATACCTGAGATCCAGGCCGTGTTCGAGGCCGAGCTGATCGACCCGTCTGGCCAGCCCGGCATGGGAGAAGCCGGCTTCGGCGATGAGCGCGGCGAGCTGGCGGTTGGGGGTGCGCTGGGGTGAGGCGCCTGACTGGGAACCCTGATGGGAGGTCGTGCCTCGTGGTCGTTCCGTGGACATCAGCGATGCGGTCTCCTGCCTTACGGCGGTGCGGCTGGAACGGCGTGAATGTAACGGTCCTGCCCCGTCTCGTAGCCGAGTGCGCTCAGGATTCATCCATATGTGTGAGCCGCAGCCCGCCTGGGGAACACGATCGGGACGGCCGTACAGTGGTCTGAAGTGCCCTGGAGAGAGGAAGAGCCGCCGTGAGCGAGTTGCGCTTCGTCCATCTCGGCTTCGGTGCGGAGGCCGTCGAGTACCACGCGGCCTGGCAGGAGCAAAGGCGGGTCCACGCGGCCCGGTTCGCCGACGAGATCCCCGACACCTGCCTGCTGCTGGAGCACCCGCCGGTGTACACCGCGGGCCGGCGCACGCACGAGAGCGAGCGGCCGCTGGACGGCACGCCCGTCATCGACGTCGACCGGGGCGGGAAGATCACCTGGCACGGGCCCGGACAGCTCGTGGGGTACCCGATCCTGAAGCTGCCGCGGCCGGTGGACGTGATCGCGCACGTGCGGCGGCTGGAGGACGCGATCATCGCCACCTGTGCGGAGTTCGGCCTGGAGACCACGCGGGTGGAGGGCCGCAGCGGCGTGTGGCTGCTGGGCGAACGCCTGCCGGGCGGGCCCGCCGGCGGCCTCGGGGGCCTGTCGCTCGACTTCGATCCGCGGCTGCAGGACGAGGAGTTCGACGCCCGGCTGCGCGGCCCGGAGTACGCGCCGTCCAACGCCGGACAGCGCGGCGAGGACCGCAAGCTGTGCAACATCGGCATCCGCGTCGCCAAGGGCGTCACCATGCACGGCTTCTCGCTCAACTGCGACCCCGACATGACCTCCTTCGACCGGATCGTGCCGTGCGGCATCCGGGACGCCGGGGTGACCTCGCTCTCCGAGGAGCTGGGGCGCCGCGTGCCGGTCTCGGAGGTGCTGCCCGTGGTGGAGAAGCACCTGCGGGCGGTGCTGGACGCGGCGGTGCCCCTCCCCCGCGCCGTCTGACCCGGACACCCGCGGGACCCGCACAACCACAGGCGTACGCTGGGGTTCGCCGAGGAATCGAAGTCTTAGGGAGCCGGACGTGTCCGCTGTCGCACCCGAGGGGCGCAGGCTGCTGCGCCTCGAGGTCCGGAACAGCCAGACCCCGATCGAGCGCAAGCCCGAGTGGATCAAGACGCGCGCGAAGATGGGCCCGGAGTACCGGGAGCTGCAGAGCCTGGTGAAGCGCGAGGGCCTGCACACCGTCTGCCAGGAGGCCGGCTGTCCCAACATCTTCGAGTGCTGGGAGGACCGCGAGGCGACCTTCCTCATCGGCGGCGAGCAGTGCACCCGGCGCTGCGACTTCTGCCAGATCGACACCGGCAAGCCCGCCGAGCTGGACCGCGACGAGCCGCGCCGGGTCGCGGAGTCGGTGCGGCAGATGGGCCTCAGGTACGCCACGGTCACCGGCGTCGCCCGCGACGACCTGCCGGACGGCGGCGCCTGGCTGTACGCCGAGACGGTGCGCCAGATCCACGGCACGATGCCGGGCACCGGCGTCGAGCTGCTCATCCCCGACTTCAACGCCGAGCCCGAGCAGCTCGCCGAGGTCTTCTCCTCGCGGCCCGAGGTGCTGGCGCACAACGTGGAGACGGTGCCGCGCATCTTCCGGCGCATCCGCCCGGCGTTCACCTACGAGCGCTCGCTGCGGGTGCTGACCATGGCCCGCGAGGCCGGGCTGGTCACCAAGTCCAACCTGATCCTGGGCCTGGGCGAAACCCGCGAGGAGGTCGGCCAGGCGCTGCGCGACCTGCACGCGGCGGGCTGCGAACTGATCACCATCACGCAGTACCTGCGGCCCACGCCGCGCCACCACCCCGTGGAGCGGTGGGTGAAGCCGGAGGAGTTCGTGGAGCTGCGCGAGGAGGCCGAGGAGATCGGCTTCTCGGGCGTGATGTCCGGGCCGATGGTGCGCTCCTCCTACCGCGCCGGGCGGCTGTACCAGCAGGCCGTCGCGCGGCGCGAGAGCGGCGGCGAGGCCGGGGACGCCCCGCGCGCCGCGTGAGCGGCGTCCGCCTGTTGAACGGCTTTGACCGCCCGGACACCGTCCGGTAACGCCACCAAGCGAGACTCTTCAGACATGAGCACCATGACCGCGCCGCTGCGCGCTTTGGAGGAACGGATCCTGCGCCGCGCGCTGCGCAACGCCCGGGCCGCCGTCAGGGAGGACCGGGAGCGCGCCGCCGCCCGCCGCCAGGCGGAACGGTCGCTGCGGGCGCTGCGCGAGGTGCGAGTGGGAGACCGAGTGATCCGCTGAGCCGGACGGGCCCGTAGACTGGCCGGCATGGCGCGGAAGGACAAGTCCAAGGCACAGGCCGACGAGAACCCGGGGCGGCTGAAGCAGATCGGCCTCACCTACAAGATGACCCGGCGGGGCGACCGGTGGATCGGCTGGATCATCTCGGCGGTCGGCCTGGGCACCTTCGGCGTGATCCTCGGCCTGGGCTTCCTGATCGGCCACCCGATCTACCTGGGCATCCTGGGTCTCCTCGTGGCGCTGCTGACGACCGCGATCGTCTTCGGCCGGCGGGCCGAGCGGGCGGCGTTCGGCCAGATGGAGGGCCAGCCGGGCGCCGCCGCGGCGGTGCTGGAGAACATGCGGCGCGGCATCAACTTCACCCCCGCAGTGGCGATCGACCGGAACCAGAACGTGGTGCACCGGGCAGTGGGCAAGTGCGGCGTGGTGCTGGTCGGCGAGGGCAATCCGAACCGGCTGAAGCAGCTGATCGCCGCCGAGAAGCGGCGCATGAACCGCGTGGTCTCGGATGTGCCGGTGCACGACGTGATCGTGGGCCGGGGCGAGGGCCAGGTGGAGCTGAAGAAGCTGCGCTCGACGGTGCTGAAGTTCCCGAAGGTGCTGGCAGGCCCGCGCGTCACGGAGGTCAACGACCGGCTGCGGGCGATGGGCGACCTGATGCAGAACATGCCGCTGCCGAAGGGCCCGATGCCGAAGGGCATGCGCCTGCCCAAGGGCAACATCCAACGCCGGGGCCGGTAGTTTCGCCGGTTTCCCCGTTCGCCGGATCCCCCGGCTTCCCCGTCGTGCGGCATCGGGGCCGTGCGGCATCGGGAACGGGAAGGGGCGATGAGGGCGGAGCCCCTCAGCTGCGGATCTGCAGCGCCCCGGTGAGGCGGTCGTGCAGGCCGCGGCTGTCGCGGTCCCAGACGAGCGCCGGAAGCGCGAGCGACAGCAGCAGCGTCCGCAGCGCGGCCCGCGGGAAGCTGAGCCGCTCGCCGCTCACGTGCACCACCCGCAGGTTGAGCAGCCGCTTGCCCGGCGTGACGCCGAGCGTGCCGACGGTCAGCACGCCCATGACGAAGAAGACGGCCAGGGTCCAGTTGCTGGCCGCGACGGCCTGACCGTCGGCGAGCAGACCGTATGCGATCACGGTGCACGCCGCCCAGTCGACCAGGATCGCGGCGAGCCGCCTGCCGACGGGGGCGATGGAGCCCGGGCCGTCCTCGGGCAGGCCCAGCCGCTCGCCCCGGTAACCGGCGTCGTCCCCCATGTCCCCGGCCGTCACGCGGGGGCCGGAGGGCCCGGGACCAGTCGCCATCCGCTTGTCCATTGCTCCACGGTAGCGCGGCGGCCCGGCCGGCCCGGGCGCGCCCCCGCGGGGCCCGGGCCGCCGTGCGACCTGGTTAACATTGGAGAAACAAATGGGTCACGCCTGAGAAATGGGTCGTCTTTAGGGTCGGCCCCGGCAGGCCCGCGTGCCGGGCCATTCCCCGAGCTGCGCATTCCCCGCCCATGCGGCGGGCTAGGAGGACATCGGATGTTCCAGAACGCCGACGAGATCAACAAGTTCATTTCGGATACCGACGTCAAGTTCGTCGACGTCCGGTTCTGTGACCTGCCGGGCATCATGCAGCACCTGACCGTCCCGGTCGAGAGCTTCGACCCGACCGGAAGCGTGATGTTCGACGGGTCGTCGATCCGCGGGTTCCAGGCCATCCACGAGTCCGACATGGCGCTCGTCCCGGACCTGTCCACCGCGCGCGTGGACCCGTTCCGCAAGGACAGGACGCTCAACATCAACTTCTTCATCCACGACCCGGTGACCGGCGAGGCCTACAGCCGCGACCCGCGCAACGTGGCGAAGAAGGCCGAGGCGTACCTGGCCTCCTCGGGGATCGCCGACACCGCGTACTTCGGCCCGGAGGCCGAGTTCTACGTCTTCGACGACGTGCGCTTCGAGACGAAGACCAACGCCGGGTACTACTACATCGACTCCGAGGCCGGCGCCTGGAACACCGGCGCCATCGAGGAGGGCGGCAACCGCGCCTACAAGGTCCGCTACAAGGGCGGGTACTTCCCGGCCCCGCCCGTGGACCACTTCGCGGACCTGCGCGCCGAGATCACGCTGGAGCTGATGAAGGTCGGCCTGAAGGTCGAGCGCCAGCACCACGAGGTGGGCACCGCCGGCCAGGCCGAGATCAACTACCAGTTCAACACGCTGCTGGCCGCCGCCGACGACCTGATGCTGTACAAGTACATCGTCAAGAACGTGGCGTGGCGCAACGGCAAGACGGCGACCTTCATGCCGAAGCCGATCTTCGGCGACAACGGCAGCGGCATGCACTGCCACCAGTCGCTGTGGTCAGGCGGCACCCCGCTCTTCTACGACGAGCAGGGCTACGCCGGCCTGTCCGACACCGCCCGGTACTACATCGGCGGCCTGCTGCGGCACGCCCCCTCGCTGCTGGCGTTCACCAACCCGACGGTCAACTCCTACCACCGCCTGGTCCCCGGCTTCGAGGCCCCGGTCAACCTGGTCTACTCGCAGCGCAACCGCTCGGCCGCGCTGCGGATCCCGATCACCGGCTCGAACCCGAAGGCCAAGCGCGTGGAGTTCCGCGCCCCCGACCCGTCCTGCAACCCCTACCTCGCCTTCGCGGCGATGATGCTGGCGGGCCTGGACGGCGTCAAGAACAAGATCGAGCCGCCGGAGCCGATCGACAAGGACCTCTACGAGCTGGCCCCCGAGGAGCACGCCGAGCTGCCGCAGGTCCCGGCGTCCCTCCCGGCCGTGCTGGAGGCCCTGGAGGAGGACAACGACTACCTCCAGGCGGGCGGCGTCTTCACCGCCGACGTGATCGAGACCTGGATCGACTTCAAGCGGGAGAAGGAGATCGCGCCCATGGCGCAGCGTCCGCACCCGCACGAGTTCGAGCTCTACTTCGACATCTGACAGACGCGGACACGCGGACACCACCCCGGCGCGCCGGGCGACCCCACGAGGGC